>DASXYU010000130.1:0-14520 GCA_036502295.1 Jatrophihabitans sp. | reverse complement strand
TGATGGGGCTGATCTTCGGGTGGTGGTTCCAGCGCAGCAAACGCGTCCTGCCCCTGGTGATCGCCCACTTCCTGCTCGATGCCGCGAGCTTCATCGGTTACGTCTACCTGCACGACCGGATCAGCTGGATCTGAGCCTTACTCCCCCGGCGGAACGCATTTCTCGATGGCGGAGATGAGTCCCGCGGCGTAGGCGTGCTTGTCCGCAGTGTCGAGCCCCACTCGTCCCAGGCTGTTGCCGCCCGCCTCGTTGTAGACCCACGGGACCGAGGAGAGCAACTGCACCATCCACATATCCCCGCCGGGCAGGCCACGGCTGGCCATGTCATACCCGATGTCGCGTTGCAGATGGATCGTGGTGCGCTGCGCCTTGGCACGTGCGGTGACGAACACCCGCGCGAAGGCGAGGCTGTCTTTCGCGACGGCGGTCTTCGTAAAGCTCACGCGGCGCCCGCCCGGGGTGACGCGGTAACCCCCGACCGACTGCGCATAGACGATGTTGTTCCCCGAGCGGAAGCCGATCCCGCCGACGGCACCGGCCTGGTCATGAATGCTCACCGCCAGGGCCGCATGCGCCTTGTTGGCGATCGCTGCGCGTTCCGCCAGGTCGACCCGCGCATCCGCTGTCGCCTTCGTCATGACGACGCGGTAGCCGTCCTTGATGAGTCGCTTCTTCACAAGGACGGCCACGGCGAAGACGTCCTGCATCTCGGGCGCGTTGGCGTAGTCGGAGACGTCAAGGCCGGAGTGTTTATCGATCGCGTGGATCGACGGGCTGTGCCCGGGATCGAGGACGATCACCGGCGCCGGAGTTGGTCGAGGCGGCCGTTGAGCCCGGGCGGGCACGGCGAGGCCCAGGACGAGAACTGCGAAAGTGAGTAGAGCCGTCCTCATTCAGAATCGGTGACGGGCAGCACCAGGTTCGGCACCGAGTCGTGGGGGTCGAACCAACCGGCGGTATCGATCGGTTCGGTTCCGGTGCCGGCTGCGGTCGATTGGACGTCGAGGAACGACGTGGAATCACCGTCGCCACCGCCGAGGCGCGCAAGCCCCTCAAGTGCCTTGCTGAACTCACTCGGCACGATCCACATCTTGTTCGCGTCGCCAGAGGCGATGAGAGGCAGCGTCTGCAGGTACTGATACGCGAGCAGCGCCTGGTCGGGCTGCGCGGCGTGGATCGCGCCGAAGGTCGTCTCGATCGCCTTTGCCTCACCCTGTGCGGAGAGGTACCTGGCCGCGCGCTCACCCTCACCGCGCAGGATGCGCGACTGCCGTTCGCCCTCCGCGGCGAGGATCGCGGCCTGTTTCTCCCCCTCTGCCGCGAGGATCTGCGCGGCGCGCTGCCCCTCAGCCGACTTGATCGCGGCCTCTCGCTGCCCTTCCGCGCTGAGGATCGTGGCCCGCTTGGCGCGGTCGGCACGCATCTGCTGCTCCATCGCCTCTTGGATCGACGGCGGCGGGTCGATCGACTTCAGCTCGACCCGAGCCACCCGGATGCCCCACGGTCCGGTCGCCTCGTCGAGGACGCCGCGCAGCTGACCATTGATCGAGTCGCGGCTGGTGAGTGTCTGCTCCAGGTCGAGGGAACCGACGACGTTGCGCAGCGTGGTGATGGTGAGCTGCTCGACGGCCTGGATGTAGTTGGCGATCTCATACGTCGCGGCTCGCGGATCGGTGACCTGGAAATAGATCACCGAGTCGATGCCGACCGTGAGGTTGTCGGAGGTGATCACGGGTTGCGGCGGAAAACTCACCACTTGCTCGCGGAGATCGATCAACGGCCGCATCCGGTCGAGGAACGGGACGAGGATGGTGAGCCCCGGGGTGGCCGTCCTCGCGTATCGCCCGAGCCTCTCGATGACACCTGCCCGTGCCTGGGGAACGATCCGGACCGACCGGATCAGGATGATGACGATCAGGATCGCAATGATGATCCCGACGATCGCTGCTGCACTCATGCGTGCCCCTCCCTCAGGTTCGCGCCGTTCGTGGAGACGGCCCGAACAACTGCTGTGGCGCCCGAGATCTGGACGACCTCGACCACTGTGCCGATGACGATCGGCGACTCATCTGTCGTCCGTGCGCTCCACTCGGCACCGTTGAGCCGCACCCGACCGTCGTAGGGGTCGACCTCGCTCAGGGTCACCGCGCGCTGACCCACGAGAGCCTGAGGCCCGGTCACCAGCGCGCCGTGCTTGCGGTGCCGCATCGCGACAGGGCGCACGAGAATGAGCAACACCAGGCTGGCGAGGATGAAAACGAGTACCTGAACTGCGTCCGAGGCGCCCGCGGCGGTGACGATGGTGGCCACCACGGCGCCGCCGGCGAACATCACCAGCAGGAACGCGAGGCTGAACGTCTCGGCGATGCCGAGCACCAAGGCGACGATCAACCATATGGACCATGCAGGCATAACGCCATGCTGCCAGTCGGAGGCCCCGATGTCTGCGGCTAGCGGGGTGGCTACGGTATTCGGCGTGAAAGGACGCCGCTCGGGGGTGCTTACCGCCTGGACCAATGCATGGCTGGCCGGTCAGTGCGGAACGAGCGACGTCGTGGACGCGGCAGAGACCGCCGATCCGCGACGCCCTCGCGATGCCGGTCATCAGGTGGGAGGTCTGGCAGCCTTCGACGCCGAACTCGTGCCGTTGCGCGAGGTCCTCATCGCGTGGCGGCGGGCAGGCTCCGCGGTACATCTCGTCCTGCCCGTCGCAGGTGACGTCCGCGGCCTGCCCGGCCCCGCGCCCTTCCACAGCGCCGCGCTTGAGGCCGGCGAGGCAGTCGTCGGTTTCCGGCTAGGGATCGTGCCGCGGATCGTCGAATACGGCCCGAGCAGCGCAGCGACCACCGTCCTCTGGCAGGCGTTCGCACTCGACCCGCTGCCGGAGGACTTCATTCAGCTCTCGGATGCGCAGTACGACCTCACGACGGTGATCCGTGACTCCGCCGAGGCGCTCTCGGTCGCGGACGTCTCGAACTGGGTGGACGATCTTGCCGAGGCGCTGCATGACGCCCGCCGGGCTGGCGAACAACTACGCCTGCCGCCGCAGTCGCCGTCGGCAGCCGTCGCATTACTCGCGCAGGCCGAGCGTCTGCAGGCGGTGCTGGACATCGCGCTGTCAGACCCCACCGGCGGGGCGATCGACCGCGCCGGAATCGCCGCCCGTACGGCCGGGTTGCAGCCGCTGATCACCGCCGTACGCAGGGCCCGCATTGCTGCGTATAACGCGGGATCGCGCCTCGTAACCTGATCGAAGCACGCAATTCCTAAAGTTGATCTCTCGGTAGCCGAGTACCTAGGACGGGCACGTTGCGGACGTCAGGGGGCGCATATGCGTGCAATGAACGACAGCCGGTCACGGTGGTTCGCTGACGGCCGCGTGCCGATGCGCACCCGACTCATCCACGGTTACCGCCGATCCTTCCTTGTCGCCGGCGAGGGGCCGCCGCTGCTACTCATCCACGGCATCGGTGACAGTTCCGCCTCGTGGCGTGATGTCATACCTGCCCTGGCCGAGAACCATCTTGTGATCGCCCCCGACCTGCTCGGGCACGGCGCCTCGGACAAGCCCCGCGCCGATTACTCGGTCACCGCGTACGCGAACGGCATGCGTGATCTGCTCAGCGTCCTCGGCCTGGATCGTGTCACCCTCGTCGGGCACTCCCTCGGCGGCGGAGTCGCGATGCAGTTCGCGTATCAATACCCGGATCGCACCGAACGTCTCGTCCTCGTGAGTACTGGTGGGGCAGGACGACGTGTCTCCTCCTTGCTTCGCGCCGTGTCGCTGCCCGGCGTGGACATGGCGCTGAGCGCGCTCAAATCGCGGCAGGCCCGCGGCGTCCTCGGTCTTGCGGCGTCCGTCGCCTCCTGGCTGGACGACGGCCTCGGCCTGGACGCCGCCGACATGATGCGTGTCGTCAATGCTCTTCCCGATGCCACCGCTCGAACGGCCTTCGTCCGCACTCTCCGCTCCGGTGTCGACTGGCGCGGCCAAGTCGTGACGATGCTCGATCGCGCCTACCTGCTCCGCAACATCCCCGCATTGATCGTCTGGGGAAAGCAGGACTCCGTGCTGCCGGTACAGCACGCGCACCAGGCCAAGGCCGCGTTGCCACACAGTCGGCTGGAGCTCTTTGAGAATTCGGCGCACTTTCCGCATCGGGCCGAACCCGAGCGTTTCGTGCAGCTCGTCACCGAGTTCGTCGCCTCGACGCAGCCACACCGGTTCGATTTGGATGAGTGGCGCGCGCTGCTGCGTAACGGAGACGAGGATCCGGTCGCGCGAGCCCTCTCCGGGCGACCCAGCGAGCGGCAGACCGAGAGCGAACGCAGCGCGACATAGTGATCACCTCAGACAGCAGGTGGGGCCGCAGGTGGTGAGTGGCGGGACCGTGCTGGTGAGGTGCTCCTCGACGAGTTCACGGATCGCGGCGACGAAGGACGGGTGCGTGCCCGCGGCGGGCGCCCGCTCAAGCCGAATGCCCACCTCAGCGGCCGTCTGAGCGGCCTCGACGTCGAGATCCCAGATGACCTCCATGTGGTCGGCGAGGAAGCCCGTCGGAGCGAGGACGACCTCGCGCACACCGGCCGAGGCGAGTTCACGGAGGTGATCATTCACGTCCGGCGCGAGCCACGGCACGGAGGGAGGTCCGGAGCGCGACTGCCAGACCAAGTCGTAGTCCGGTTGCCCGACGGCAGCGGCGACAAGCAGCGCCGTCGCATCCTGTTGGGCAAGGTAGAGGCCACCGTTCGGCCCCGCCGCAGCATCCATCGCCACCGGAATCGAGTGCGCGGTGCAGACAAGGCGCGCGTTCGGAAGACGCGTGAGTGCCTCGCGGACCCCGGCTGCATGTGCCTCGATGTAGCCGGGGTGGTCGAAGAAGTGCCGCAGCTTCGTCAGCACGGGCGCACCGGGACCGACTTCGGCTGACGCGCTCGCCATGTCTTCGAAGTATTGCCGACAGGACGAGTAGCCCGCGGTAGCACTCGTGGCGAGGACGAGTGCGTGGCGCACGCCGTCCTCGGTCATCTGTCGCAGGGTGTCAGCGAGGAATGGATGCCAGTTGCGGTTGCCCCAGTAGACGGGCAGAGCGATGTCGCGCGCAGCGAAGTCGTCCTCGATCGCCGCGACGAGCGCGCGATTGGCCGCGTTGATCGGTGAGACGCCGCCGAAGTGCTGGTAGTGCGAGGCCACCGTGGCGAGTCGCTCATCCGGTATGCCACGTCCTCGAGTCACGTTTCGGAGGAACGGCATCACGTCCTCAGGGCCCTCAGGGCCACCGAAGGAGAGGACGAGCAGGGCGTCGGGTTTTGTCTGCATGCGAGTGCGCCTAGGGTTTCGACAAGCTCAACCGCCGCGGCTAGACGCCCATCGCGTGGAAACCGCCGTCGACATGCACCATCTCGCCGGTGGTCGCCGGGAACCAGTCCGACATCAGCGCGCACGCGCTGCGCGCGACGGGCTCGCTGGAGGTGTTGTCCCAGCCGAGTGGCGCGCGACCGTCCCACGCGTCCTCGAACTTGTCGAAGCCGGGAATCGCCTTGGCTGCGATCGTCCGCACCGGACCGGCTGCGATCAGATTGACCCTGATCTTCTTCGGTCCGAGTTCGCGCGCGAGGTAGCGCGAGGCGGACTCGAGGCCTGCCTTGGCGACACCCATCCAGTCGTAGGCCGGCCAGGCGACGCGCGCGTCGAAGGTGAGGCCGAGCAGTGAGCCGCCTGCCTCGCCGTAGAGAGGAAGGGCTGCGACGGCCAGTGCCTTGAGCGAATAGGCCGAGACGTGAATCGCTTTGGAGACGTCGTCCCATGGTGCGTCCAAGAACCCGCCGCCAAGGCATGACGGTGGCGCGCCACCAATCGAATGGAAGACGCTGTCGACACCGTCCATGAGCGGACGAACTCGGTCGGCCAGCGAATCAAGTTGTTCCTGGTTCGCCACGTCGAGTTCGATCACCGGCGCCTCGACAGGGAGCTTCCTCGCGACCCGCTCGACGAGGGACATGCGGCCGAAGCCGGTGAGGACGACGGTCGCGCCCTGCTCCTGCGCCATCTTCGCCACGCCGAAGGCGAGCGAGGCGTCCGTGATGACACCGGTGATGAGTAGCTTCTTGCCTTCGAGCAATCCGGCCATCTCTAGATCCCCATCCTCAGATACCCATACCGAGGCCGCCATCGATCGGCAGCACCACTCCGTTGACGTAGGCCGCGGCTTCTGAGGCGAGGTAGATCGCTGCGCCGGCGACCTCCTGTGCCGACCCGTAGCGCTTCAAAGGCACCTGCCCCAGGATTTCGTTCTTGCGGGCCTCGGAGAGCTCTGCGGTCATGTCGGTCTCGATGAAGCCCGGTGCGATGACGTTGGCGGTGATGGAGCGACTACCGAGCTCACGCGCGATGGAACGCGCCAGGCCGATCAACCCCGCCTTGCTGGCGGCGTAGTTCGCCTGCCCGGGCGAACCGATCAGCGCCACGACCGAGGAGATGTAGATAATGCGGCCCTTGCGCGCCTTCAGCATTCCTTGAGTTGCCCGCTTGGTGACGCGGAAGGCGCCGGTGAGGTTCGCGTCGATGACCTTCGCGAAGGACTCTTCACCCATGCGCAGCAGCAGGGTGTCGTCGGTGATCCCGGCGTTGGAGATCAGGACTTCGACGGGTCCGAACTTCTCCTCGACGGCAGTGAAAGCCGCATCGACCTGCGCCGCGTCGGTGATATCGCACGTCACTCCGAAGAGTCCTTCCGGGGCACCGGAGCCGCGATGCGTGACGGCGACGTTGTCACCCGCTTCGGTGAAGGCCCGCGCGATGGCGAGTCCGATCCCGCGATTGCCGCCGGTAACGAGAACTGTGCGTGCCACGGGGCCTCACGCTAGTGCAAGTGTGCCTGGCGCCTAGGTAAGGGGACGGGTCGCGCCGTAGTAGCCGGAAGAGACGTAGTCCCACCTGGTCTTGCGGACGACGTCGCCGCTCTGCGGCGCTTGGATGACGTAGCCGCCTCCGATGTACATCGCGACGTGGTGGATGCCGGAGATCGAGCCGTTGTAGCTCCAGAAGAGCAGGTCGCCGGGCTGGAAGTTGTTGGAGCTCGGGTGGTAGCTGCCTGCCTGCGTGTACTGCGTGGCGGCGTAGTGGATCATCGAGATGTAGGGCGCCCAGGCGTAGAGCGCGAGTCCTGAGCAGTCGAAGCCGACCGTGCCGCACGGCGCGATCGGGTCGGTGCAGCCGCCGGTGGTCGGGCCGGCTCCGTTGCCGCCGGCCCAGATGTAGGTCTCTCCAAGCCAGTTCAGCGCACGGCTGACGGCCTTCTGTGCCTTCGCTGCGGTCCATGAGCCGCCGGTCGGGACCGGGACTGAGGCGCTGCTGCTGGACGACTGACCGCTGGTATCGGACTGGCTGGCGTTGAGGGCGTCCTTCTGCTCCTGCAACTCCTTCTGTGCCTTCTGTGCATCTGAGGCCGCCTGGTCGCGCTTGATCTTGGCTAGTTTGGCTTCCTCTTGCGCCTGGATCGCTTCCTGCCGTGTCTGTTCGGCCTTGTCGGCGAGGACGATCTGCTGCCCGTGCCAAATCTGGTACTGCGCGCGCTGTCCATTGAGATTGGCGAGGTTGTTCTGGGCAGCATCGAGGTTGCCCTGAACCTGCGTCTGCTGCTGCGTGATCGCCGCCTGCTGATTCTTCGCATCCTCCACTGCAGCGACAGCAGCATCCTTGGCCTGCTTGGCCTTTGCGGTCGCCGCCGTTTCGTCCGCGACGGCCCTGCGCGAGGCGGCTTCCGCGTTCGACTTGACGATGGTCGCCTGCTGCAACTGCCCGATTGCGGTGGTTTGGTGCGAGGTTTGGTACTGCTGCAGCGCAGTGCTGTCCAGCAACGCACTGGGGTCTTGTGCGGTGAGCAGCGTTCCGGTGCCGCCCGCGACGCTGCCATTCATATAGACGGCCTGGGCGTACATGACGAACTGCGACTGTGCTGTCTGCACGCTCTGCTCGGCGGTGCCGACCGCCGCCTTCGCCGACGCCGCCTTCGCCGTGGCGTCGTCCAACTGGGCTTGCGCGAGGGCAACGTTCTGCTCGGCCTGCTCGCGTTTGCCGAGGAGTTCGTCGAGTTGGGCCTGCAGTGAAGCCAGCTGTTTGGCGAGTGTGCCGACCTGATTGGCGAGAGTCTCCTTCTCACTCGCTGCGGCATCAATCACCTGGTTACTTGGGTTCGACGGAGCATTCGAAGCCGCTGAGGCAGCCGACGCTGAGGCCGCTGAGGCCGACGCGGAGGCGGAGGCCGCCGCATTTGCAGCGGCGTGCGCCGCAGCTGAGGCCGAGGCGGCTGCCGCGGAGGCCGAGGCGGCTGCCGCGGAGGCCGAGGCCACAGGGCCCGTTGGTGAGGGCTTCGGGGAGGCTGTGGCCGTGCTGCCTCCGAGCACCGCGAACGCAGCCAAGAGCGCAGCAACAGCAGCGGCGGCAACAAGGCGCACGACGTCCCCCATCTAGCGATTTCAACGGCAGTCAGATCGCCCCAAGACTGCCACTGAAGTCACTAGAACACCATGCGCCACGCTAGAAACATCTATCACATGAGTAACAAAATTCTCAGCCGCGCGCAGGAACGCCATTCGTCTCAGCAGTATCTGGGGTGTCAATCGCCCCAGATGTTTCCCCCACCTCACCTGCCTCTAACACCTCAGCTGCATGATTCTCCGAAAGTCCGGCGGTCTCGTCGAATGCCACGGAGGTGAGCCGCTTCGAGCCTTGGCGCGCCTGCCACCAGATCTCGAACCTCCGAATCGCGAAGTGTGCGGCGAGCGCGTAAGCGAGGCCGGCGATCTCGTCAATGACGTAGTGCTCGCCGGTATAGACGAGGGTCAGCGCCATCACGACCGGGTACAAGTAGATGAGATTGCGCCAGCGCGACGCGATCCGCTGCGCCAGGAACATCGCGGCGAGGAACGAGAAGGCGAAGTGCAGCGATGGCATGGCGGCAACGGGGTTCGCTCCCCCGTTCTGGCCCGATTCCAGTGCCTGGTGGGCAAAACTGGCGTGCAGATAGGTCCAGCCGAGAGCCGAGATCCGGTGCACCTCGCCGATGACGTGGTTCTGCGAGGCCATCCACGGCGGCGCCTCCGGGAAGAGGACGTAGGTGGCGAGGCCCGCGAAGGAGAGCAGGATGACGCGGCTGATGTAGCGGTAGAACACCGTCCGGTTCACGAACCAGAAGACGCCGGCGAGGACGGGGGTGACGAGGAAGTGCGAGGAGTAGGTGAGCGACGCCACCGCGTCGTACCAGTGGACGTGTCCGTCGGAGTAGAAGTGCTGCTGCAGCCAGACAGTGGGCACGTGACCGAAGAAGAGGTCGTTCTCCCAGCGCGCGATGTCGGTCATGTGCAGCGGCATGCCCGCTGTGTCGGCGAACTTTCGCGACTGGTCGTAGAGGATGAGGACCGCCGTGAACGGCCACCAGTCCACGATGACCCACAGCAGCTTCTTCCAGCCGCGACCGAGAACCGAGATCGCGAGGCCGATGACCATCAGCTTCGCCAATGTCTCGCGGCCGGTGGGTACGCCGCTGTCGACGATTCGGTCGATGATGTAGCCCAAGTACGCGGCACCGAGGACGTAGCGGATGGTGCGCCAGCCGATCGCGTGGATCGGTCGCATCATCTGGCTATAGGCCCACGAGACAGAGCTGACGGCCGGTTTGAACACCGGTGCCGTCCTCAACGCCATTCAGCAAGGGTATGTGATGTGAACGGGCGATGAACCCGAGCAGGATGTGCGTTCATCGTGAGAAGCCCGACGTCGGGGTCTTGCCTCAGAGTGATATCTTGACGTCAAGATAAATTGTTACAGACGCGGACGAAGGAGTCCTGACGTGGCAGAGAGCAAGAACAGCTTCGGGTCGCGGACCACGCTGGCCGTTGGCGACAAGAGCTACGAGATCTTCGATATCAGCAAGGTTGCGGGCGCCGAGCACCTCCCCTTCAGCTTGAAGGTGCTGCTGGAGGACCTGCTCCGCACCGAGGACGGTGCCAACGTCACCGCCGAGCAGATCAGTGCTCTCGGTTCCTGGAATCCGGCCGCCGAGCCGGACACCGAAATCCAGTTCACCCCCGCCCGCGTGATCATGCAGGACTTCACCGGCGTGCCCTGCGTCGTCGACCTCGCCACCATGCGCGAAGCGGTCGTCGAACTCGGTGGTGACGCCGCCAAGATCAACCCGCTGGCGCCGGCAGAGATGGTGATCGACCACTCGGTCATCGCGGAGAAGTTCGGCACGGTGAGCGCCTTCGGTCAGAACGTCGAGATCGAATACGAGCGCAACCGCGAGCGTTACCAGTTCCTCCGCTGGGGCCAAGGTGCCTTCGACAACTTCAAGGTCGTGCCGCCCGGCACCGGCATCGTCCACCAGGTGAACATCGAGCACCTCGCCCGCACCGTCTTCACGCGGGTCGAGGGCGACGTCACCTATGCCTACCCCGACACCTGCGTCGGCACCGACTCGCACACCACCATGGTCAATGGCCTTGGCGTGGTCGGCTGGGGAGTCGGTGGCATCGAGGCAGAGGCCGCGATGCTCGGCCAGCCGGTCTCGATGCTCATCCCCCGCGTCGTCGGCTTCAAGCTGCATGGCGACCTGCCGCCGGGCTCGACCGCCACTGACCTCGTCCTCACCATTACCGAGATGCTGCGCAAGCACGGTGTCGTCGGCAAGTTCGTGGAGTTCTACGGCGCCGGAGTCTCCGTGCTGCCGCTGGCCAACCGCGCCACCATCGGCAACATGAGCCCGGAGTTCGGCTCGACCATCGCGGTCTTCCCGATCGACGCCGAGACCGTGAACTACCTGCGCCTCACCGGGCGCAGTGCGGAGCAGCTGGCGCTCGTCGAGGCCTACGCCAAGGCACAGGGCCTGTGGCACGACCCGGATGCCGAACCGAAGTACTCCGAGAAACTCGAACTCGACCTGTCGACGGTCGTCCCGTCGATCGCCGGGCCGAAGCGTCCTCAGGACCGGGTTGCGCTGACCGACGGCAAGTCGGCGTTCCGCAGCGCGCTGGTCGACTACGCCGGCGCGGCTGGGGTGGACGAGGCGGGCGCGGAGTCGTTCCCGGCCAGCGATTCGCCGGCTGTCAGCGCCAACGGACGCGCCTACAACCCGGTGACTGTGACGCTTGAGGACGGGTCGAGCTTCGTCCTCGACCACGGCGCGGTGACCATCGCATCGATCACGTCCTGCACGAACACCTCGAACCCGTCGGTGATGATCGGCGCGGCACTGCTTGCCAAGAGGGCTGTCGAGAAGGGGCTCACCCGTAAGCCGTGGGTGAAGACCTCGCTCGCGCCGGGCTCGAAGGTCGTCACCGATTACTACGACAAGGCGGGTCTGACTCCGTACCTCGACAAGATCGGCTTCAACCTCGTCGGTTACGGCTGCGTCACATGCATCGGCAATGGTGGTCCGCTGATCTCCGAGGTCTCCGCGGCGGTGCAGGCGAACGACCTCGCGGTGGTCTCCGTCCTCTCTGGCAACCGCAACTTCGAAGGACGTATCAACCCGGACATCAAGATGAACTACCTCGCCTCGCCGCCGCTGGTGGTGGCGTACGCGCTGGCCGGCACGATGGACATCGACCTACTCAACGACCCGATCGGTGAAGGCACTGAGGGTCCGGTGTATCTCGCCGACATCTGGCCAACCCCCACCGAGGTCGAGGCGGTGATCGCCGAGGCGATCACGAGTGACATGTTCACGAAGGACTACGCCGATGTCTTCGCCGGCGACGAGAAGTGGCAGAACCTCCAGACGCCCACGGGCAATACCTTCGCCTGGGACGACGCATCGACGTACGTGCGTAAGGCGCCCTACTTCGAGGGCATGCCTCTGCAGCCGACTCCGGTCACCGACATCACGGGTGCGCGGGTGCTGCTGAAGCTGGGCGACTCGGTGACCACCGACCACATCAGCCCGGCCGGCAACATCAAGGGCGATACGCCCGCCGGCAAGTACCTCACCGAGCACGGCGTGGCTCCCAAGGACTTCAACCAGTACGGCGCCCGCCGCGGCAACCACGAGGTGATGATCCGCGGGACGTTCGCGAACATCCGCCTCCGCAACCAGATAGCACCAGGGACAGAGGGTGGTTTCACCCGCGACTTCACCCAGGCCGGCGCTCCGGTGAGCTTCGTCTATGAGGCGTCGATCAACTACCAGTCTGCGGGGATTCCGCTCGTTGTTCTTGCGGGCAGGGAGTACGGCTCCGGTTCGTCGCGCGACTGGGCCGCGAAGGGCACGGCGTTACTCGGCGTGAAGGCCGTGATCGCCGAGTCGTACGAACGCATCCACCGCAGCAACCTGATCGGCATGGGAGTTCTGCCGCTGCAATTCCCGACGGGGCAGACCGCCGCCTCGCTGGGGCTCACCGGTGAGGAGACCTTCGAGTTCACGGGCGTCACCGGCCTCAACAGTGGGGGTACCCCCGGCAGTAAAGGCGTAGCCGCCGGGGGAGGGTCGATTCCGAGGACGGTGCACGTGAAGGCCGGCGCTGTGGAGTTCGACGCGGTCGTTCGTATCGACACTCCCGGCGAGGCGGAGTATTACCGCCACGGCGGCATCATGCAGTACGTGTTGCGCTCGCTTCTCTAGCTGCATCGTTGATCAACTCGCTCAGATCGTTCGGATACGACGGATCTGAGCGAGTTGATCATTCAGCTAGCCGCTTCTCGAAGAAGTCGGTGGCGAACGGGTTGTCGTTGTAGCGCTCGATCCTCCGGTAGCCGGCACGGTCATACATCTCGATCGCCTCGGTGAGGGCCTTGTTGGTGTCGAGACGCAGCGTGTGGTGCCCAAGATCCCGTGAGCGCCGCTCAAGATGACGGAGCAACCGCGATCCAAGGCCGGCGCCGCGCCATGCGTCGTCAACCCACATGCGTTTGATCTCGCCGATACCATCGGCGATGGTCTGCAGTCCCCCACAGGCGACCGCCGCACCTCCCCCGGCGGCGACGCCCTCATTGCCGGGGGGACCCCCACTGCTCACCGCCAGGACGAAGACGCCGTCGGGCAGCCGAAGCGACGCTGCATCCTTGTCGTCGAGCCCCGCTGAGTCGAAGCCGAAGCGGTCCTCGATCTCGGCGAAGTACTTACCCACTGCGTCGCGCGCGGGCGCCGAAGCCGGGTCCACGTCGCTGAGCGTGATGGTCGCAGCGCGCACCAGCAGATCGGCCTCAGTCAGCGCCGCGGTCAGGCGTGCGCGCTGCCGTTCGGTGAGCGGCTCAAGAAGGTCCCGCGCCTTCGCCTCTGAACGGGCCTCCAGGTCGCCCCATCGGCGCCGACCTTTTGCGGTGAGGCGCACGAGGCGCCGACGCTGGTCGGCCGGGTCCGGGCGCAGAACGACGAGACCGTCGTCCTCAAGACGACGTAGCAGGCGGCTGAGGTAGCCGGAGTCGAAGCCGAGGCGTGCCCGCAGCGCCCGGACGGTTCCGGGTTCCGACCCGATCTCGAAGAGAAGCCGCATAGTGCCCAATGGCGCACCCATGCCGAGAAAGGAGTCGTCCAGGGCGCCGACGCGTTGCGTGTAGGACCGATTGAACCGGCGCACCACCGCGATGTCCTCAAGATTCGTCATGACCGCTGACTTTAGTCAGAGAAGTGTGAAGTTCCAGCGAACTGAGTCCGGTAGAGCTCGGCGTAGAGACCGCCGGTGGCCAGCAGCTCGTCGTGCGTGCCGCGCTGCACGATCTCCCCGTCATCGATGACGAGGACGAGGTCCGCGTCGCGGATCGTGGAGAGTCGATGGGCGATCACCAATGACGTCCTGCCTTGCAGCGCCTGCGCGAGGGCGGCCTGCACCGCTACTTCGCTCTCGCTGTCCAGGTGCGCCGTCGCCTCGTCGAGGATCACGATCTCCGGTCGCTTGAGCAGCAATCGCGCGATGGCCAGGCGCGCCTTCTCGCCACCGGAGAGCCGATAGCCGCGCTCGCCGACGAGTGTCTGCAGCCCGTCGGGCAACGTGGCGAGCAGCTCGCCGAGTTGTGCGAAAGTCAGCGCCTCGGTGAGCTCCGCGTCGCTCGCCTCCGGTCGGGCATAACGGAGGTTCGCCGCGATCGTGTCGTGGAACATGTGCGCGTCCTGACTGACGACGCCGATGCGGTCATGCAGCGACTGCTGGGTGACGCCGCGGACGTCCACTCCCCCGACGCGCACCGAGCCGCTGGTCACGTCATACAGGCGCGGGAGGAGTTGGCTGATGGTCGTCTTCCCGGCGCCCGACGGCCCCACCAACGCCACCATCTGCCCGGGCTGCGCGGTGAAGGAGACCCCACGCAGCACCTCTGTGGAGGGCCGCTCGTCCAGGGCGGCAACGACCTCGAGTGAGGCCAGAGAGACCTCCTGCGCCGTGGGGTAGGCGAAGCGGACGTCATCGAACTCGATCGTCCTGGAGCCGGACGGCAGCATCACCGCGTCCGGGGCGTCCTCGATCATGGGTTTGAGATCGAGCACCTCGAAGACGCGATCGAAGCTGACGAACGCCGTCATCAGATCG
>DASXYU010000129.1:0-11764 GCA_036502295.1 Jatrophihabitans sp. | reverse complement strand
CGTTGACGCGTGGGCCGGGGCTTCGAAGGCTTCTCAGCCCTTGCGCTTGGTGATCTCCTCGGCGAGTGCCGGAGCGACGGTGAAGAGATCACCGACGACACCGAAGTCGGCGAGCTCGAAGATCGGCGCCTCCGGGTCCTTGTTGATGGCGACGATCGTCTTGGACGTCTGCATTCCAGCGCGATGCTGGATCGCACCCGAGATGCCCACCGCGATGTAGAGCTGCGGGCTGACGGTGACACCGGTCTGACCGACCTGCATCGTGTGCGGCACCCAGCCCGCGTCGACGACGGCGCGTGAGGCGCCGACGGCGGCACCGAGAGAGTCTGCGAGCTTCTCGATGATCGCGAAGTTCTCCGCCGCACCGATGCCGCGACCGCCCGAGACGACGACGGAGGCATCGGCGAGAGCCGGCCGTGAGCCCTTCTCCTCGGCGACCGACTCGACGATCGTCGCGGCCTTGCCGGCGTCGGAGACGGTGAACGAGACGGCCACCTCCTCCGCCGCACCGGCGGAGGGCTGAGGGGCGTAGGCGTTGGCACGCACAGTCACGACGGGAACGCCGGTGGCGACCTTCGACTGCACGGTGATCGCGCCACCGAAGATCTGCTGGGTGGCACCGTCGCCGTCGACCGCAACCGCGTCGGTGAGCACGCCGGAGCCGATCTTGAAGGCGAGGCGGGCCGCCACCTCCTTGTTCTCCGCGGTAGACGTCACCAGCACGGCCGCAGGCGATGCCTGGGCCACGACCGCCGCGAGCGCCTCAGCCTTCGGGGCCACGCTGTAGCCGGTGATGTCGTCGCTCTCCGCGACGTAGACCTTTGCCGCGCCGTACTCGGCCAGCTGCGGCTTCAGCGCAGCGGCGGTACCGGGGGCAGCGACGACAACCGCCGCGGGCTCACCGATGGCACGAGCCGCGGTGAGCAGCTCGAAGGTGGCCTTCTTGACGGTGCCGTTGGCACTCTCGACGAGAACCAGAACCTCTGCCATTCCTATCTCTCCTTCAAGTCTTAAGTGACTGGGCCTGGTTCTCAGATCAGCTTCTTGCCGGCAAGGAAGTCGGCGATCGCGCTCGCGCCGTCGCCCTCGTCCTTCACGGTCTGGCCCGCGGCCCGCGGCGGAGCGTTCTCGAACGAGACGACCTGCGTCGGGGCGCCGGCGAGCCCGACCGACGCGGCGTCCAGACCGAGGTCGGCAACCGACTTCACGTCGATCGGCTTGCTCTTGGCCGCCATGATGCCCTTGAAGGACGGGTAGCGCGGCTCGTTGATCTTCTCAACGACGCTGATGACCGCCGGCAACGAGCCGGAGACCTTGTCATATCCGGTGTCGGTGACCCGCTCGACGGTGGCGGTGCCGCCCTCGACGGTGACCTTGCGGGCCTGGGTGAGGCCGGCGACGCCGAGCGCCTCGGCGATGAGGGTCGGGACGATCGCCGCACGCGAGTCGGTGGCCTCGGAGCCGGCGATGACGATGTCGTACTCGATCGTCTTCAGCGCGGCGGCGATTACCTTCGCGGTCTGCACGGCGTCCGAACCACGGATCGCCTCGTCGCTGATGTGCACGGCCTTGTCGGCACCCATGCTCAGCGCCTTGCGGATCGATTCGGTTGCGCGCTCCGGGCCGACGGTGAGGATGGTGACCTCGCCACCCTGACCCGATTCAATCAGCGCCTCCTTGAGCTGCAGCCCCTCTTCGATCGCGAATTCGTCGATGTAGTTGATCACCGCGTCGACCGACGCACGATCAAGGGTGTTGTCGGACGGGTTGAGCTTGCGCTCGGCCTCGGTGTCAGGCACTTGCTTGACCAGGACCACGATATTCAATGCTCGCTCCACTAATGTCGCTCGCCGTTCCGGCAAGCCGTGAGTCTGACCTCTCAGTTACGGATACCCCCCAATATCGCATTCTGTTTACCCAGTTGTAATGGGGGGTCCCACATGAGAGGCAGAGCGCACAGAGGCTATGCCGAGGCCGATTCCAGTGGTAAGCGCCAGGATGCAGAGCAGGAGGTAGAGCCCGACGAGGTCGGTGGGGGCGTCATCCGCATCATCGATGTAGACGTGGCCGGGATACGCAGCGCACTCCACGCGGATGCGGCCATCGACCGGAGCATCGAAACGTGCGACCGCATTGACGGCCTTGCTGTCCTCCGCCTCCGCCGTCAGCGAGAGCGGACTCAGCGTCGTCTGCCCGTCCAGCACATACTGGCAGCTGAGCGAGGACGCCGTCATGCCGGCAGCCACGAGCGCCGGCTGCCCGCCGTGGACCGAGAGCAGGTAGCTCGTCCCCTGGCTCACCGTCATGTACTGCGGCGGCGTGGAGTCGTCGAAGTAGCTGGTCTGCTCGGAGCCCGCCGAGAGACGCGCGACCGCGCCGAAGGCAACCCCGAGGATGATCAGCACCGCGGCGGCGACGGCCTTACGCGAGTTCACAGCAGTGCGCTCAGCATGACGCTGTAGGGCGAAAGGTCGATGCCCTGCTCCTCGAGCCACGAGTCGTTGTAGTACGTGTGGGCGTAGCGCTCCCCGCCGTCGCAGAGCAGGGTGACGATGCTTCCCTCGTCCCCCTTCGCGCTCATCTCCGCGGCGAGGTGCAGCACGCCCCACATGTTGGTGCCTGTCGACGGCCCCACGCGGCGGCCGAGGATCGGCTCCATCGCGCGGGCTGTGGCGACCGAGGCCGCATCGGGAACGACGAGCATCCGGTCGACGACGCCGGGGATGAAGCTCGGCTCCGCGCGAGGACGACCGATGCCCTCGATGCGCGAGCCACCGCCGGTGACCACGGACGCGTCCTCGTCGCGCCAGGACGGGAAGAACGCCGAGTTCTCCACATCCACCACGGCGAGCATCGTCTCGTGGTGTTGGTAGCGGATGTAGCGACCGATGGTCGCCGACGTTCCTCCGGTGCCCGCGCCGACGACGATCCACTCCGGGGTGGAGTGCTCCTCCATCGACATCTGGTCGAAGATCGACTCGGCGATGTTGTTGTTGCCGCGCCAGTCGGTGGCGCGCTCGGCATAGGTGAACTGGTCGATGTAGTGGCCGCCGGTGTCCTCAGCGATCTCCGCCGCCACGCTGTAGACCGAACCCGGGTCTTCGACGAGGTGGCACTTGCCGCCCTCGCGTTCGATGAGGGCGACCTTCTCCTGGCTGGTGGTCGCCGGGATGACGGCGATGAACGGCAGCCCGAGCATCCGGGCGAAGTAGGCCTCACTGATCGCGGTAGAGCCCGACGAAGCCTCGACGACCGTCGTCCCCTCGCGGATCTGGCCGTTGCAGAGCGTGTAGAGGAACAGTGAGCGGGCCAGCCGGTGCTTCAGCGAACCGGTCGGGTGCGTCGACTCGTCCTTGAGATAGACGTGCACGCCTGGGGCGGAGGCCACCGGGAACGGCATGAGGTGCGTGTCGGCGGAGCGGTTCGCGTCGGCCTCGACGCGGTTGATCGCGTCATCGACCCACTCGCGGTCCGCAGCCGACGCGCGATTGAGATCAACCGTCTGCTGGTGGTGACTCATCAAGACTCCCCTAGATCCCCAGCAGTGTGGCAACGTCGGCAGGAGTTTCGGCGATGCCCCACGGAGCGGCGGCCTCGAGTTCACCCTCCGGCGCATAGCCCCACCGGACCGCCACCGTCTCGATGCCGTGCTCGCGGGCGCCGAGGATGTCGTGCTTGCGGTCTCCCACCATCAGCACCGAGCCGGCGTCGGGCGCACCGAGTCGGCCCAGCACCTCCTCGATCACCGCGGCCTTCGCGCTCCGGGTCCCCTCGACGGTGTCGCCGCCGACGGTCTCGAAGCAGTCGGCGAGGCCGAGCTTCTGCAGGATCTGGACGGCGTACTTCTCCGGCTTGCTGGTGGCGAGCGCGATGCGGTGCCCCGCCTCGGCGACTGCCACGACGAGGTCGGCCACACCGGCGAAGACCTCGGTGTCGAACATGCCGCCGCCGTCGACGTAGATCTCGCGGTAGCTGGCGATGACGGCGAGCACCGGAACGTCACCGATGAACGGCGGCAACACCTCGTAGAACGGGGGACCGAGGATCGTGCGCTCCTGCTCGGGTGACAACGCAGGGATACCGTGCGCCGCGAAGGCGCCGCGGATCGCGGCGAGGATGCTGCGCTCCGAGTCGGAGATCGTTCCGTCCAGATCGAAGAGGACGACGCCGCGTCGAGTCAACTCTGCCCCGGTCACCGCGAGAACGTCGCCTTGCCGGGGCCGTTCTCGATGAACGAGTCGACACCGATCTGCTTGTCCTGGGTGGCGAAGAGCGTCGCGAAGAGATGCGACTCCAGCTTCAGGCCGGTGTCCAGCGCGCCGTCGAGGCCGCCGTCGATCGCGGCCTTCGCCGCGCGCAGCGCAAGCTGCGGACCCGCGGCGAACTTCGTCGCCATCGTCAGCGCGGTGGAGTACACGTCCTGGCTCGGCACGACGAGGTCGACGAGACCGATCTCGAGTGCTTCGTCCGCATCGACGAAGCGACCGGTGTAGATGAGGTCCTTCGCCTTCGCGGTGCCGATCAGCCGTGGCAGGCGCTGCGTGCCGCCCGCGCCGGGAATGAGACCGAGCAGGATCTCCGGCTGACCCCATTTGGCGTTGTCCGCGCTGACCCTGAAGTCCGCGGTGAGGGCGAGCTCGCAGCCGCCGCCGAGTGCGTAGCCGGTGACCGCGGCGATCACGGGCTGCGGAATGCGGGCCACGGCGTCGACGGCCGAGGTGAGGCGCGCGGCATCGGCCACCATCTCTGCGTGGCTCATCGGTTGGAACTCCTTGACGTCCGCGCCGGCGGCGAAGACCTTCGCGCCGCCGAAGAGGACGACGGCCCGCACCGCGGAATTGCGGGACACCTCGGCCGCTGCGGCGCGCAACTCCTCCTGCACGGCCGAGCTGATCGCGTTCATCGGTGGCCGGCTCAGCTTGATCGTGGCGACGCCCTCATGCTCGCCGCTGCCCAGCTCGACCTGCACCAACTCGCCCATCAGCCTCGTCCTCTCCGTCGTTGGGACGAGCCTATTCGGCGTGGTTGGGTTCGACACGGCGTGGTCCCGGAGTAGTACCGGGCGCGTGTTGCGGGCGGCCTCTCAGACGCCGGCTGCGGCGACGACCTCAGCGATCATCCGCTCGACATGGTGGGCGGTGATCGACAGGTGCCCCTCGCGCAGCTCAAGGTGCGAGGTCATCCCCGGGACGCGCCTGGAGAGCCAGACGCCATGGCCGAACGGCACGATCAGATCGGTGTCACCGTGCCAGAGGAACGCCGGAGCCGTGATCTCCTCCACCGCGAAGCCCCAGTCGCGCACCGCGGCGAGCGCGTCGTCGACCCAGCCGTCCGCACCGCTGACCACGCTGCCAGCCATACTCGCGACCATGAACCGCCCCCGCTCCTGGTCGAGCACAGCCCGGTCGACGCCGGGCAACAGCGTCGACGTCAGGTGCATCAGGGTGTCGAGATCGGGATCGGCGCCGTAGGCGGCATCCAGCTCGATCTTCGGGCGGATCGCTGCCTCGCCGTCCAGCGCCGCCGTGAGATCGGCGACGTTGTCCTCCCCCATGCCCGCGGTCCAGTCGAGGCCGGGAACGCCGAAGGGGGCGAGGCAGGAGATCACGAGGACGGAGGCCACCCGGTCCGAGACCCGCGCGGCCGTTGCCAACGCGGTGGGACCACCGCTCGACTGCCCCGCGGTAATGCACCGCTGCGCGCCGAGGTGGTCGAGCAGCTGCCGCACGTCATCAGCCGCGTCGACGGTGAGCCGTCCCCGCTGCCGTGACGAGCGCCCGTAGCCCGGGCGGGCGTAGGTGACGAAGCGCAGTCCCGCCGCGAGGACGGCGCGCTCGATATCCGGCGGTGAGACGGTGCATCCGGGCGTGCCGTGATGGAAGACGAAGGGCAACGCGCCTGCGGGACCGTTGACCCGGTACTCCAGGCCTCGGCCGTCCTCCAGTGTGAATACCGCCATGTGCCGAATCATCCCCCCAGGTCAGCTGATTCCACTCATGCGGGCAGCTGTCGGAGTTCGTCCTCACCCGTCTCATAGTCGCCGGTGAGTCCGTGTGGAGTCTTCTCCCAGGCGAAGGGGTCGAAGATGAGTTGGTAGGCGGCGTGCCAGGGTCTAACCGACAAGCATCAATCCGCCCGGGCACCGGCGCACTTCCCGCGAGGCGATAACACCGACCGAGGACGACTCGTCCTGGCGGCTGAGCGTCGTCGAGGACGGAGTCGGACTGCCCGACGGGTTGCCGACCACCGCGGGCCACCTCGGACTGCGCGGTATGCGCAGCCGTGCCGAAGCGCTGGGCGGACACTGCACCGTGCAACGCGTCCCGAGCGGAGGCACGCGCGTCCTCATCGAGCTGCCTCGGCCGACATAGCCCGATGACCTGGCTCGGTAGACCTGGCTCGGTAGACCTGGCCTCGGCGTTCGTTTGCTACTGGACGGCTGTAGCAAGCCAGCGTCCGTTGCGCCGCTCGACGGCGAGCGGCAGACCGAAGGTGGCGCTGAGGTGCTGTGAGGTCATGACGTCGCGTGCCAGCCCCGCGGTGACGATCCGTCCTTCGCGCAACAGCAGGATGTGGCTGATGCCGGGCGGGAGTTCTTCAGGGTGATGCGTGACGAGTACCGACGCCGGTGCGTCGGGGTCCGCGGCGAAGCGGGTGAGACGGCGGATCAGGTCCTCGCGCCCGCCGAGGTCCATCCCGGCGGCTGGTTCGTCAAGCAGCAGCAGCTCGGGATCGGTCATCAGCGCACGGGCGATCTGCACTCGCTTGCGCTCACCCTCACTCAGCGTGCCGTACGTCCTCTCGGCCAGCTCGGCGACACCCATGCGGTCCAACAGCATCGCCGCGCGACGCACGTCCAGGCGGCCGTATGCCTCGCGCCAGCGCCCGATCACCGAGTAGCCGGCGCTGACCACGATGTCGGTGACGAGTTCGTTGTTCGGGATGCGCTGGGCGAGCGCGGCGCTGGCGATTCCGATGCGGGGGCGGAGTTCGAAGACGTCGACGCTGCCGAGACGTTCACCGAGGACGTAGGCGGTTCCCGACGACGGGTGCACTGTCGCGGCAGCGATTTGCAGCAGCGTGGTCTTGCCGGCCCCGTTCGGGCCGAGGACGGCCCAGCGTTCGTCCTGCTCGACGGTCCAGTCGATGGAGTCGAGCAACAGCTTGGTGCCGCGGCGCACCGTGACCCCGCTCAGTTGTAGGACGGCGTCCGGGTTGATGTCGACCACCCTCCCATCAAAGCGCACTCACACGACCGGAAGTGTGAGCGGCTCCGATGGGAGGGCGGCCTGTCCCCATGCGTCCTGGCGGGAAGAAGGGCGCCAGGTCTGTGATGTGTGGGTCAGGGCTGCTGTGGAACGGAGTACTGCTGGCTGCCCTGCCCCTGTTGGCCGCCCAACTGGCCGCCCGGTTGGTTGCCCGGCTGGCCGCGGCCGGAACCGTAGAACTGGCGGAAGCCGCCCGACGGTGCAGGACGGGTGTCAGGGTGGAGGTTGTAGCCGATCGCGCCGGCGCCGACGAGGAGTCCGGCGCCGATGAGGGCCGCCGCGGCCAACTGGCCGGTCTTGCCGCTCGCACCCCGACGCAGACCGAATCGACGTCGGCGCTGCGGCGCGTACCACTCCGGCGGATAGCCGTACGGGTACTGATACGCCTGCGGTCCCTGAGCAGGCGCTCCAGGCGCCGTGTCGGAGGGTGGTCCCTGAGCAGGCGCTCCAGGCGCCGTGTCGGAGGGCGGCGGGTTGGTCTCATCGCTCATGAGGGTGAGCAAACGCGCCGATTGCAGTAATGCGCTGGGAGCAACCCAGGACGAAGCTGTGAAGCCACGCCATCGACCCGGTGAGAGCGCGGCCACCCAGGTCCGTGCACCAGATAGGGTCGCCACGATGCTGCCCGAAGAATTCAACGCCGCGCTCGCCGCCCGCCTCGACCGTGCGTGGCCCGGCAGAGCTTTCCCGCTCGGCGCGACCTGGGACGGGGACGGCACCAACTTCGCCCTCTGGTCGACGACCGCCACCGGTGTCGACGTCTGCCTCTTCGACCCCACCGGCAAGGAGACCCGGATTCCGCTGGACGAGTCGACCTATCACGTCTGGCACGGTTACATCCCCGGCGTCGAGACCGGAACCCGTTACGGCTTTCGCGTGCACGGCCCCTACAACCCTCCGCTGGGACTCTTTCACAATCCGAACAAGCTCCTCGTCGATCCGTACGCCCGGGCGATCGAGGGGACGTTCACCGAGAATCCGGCCGTCTACCACGACAACCAGGACGACTCCGCGCCCTGCGTGCCGCGGTCGGTGATCATCCACGACGCCTACCCCTGGGGTGATGACCACAGGCCACGCGTGCCGTGGGAAGAGACCGTCATCTACGAACTGCACGTGCGCGGCTTCACCAAGCGGCTGCCGGGCATCCCGGAGGAAGAACGCGGTACCTTCGCCGGACTCGCGAACCCCGTCACGATCGACTACCTGAAGTCGCTCGGGGTCACCGCGGTGGAGCTGCTGCCGATCCACCACTTCGTCAGCGAACCGTTCCTGCAGCAGCGCGGAATGCAGAACTACTGGGGCTACAACACGCTCGGCTTCTTCGCCCCGCACCAGCGGTACGCCTCGCGCGCCGACAACCAGGTGCGCGAGTTCAAGTCGATGGTGCGCGCGCTGCACTCGGCGGGTATCGAGGTCATCCTCGACGTGGTCTACAACCACACCGCCGAGGGCGGGGTGAACGGCCCGATGCTGGAGTTCAAAGGCATCGACAACCACGGTTACTACCGGCACTCCTATGACGACCCGGGGCAGTACATCGACTACACGGGCTGCGGCAACACCTTCGACTCGCGCCTTGCCTTCCCGCTGCAGCTGATCATGGACTCGCTGCGTTACTGGGCCACCGAGATGCACGTCGACGGCTTCCGCTTCGACCTCGCCAGTGCGCTCGCCCGTTCGCTGCACGATGTCGACAAGCTCTCGTCCTTCTTCGACACGATCCACCAGGACCCGGTGATCTCGCAGTGCAAGCTCATCGCCGAGCCGTGGGACATCGGCGCCGGCGGCTACCAGGTCGGCGAGTTCCCGCCGCTCTGGACGGAGTGGAACGGCCGCTACCGCGACACGGTGCGCACGTTCTGGGCCGGCTCCGGCGGAGTGCGTGATCTGGCGTATCGCCTCACCGGCTCCTCCGATCTGTACGCCAACGACGGCCGCTCACCCAGTGCCTCGATCAACTTCATCACTGCGCACGACGGCTTCACCGTGCGCGACCTCGTGAGCTACAACAACAAGCACAACGAGGCCAACGGCGAAGACAACCGCGACGGCACCGACGACAACCGGTCCTACAACTGCGGCGCCGAGGGCGACACCGACGATCCGGAGATCAGGACGCTGCGGCTACGTCAGGCCCGTAACCTGCTCACCACGCTGTTGCTCTCCACCGGCGCACCGATGCTGGTCGCCGGGGACGAGCGCTGGCGCACGCAGGGCGGCAACAACAACGCCTACGTGCAGGACAACCCGATCTCGTGGCTCGACTGGGCCGATGGCGATGAGCAGGGCGATCTGCTCGAGCTTGCGCGCACGCTCATTGCGTTGCGCAAGTCCGCACCGGTGCTGCGTCAGCCGGCCTTCTTCGAAGGACATGCCGTGGCCGGCGGCGATGGATGCAAGGACCTCGCGTGGTTCCACCCGGACGGCCGCGAATTCAGCGACGCCGACTGGCACGACGACGGCCTGCGCACCGTCGGCATGTACCTGGATGGGCGCGGGCTGCGGCACCGGGACAAGCGAGGACGGGTCATCATCGACGACTCCTACCTGCTGGTGCTGCACTCCGGGCCGGACCCGGTGAAGTTCGTCCTGCCCGGCCTGCCGTGGGGTTCGGCCTACTCGATGGTCGTCGACACGGCCGAGCCGGGTGGCGGACAGTTCTCGGCAGATGTCGTCTCGGGCGGGGAGTCGCTGGCGATGCTGCCGCGCTCGACCGTCCTGCTCCGCATCCAGCGCTAGCCACCGCATGCCCTCTTGATCAACACAGTTTCTTGATCAACACAGCGACATGGCCGCTCAGCGGCCACAACGCTGTGTTGATCATGTGCCGATCGTGGCGGTGAGTTCGGCGAGTTGCTCACCGACGAAGCCGAGGTTGATCGAGAGGTGCCCCTGCCCGGGCACCAGATGGGGCACTGCGGTGAGGATGTTCGCAGCCAGCCACTGACCGTGTGCGAACGGCACCATCAGGTCGGCGTCGCCCTGCCAGACGAAGACGGGCACCTTCAGCGAGGCGAGGTCGAAGCCCCACGGCTTGACGAAGGCGAGGTCATCGTCCACCCAGCCATCGACGCCCGGCCGCAACGCCTCGTCGAAGCTCGCCACCATGTCCTGCCCGAACTCGCCGGTGAGCGTGTCGCGATCGACCTGCGGCAGCAGCGTGCTCATGCCCTCGATGAGCGCCGCCGGATCGACGCCGAGCAGCCCCGGACGCTCTCGCTCGAGGTACGAGCGCACGGCAACCTCGCCATCGATAGCCAGACCGAACTCCTCGACGTTCTGTTCGCCCATCCCCGTCATGAAGTCCGGTTCGCCGCCCGCGTACGGCGCCACACCCGCGAGGATCGTGACGCCGGTGATGCGCTCGGGGAGCAGCGCGGCAGTGGCGAGGGCGTGCGGGCCACCGCCGGAGGAACCCGCCGTCACTGCCTTCGGGGCGCCGAGATGGTCGAGGATCGCCGCAACGTCGTCTGCGACGTCAACCACCGACCGTCCCGGGCGGCGGGACGAGGCGCCGTAACCCGCTCGCGAGTAGGAGACGAAACGCAGTCCAGCGGCGTGGGCAGCCCGCTCGACGACGCGGATCGGCACATACGAGCCAGGGGTGCCGTGATGGACCACCAGCGGCACGCCACCGGCGGGACCGGTCACGTAGATCTCGAGGTCGCGTCCGTCGGGCAACGGAACAGTGCTCTTCATGGGGCGATCCTGCCACTCGGTCGCACTAAGCTGCTCTGCTCATGAGCCATCAGCCGAGAACCCTCCCGGAACGGCTGGTGCCGAGCCAGCTCGGCCGTGCCTTTCGCTGGCTCGTGGCCTCGTCGTGGACAAGCAATGTGGGCGACGGAATCGCCCTGGCAGCTGGACCGCTGCTCGTCGCATCCCAGACCGACTCGGCGTTTCTCGTCGCGCTGGCCGTCCTGTTGCAGCGGCTGCCCTGGCTGGCCTTCGGCCTCTGGGCCGGTGCGCTGGCAGACCGGCTGGACCGCCGACGCGTGGTGGTGCTTGCCGACGGATCTCGTGTCGTCGTGGTCGCCGTGCTCTGCCTGATCATCGCGACCTCGGCAGTGAACATCGGAATCGTCCTCACCGCGATGCTGCTACTTGGTGTTGGCGAGGTCTTCGCCGATACGACAACGCAAACACTGATGCCCATGCTGGTCCATCACGACGATCTGGGTACCGGCAATCACCGGCTGCAGGCGGGATATCTCGTAGGCAATCAGCTCATCGGCCCACCTATCGGCGCGTTCCTCTTCGCTGTCGGCATGGCTTGGCCGTTCGCGATTCAAGTGGCTTGTCTCGGACTCGCAGTCGTCCTCGTCTCCCGCATCGCCTCTGTGCCGCCAGCCATCGGCGCACCCGGTATTCCCGAGCCCACATCCTTTCCGGAGTCCGCAGCGCGATCCACCGCCGAGCACACCCACGTCCGACGCGACATCTCCGAAGGACTGCGCTGGGCGTGGCGCCACGGCGCCGTACGAACTCTCGCG
>DASXYU010000128.1:0-3763 GCA_036502295.1 Jatrophihabitans sp. | reverse complement strand
CTCACCGTCTTCCAGAACCGCCGCTGGGACTCCGACTTCCTCACCGTGCGCACGGTCATCGACTCCGGACGACTGGGCGAGGTGTTCCGGTTCGAGTCGCGCTACGACCGCTGGGTGCCGCAGCCTCGTGACAGCTGGCGGCAGCTTGGCGACGCCGCCGAAGCCGGAGGCCTGCTCTATGACCTGGGCGCGCACATCATCGACCAAGCGCTGCAACTCTTCGGCCCGGTTGCCGAGGTGTACGCCGAACTCGACCGGCGACGTCCTGGTGCCGCGGTGGATGACGACGTCTTCCTCGCGCTGCGACACACCAGCGGCGTGCGCTCCCACCTGTGGACCTCGGCGCTCGCGGCGAGCCTCAACCCGCGGTTCCGGGTGCTGGGCGACGCGGGCACCTTCACGAAGTACGGCCTCGACGTCCAGGAGCCGCAGATCATTGCCGGCCGGCGTCCCGGCGAGGACGGCTGGGGCGTCGAGCCCGCCTCCGATTCGGGAACGCTCAGCGACGGAGTGCACACGCAGACCGTCCCCACCGAGGTCGGTCGCTACCAGGACTTCTATGCCCACGTCCGAGACGCGCTGCGAGCAAGCGCGCCGTTCCCCGTCGACCCGCGCGATGCTGTCGCCGCACTGCGCGTCATCGAAGCCGCACAGCGATCGAGCACCGAACACCGCCTCGTCGCGATCGGCTGAGTCCGCGAGTACTACCTCGACGCCGTCTGGTGGGCGTGATTGGGTAAGGCATGACCGACTTCGACGTCATCGTTCTGGGACTCGGGCCGGGCGGAGAGCACGCAGCGCAAGAACTCGCCCGCGCTGGCAAACGTGTCCTCGGCATCGACCCCGCGCTCGTCGGTGGCGAGTGCCCCTACTACGGCTGCATCCCGAGCAAGATGATCCTGCGCGGGGCCGAGGTGCTCGCCGAAGCCCGGCGTGTCGAGGGTCTTGCCGGAACCTCGACCGTGACACCCGATCTCGGTCCGGTCGCGACCCGCATCCGCGATGAGGCCACCGACAACTGGGATGATGCCGTCGCCGTGAAGCGCCTCGAAGACCTGGGCGCCACCGTCGTCCGCGGTTCGGGCGTCCTGCGAGGACGCAACACGACCGGAGCGCTGCACGTGGAGGTCGGCGACCGCACGTACTCCGCACCCACCGTCGTCCTCTCCACCGGAACCGCGCCGGCGATACCGCCCGTGCCGGGACTGCGCGAACTGCACGCTGGGCGCCCCGACGGCATCTGGACGAACCGTGAGGCGGTCAAGGCGACCGGCGCACCCGCCTCGCTGATCGTCCTCGGCGGCGGAGCGGTTGGCTGCGAGCTCGCCCAGGGATTCTCCCGCTACGGCTCCCAGGTCACCGTGATCGAGGCCGGCCCACGGCTGATCGCACCCGAGGAACCCGATGCCTCCGAGGTGCTCGAGTCGGTCTTTGCCCGCGAAGGTATCGATGTCCGTACCGGTATCGGCGCCCAGGCTGTTGCCCTCGGTGGCGAAGGTGTCGAGGTGACCCTTGCCGGGGGCGAGGTGCTGATCGCCGACGTCCTGCTCGTTGCGGCCGGCCGCAAGCCGAACCTCGGCGGCGTCGGGCTGGAGTCGATCGGTCTCGCCGATGATCTCCGTGTCGTCGAGGTCGACGATCACATGCAGGTCGTCGGCGGCGCCGCGACGATCGACGGGCTCTTCGCCGTCGGCGACATCACCGGCAAGGGCGCCTTCACCCACGTCGCCTACTGGCAGGCCGACGTCCTCATCGACCACCTGCTCGAGAAGCCGGAGAACTTCGGTGGCTACCGCGGCATCGCCTGGGCCACCTTCACCGACCCCGAAGTAGGACGGGTCGGGCTCACCGAAGCGGGCGCGCGCGAGGCCGGCCTCAGCGTCCGCATCGGTGTGCAGCAGATCGCCTCCAACACGCGCGGCTGGATACACGGTCGCGGCAACGACGGCTTCGTGAAGGTCATCGAGGATGCCGATCGGGGCGTCCTCGTCGGTGCGACCGTGATTGCCCCCAACGGTGGGGAGATCCTCGGCCTGCTCACCCTCGCCGTCCACGCCGAGGTGCCGACCCGCACGCTCTTGTCGATGCACTACGCCTATCCGACGATGCACCGCGCGGTGCGCGAGGCGCTCATCGCGCTTGCGTAGCGCGCGTACTCGACAACCTCGTCGCGACCGCGCATCGTGGCGTTCGCGACCGCAGGGTCGCGGCTCAAGACAGATTTGGTCGGTCCTGTGCCGGGCTCGGTCTAGGGTGCTGAGCATGCGCACAGCGGTGGTGACCGGCGCCCGTGGCCTCGGTCTTGCGATCGGCCGCGGCCTCGCGCACGCCGGCTACGAGGTCACCTTCGGTGTGCGCCAAGCGCCTCTGGGTGATCTCCGAGGACCTCACCGGCGTCCGCTTCCCGGCGGCCAGCACTACATAAGGCCGAGGCCGGTGACGTCCTGCCAGATGCGTCGCTCGGCAGCCATCGGGTCGTCCTCCGTGCGGCTCTCGACGTTGAAGACCTTCGTGGGACGCGTCTCGGTGTCATAGGCGGACCAGCCGGCGTCGCCGGTACGGGCGAAGGACGTCAGCGCCCCCGCCATCGCGTCCACGACGCCCTGCGCGTGCGGTCCCGCGAACACCGGCGCCTTGCTGATGTTGTCGAAGAAGTACGCCATGTCGCCGCCGTGACCGGAACGCACCACGCCATCGGGGCCGCGTCCGCCCAGCTCGAAGAGGTACATGTACGGAGCCGCGCCACCTCCGGCGATCAGCGCTTCGGCCAACCTGATGTGCGGGATACGCATCGCGTGGTCGGAGGCGATCAACAGATACAGCGAGAGCAAGGTGTCATCCGGACGGACCGTGCGATACGCCGCGATAACCGAGTCGGTGTCGTCGCCGAGGAAGATTCGCATCCGCGCCAGGAAGAACTCGTCGTCGCCGTTCCAGACCTCGGGTGTGCCGAGGAAGCCGAGGAGTTCGTGCGTCGTCGTCCCCAGCATCACCTCGACGGTGCGAGCAGCCCCGGCACGGATCACCTCGACCGGATCGCCCGGAATCGTGGCACCGATCGTCGGGCTGAACGACTTGCGGATCGTCGGTATCGCCCCGCTTCCCGGCGGGAGTTGCATCTGCGACTCCACCAGCGTCATCGCGTCCAGCTTCAGCAGTTGCTCGATGACGTCGCTGCTGTCGATACCGAGGTAACCGAGCGCGGTCTCGGTGAGGGCTCGGCCGGTGTCACTCGGCTTCGCCCGCAGCATTGTCCCGCTCATCAGCACCGCGCGTTGGAAGAGCCCGGCCGCCGACGGCATCCCGAGCAGCGCATTCACCTTCGCCCCGCCGCCGGACTCGCCGAAGACCGTGACGCAGTTCGGGTTGCCGCCGAAGCCGGCAATGTTGTCGCGCACCCATTGCAGGGCGAGGACGATGTCGAGCATCCCGGCGTTGCCGGAGTCGGCGTACTCCTGGCCGTAGGCGGAGAGGTCGAGGAACCCGAGGATGCCCAAGCGGTGGTTCACCCCGACGACCACCACGTCGTAGTCGCGCGCGAGGTTGCTGAAGTCATACAGCGGCCACGACGCCGAGCCGACCATGAAGGCGCCGCCGTGCAACCAGACGAGCACCGGCTTGCCCTCGACGCCGTCGGCCGGTGCCCAGACGTTGAGGACGAGGCAGTCCTCACGCATCTCACGTTCGCGCACCCACACACCGGCTAGGGGCTCGACCTCGGCCGGCAGCTCGATGCCGGAGATCGCGGCGGAGGTCAGTTGTG
>DASXYU010000127.1:0-12733 GCA_036502295.1 Jatrophihabitans sp. | reverse complement strand
CGACGGGGTGCCGGTGGACGTCTGGGCCGGCTTCGGCAGTGGTTTTGCCTTCAGCCCGTCGGGGCCGAGGAGCAGGGTGAGTGCCTTGACGTTGGTCTTCATCAGCAGCGCACCCGGGACGTACTGCGCCAGCGTCTTCGCCTCGTCCTGCATTCCTTCCGCGTACTGGATCGTCGTCGCGGTGACGGGATCGGGTGAGTCGCCGACAGTGCCGAGCGAGAAGCCCTGCTTCTGTAGGACGGTCGCGTTGGTCTGCGCCGTGCTGTTCTCGCCGCTTCCGGCGTTGAGGACGGAGACGGTGACCGTGCTCGGGTCGACCAGTGTGGCGGTCTTGAGCTTCGGGTCCGTCGCACCGATGAGCTTGAAGACGAAGGTCTGCACTTGGGCCGGGTGAACGACGACGACGCTTCCGACGGGAGAGTCGTTGTTGAACCCGTCCCAGGGGATGGACTCTTGCGCCGAGATGTTGTTGGCGGTGAGGTTCTGCATCTGGCGGCCGAGGTCGAGCGGGTCGAGATTGCCGTCGACGGTGATCGACTGCTTCACCGCTCCGAAGAGCTTCTGGATCTTGCTGAAGACGTTGCCGCTGAAGACCTGGCGGAAGGCGGCGGTGAGGAAGTACTGCTGCCGCTTGATCCGGCCGAAGTCGCCGTCCTCACCGCTGTCGAGCGGGTAGTTGTAGCGCTGCCGGACGAAGGCGAGGGCTCGCGGTCCTGAAATGGTGGTGGGGCCCTTGGCTGCCTTGAAGCCGGAGCCACCGGTGGTGGTGGCGGGGTCGTTGACGGCCTCGCACATGTTCACCTTGATGCCGCCGATGGCGTCGCTGATCCGCACGAAGCCGATGAGGTCAACCTGCACGTAGTGGTCCACGTGCAGTGCGGTGAGGTTCTCGATCGTCCTCACGAGGAGGTTGGCTCCGGCGGCGACCTTCTGCTCATGCGTGCCGTTCGCGGCGTTGTACGCATCGGCGTAGGCGGAGTTGAGCTTGTTCATGCCGTAGCCGGGGATCGCCACGTAGGAGTCGCGCGGGAAGGAGATGAGCGTCGCCTTCCTACCGTCAGCGGGGACGTGGATGAGCATCATCGAGTCGGTGAGCAGGCTGCCGCCGTCGCGGCCCGTCTTCAGCGCGCGCAACTCCGCGTCGGTCGCCGTGGAGCGGTCATCGTTGCCGACGATGAGGATGTTCTGGTCCTTGCCGTCGATGTCTTTAGGAGTGTTCGGCCCGACGTTGTCGCTGGAGCTGATGGAGATCTTGTTGATGCCCTGGTTGAACTCGCGGTAGTTCCACCAGTAGATGCCGGTGCCGACGACGATCACGATGGAGAGCAGCGTGGCGATCGTCGCCGTGGAGTAGAGCGAGATCTGCTTGAAGCGGAAGTGTCTGTCGTGGCCGCCTCCGCCGTGCCGCGATGTGCGCGTCGTCCGTCGGGGATCGAGGTGCGCAGGCAGTGGGGGTAGTTCGTCGGCCACCGAGCGAGGTTACCGGCTGAATCCAGGAGCTAGTTGATGCAGCCCAGCTTCGGGACAGGAGGCTTGTCGGTCGTCAACGGCGTAGTGAAGGCCGCGAGCTGCAACGCGGGTGACGATTCGGACGATTCGTCCCCCAGTGCGCCTGTGCTGGGTGTGACCGCTCCGTCCACCTTCTTGCCGTCGGTGCCGAGGATCAACTCCGGGTGCTTCACGTCGCTGCTCAGGATGAGATCCGCGCCCTTCACCCGCGCCGCCACCGCCTTTGCGGCCGCCTCGCTGCCGGCGGGGTAGAGGATCTGCGTCGTCGCTGCCGCGTTCGGGGCCGAGTCGATGACGTCGATGCGGAAGCCGTCCTTCTCGAGTTGCTGTGCGTTCGTGGCCGCCCACTTCGTGATCTCCGTCCCGTTGAGGACGTCGACGGTCACCGTCGAGGGGTCAGCGGCCTTGGCATTGCTCAGCGCCGCGTCCTGGTTGCCGATGAGGTGCTGCACGAAGTCGGGGATCGCCGCGGTATTGACCTGCACCACGGAGGTCTCCACGCCGTCCGGATAGATGGTCTGCGGACCGTTGTTCGGGATGGTCTGCGAGCGCATCGCCCCCGAGGAGAGGTCCTGGAACTGCTTCGCGAGCGAGACGGGGTTCAGCGCCGGATCCGCGGTGACCGACGAGCCGACGGCGTTCACCAGGCTGTGCAGTTTGAACGGGTTGAGCAGGACGCCGCCCGAGGTGATCTTCTCCATCGCCGACTCGAGGAAGTACTGCTGCCGCTTGACCCGGTCGAGGTCGCCGTTGGGCAGCCCGTGCCGCTGCCGAACGAAGGCGAGGGCCTGCTTGCCCTCGATCACCGAGACGCCCTTCGGCAGATGGATGCCGGAGTAACCGGAGCCGAAGGCGTCGGAATCGGTCTTCGCGTTCTGCGCCGAGTTGAGGCAGACCGTGACGCCGCCGATGGCGTTGCTGATCCGGTAGAAGCCGAGCAGGTTCACCGTGACGTAGTGGTCGATGTAGAGGCCGGTGAGTTGCTCCAGCGTCTTGATGGTGAGGACGATGCCGGCCCCCTGCGCCGCCGCCTCGCCCTTGCCCGCGTCCTTCGCTTCGACGTAGCCGTCGGCGAAGGCGGCGTTGAGCTTGCCCTTGCCGTGACCCGGGATCGAGACCCAGGAGTCACGCGGGAAGGAGACCATGGTCGGCGAGCCGCCGTTCGCCGGAAGGTGGAGCAGGATCATCGTGTCGGTGCTCATGCTGCCGCCGTCGTTGCCCGTGCTGAGCAGGTCGGCGAGTTCCTTCTTCGTGGCACCGGCGCGGCTGTCGTCGCCGACGAGGAGCACGTCCTGGGCGTTGCCGTCCGGATCGGTCATCCCGGCGGCCAGCTTCGGTACCGCGACGCCGCGCCCGATGCTGCTCGTCAGGTGCTTGTAGGAGACCCAGGTGAGTCCACTGGCGATGAGGACGGCGAAGGAGACCAGCGCGACGACGGCGCGCACCCAGGCACGCGGCGAGTGCGGGACGAGCCGCCGCAAGCCGCGGCGGCGGGGGCCGCGCGGGGGACGCACCGACGGTGCGGGCCCACGGGGTGGGCTGTACGTCTGGGCCACGAACCCACGCTAACGCGGCAGGCGCGAGAGATCGGTGAGGCTGACGGTCGAGGTGCCTGTGGAATAGTTGGGGAATGCGAGTTCTCGTGACCGGCGGCGCTGGATTCATCGGTGTCAACTTCGTCCGCCTCACCCTGCAAACCCGCCCGGACGTACAGATCACGGTGCTCGACGCCCTCACCTATGCGGCGAATGAGAGCAGCGTGCCGGATGATCCGCGGGTGCGCCTGGTGAAGGGCGACATCGCTGACGCCTCCGTCGTCGAGCCGCTCGTCGCGGAGAGCGACATCGTGGTGCACTTCGCCGCCGAGTCGCACAACGACAACTCGCTGCGCGACCCCTCGCCCTTCGTCCACACCAACCTCGTCGGGACGTTCACGATCCTCGAGGCGGTGCGCAAACTCGGCAAACGCCTGCACCACATCTCCACCGATGAGGTCTACGGCGACCTCGAGCTCGACGACCCGGCGAAGTTCACGCCGGCCACGCCCTACAACCCGTCCTCGCCCTACTCCTCGACCAAGGCCGGCAGCGATCTGCTGGTGCGGGCGTGGGTGCGTTCCTTCAAGATCCACGCGACGATCTCGAACTGCTCGAACAACTACGGGCCGTATCAGCACATCGAGAAGTTCATCCCGCGCCAGATCACCAACGTCCTCTCGGGGATCAAGCCGAAGCTCTACGGCGGTGGCGAGAACGTCCGCGACTGGATCCACGTGGATGACCACAACAGCGCGGTCTGGACGATCATCGACTGGGGCATGCCGGGGGAGACCTACCTCATCGGCGCGGACGGCGAGCAGAACAACCTCTACGTGCTGAAGACGATCCTCGAGTTGATGGGCAAGCCCGCCGACTGGTTCAACCGCGTCACCGACAGGGCCGGCCACGACCTGCGCTACGCCATCGACGCCACCAAGCTGAGGACGGAGCTGGGCTGGAATCCGACCTATACCGACTTGCGCGCCGGTCTCGAGCAGACGGTGCAGTGGTACACGGAGAACAGCGAGTGGTGGCAGGCGCAGAAGGACGCAGTCGAAGCCAAGTACGCGGAAGCGGGCCAGTGATGGACCGCCTATCAATTGGACCGGGCCAGTGACTCGCTGGCTCATCACCGGCTCGCGCGGACAGCTCGGCACCGACCTGCAGGCCGTCCTCTCCGGCGTTGACGCAGCAGAGGTGCTCGCGACGAACTCGACGACGCTGGCGATCACCGACGCCGCCGCGGTGAACGCCGTGGTGAAGGAGTTCCAGCCCGACGTCATCCTCAACGCCGCCGCCTACACCACGGTCGACAAGGCCGAAACCGACGAGCAGGCGGCCTACGAACTCAACGCGGTGGGTCCGGCCAACCTCGCTCTCGCCGCGGGGCGGATCGGCGCCAAGCTCATCCATGTCTCCACCGACTACGTCTTCACCGGAGATGCGAGCGTGCCGTATGAGGTCGATGCGCCCACCGGGCCGAAGTCTGCCTACGGCCGTACCAAGCTCGCCGGCGAGCTCGCGGTGCGCGAGATCCTCCCCGAGAGCGGCTACGTCGTTCGCACGGCCTGGGTCTATGGAGCTACCGGCGCGAACTTCGTGAAGACGATGGCGCGGCTCGAGAAGAGCAACGAAACGGTGCGCGTCGTCGACGATCAGCGCGGTTCGCCCACCTGGTCGGCGGACCTCGCTCGCGGCCTGGTTGAACTTGCCCAGTCGAGCGGGGCGGCGGGGATCTATCACTGCACGAACAGCGGCGACACCACGTGGTTCGGTTTCACGCAGGCCATCTTCGAAGAGCTCGGCGCCGACCCTGTGCGCGTACTTCCTACCACCACCGATGCCTTCCCACGCCCCGCTCCGCGCCCGGCCTATTCGGTGCTCTCGGACAGTGCGTGGCGTGCGGCCGGCCTCACTCCGATGCCGGACTGGCGCGATGCCCTCCACCGGGCCTTCGCTGTTTCCGGCGACTCGTTCAGCAGCGGCTGAGCATGAGCCGGGTCGCGGTCATCACGCCGGACGTCCTGCGTGCGCAAATGGCAGGTCCGGCGATCCGCGCCTTTCAGATCTCAGCTGAGCTCAGCGCGGCCGGCCATGACGTCCGCCTCATCTCCACGGTCGAGTGCAGCCTCAGCGACCCCCGCTTCGACTGCCGCGCCGCCACCTGGGGCACGCTGAAGGACGCCGTCGGCGACGCCGAGGTCGTCCTCCTGCAGGGATACGTCACCTACCGTGCGCCGTGGTTGCTCAACGACGACAGGATGGTCGTCGTCGACCTCTACGACCCGCTGCACCTGGAACAACTCGAGCAACTCGAAGACCGCGATCCCCTCGAGCGGCAGGCGATGCTCGACCTCACGGTCCGCATCCTCAACGAGCAACTGCTCCGCGGCGACTTCTTCCTCTGCGCCAGCGAAGAGCAGCGCCACCTCTGGCTCGGCCACCTCGGCGCACTCGGCCGCCTCAATCCGCAGACCTACGCGGCCGACCCCACGCTGCGCTCCCTCATCGGCATCTGCCCCTTCGGGCTGCAGAACGAGCCCCCGGTGCGGACCAAGCCCGCAATTCGCGGGGTCGTGCCGGGCATCGGGTCGGAGGAGAAGGTCGTCCTCTGGGCCGGCGGCGTCTACAACTGGTTCGACCCGCTGACGCTGCTGCGCGCCATCGCGAAACTCGTCCCCGCACATCCCGACCTGCGTCTCTTCTTTCTCGGCATGAAGCACCCGAACCCCGAGGTGCCGCAGATGCGCGTCGCGTGGCAGGCGAAACAGCTCGCCGACGAACTGGGCCTCACCGGCAGCCACGTGATCTTCAACGACACCTGGGTCGCCTACGACGAACGGCAGAACTACCTGCTCGACGCGGACCTCGGCGTCAGCACGCACTACGACCACCTCGAAACCACGTTCTCGTTCCGCACCCGGATCCTGGACTACCTCTGGGCGGGGCTGCCGATCGTCACCACGGTCGGTGACGCCTTCGGACGCCTCGTCACCGACGATCGCCTCGGCCTCGCCGTACCGGAGCAGGACGTCGACGCCCTTGCCACTGCCCTCGAAACGATGCTCTACGACGAGGACGAGGCGGCATCGGCCCGCCGCAACGTCACAGCGATCGCCTCGGACTTCACCTGGAACATCGCACTCGCACCGCTCGTCGAATTCTGCGCGAAGCCGCTACGTGCAGCCGACGCCGGCGCGGACCGATCACGTCTGACGCGGCGCATGGTGATGCCGAAGCCGATGCTCGTCCGCCTCACGGTTCGCGCCTGGCTGCTGCTGCGCCAAGGTGGCGTGCGCGTGTTCACCCGTCGTTTGCTCAACCACCTTTCGCACGAGGACTGAACGTGCAGCAACGGGAGGGGCCTGCGCGTCGGCGCGTTTCGCGGCTACGCTTACCCGCATGGGCGTCTCCAAATACGACCTCGGCCCTGAGTTCGTGCCGCATCCGGGTTCCAGCCACGAGTTGATGCTCGAACTCGTCGGAAGCAACAAGGACGTCCTGGACGTCGGCTGCGACACGGGCTATCTCGGCAAAGTGCTCATCGCCCACGGATGCACGGTCTCCGGCGTGGAGATGAACCCCGAGGCCGCGGAGCAGGCATCCAAGCATCTGCAGCGCGTCCTCGTCTCGGATCTCGAGTTCATGGACCTGGAGAGCGAGTTCGGCCGCGACTCCTTCGACGTCGTCGTCTTCGGTGACGTCCTCGAACATCTTCGTGACCCGTTGAGCGTCTTGCGTGATGCGCGGTCGTTGCTCCGTCCTGGCGGCTACGTCGTCATCTCGGTGCCGAACATCGCCCACGGTGACGTTCGCCTGGCCCTGCTGAGCGGCCACTTCAACTACGGCGGGGTCGGTCTGCTCGACGACACCCACCTGCGCTTCTTCACCCGGGAGAATCTCATCGAGTTCCTGGGTGACGCAGGGTTCGTCCTCTCCGAACTGCGACGCAGCAAGGCCCCGCTCTTCGGAACCGAGATCGGCATCGAGGAGTCCGATTTCGATCCTGAGATCGTGGAGGCGCTGCGCGAGGACGTCGAGGCGAACACCTACCAGTTCGTCCTCACGGCGATCCCGGACGATGCCACGGCCATCACCACGCAGCAGGCGCTACGGGTCGACGAACTCGCTACGGAGCGGGACCGGCTCAAGACGGAGGTCACCCGCCTCGTCGGCAAGCTGCGGGAGGCGAACTCGGTGAACCAGCGGCTCGAGGACGAGCTCAGGGGCGCCACAGAACGAGGGTTGGCGGTCCACGCGCAGCAGACTGCGGCCGCGCTCGGACACGATGCGAGCATCTCGGTCACCGATCTGGCCCGACGGGCCGTCCGGAAGGCCCGAGCCGCGCGCGATCGCTATCTCTGAGCCGCTTCCGGCTAGCGCAGTTGGCGGGGTCGGGCATCCTTCGCTGTTAGAATCACCGGTCGTGACAGTCACGATCAGTCCTGCGCGGCTGGCCACAGAACGGGCCCTGAATTCGTGACCCTGGCTGTCGATCTGCGGGGATCGCGCGAGCTTCTGCTGAACCTCACATTGCGCGAGATCCGCGGCAAGTACAAGCGCACCGTGCTGGGCCAGGTCTGGTCCCTGCTGAACCCGGTGGCGCAACTGGCCACCTATGCGCTGGTCTTCGGCACGATCCTGCTGAACCATCCGGCGCCGGGCGATCCGTCCGGCGTCGATGTCTTCGTCGTATGGCTGGCAACCGGCCTGATCCCATGGCTGTTCTTCGCCAACGTGGTGACCAGCGGTATGGGCGCTCTCATCGGCAACGCAAACTTGATTCAGAAGGTCTACTTCCCGCGCTCCAGCCTGGTGATCTCGGCCGCACTGGCGCTGCTCTTCACCTCCTCCATCGAGATGGGCGTCGTCCTAGTTCTCTGTCTCGCGTTCGGCGGAAGCCCGCTGCTCTACCTGCCGGCAACGATCTTCTTCATGCTGATGCTCTTCTGCCTCGGCCTCGGCATCTCCTTCATGCTGTCGGTGGCGAATGTGTACTTCCGCGACACGCAGCACTTCGTCAGCATCCTCATGCAGATCTGGTTCTACGCAACGCCGATCCTGTACCCGATCACCACCATCGCCGGCAGGTACCCGCATCTCGTGCCATGGGTGCGGGCCAACCCGATCGAGCGCTTCACCGAGATCTTCCGCGACACGCTCTACAACGGCCGCTGGCCGACCCTCATCGACTCGGCAATCGTGACCGGTGTCTCCCTTGTCGTCCTCGTGATCGGCTACGCCGTCTTCATGAAGTTCGAGGGACGACTGGCGGAGGAACTCTGATGGCCGAATCTGCGATCGTCGTCGACAACGTCTCGAAGCGCTTCCGCATGTACCACGAGCGCAACCAGTCGATCAAAGCCGCGATCCTGCGCCGAGGACGGGCGAAGTACGACGAGTTCTGGGCGCTGCGTGACGTCAGCTTCGAGATCCCGAAGGGCTCGACCTTCGGCCTCATCGGCGAGAACGGCTCGGGCAAGTCGACGATGCTCAAGTGCATCGCCCGCATCCTGCGTCCGAACGAGGGCAGCATCCGCAGCGTCGGTTCGCTGGCGGCGCTGCTCGAACTCGGTTCCGGCTTCCACCCGGAACTCTCCGGTCGCGAGAACGTCTACCTCAACGGCTCCATCCTCGGCATGAGCAAGTCGCAGATCGACGACAAGTTCGATGCGATCGTCGATTTCAGCGGCATCGGTGAGTTCATCGACCAGCCGGTGAAGAACTACTCCTCGGGCATGTATGTGCGTCTCGGGTTCTCGGTGGCGATCAACGTCGACCCCGACATCCTGCTCGTCGATGAGGTGCTCGCTGTCGGTGACGCGAACTTCCAGGACAAGTGCATGGAGAAGTTCGCGTCCTTCCGCAAGCAGGGCAAGACGATCGTCCTCGTCAGTCATGCGATGGGTTCGCTGCGCACGCTCTGCGACGAGGCGGCCTGGCTCGACCACGGCAAGCTGCAACGCGTAGGTGCGGCGGCCGACATCGTGGATGACTACATCGATACGGGTCACGCCGAGCTCGAGACGACCGAAACAGGCGCGACCCGCTGGGGCAGTGGCGAGGCACGCATCACCTCGGTGCACCTGCTCACGCCCGACAACGTCCCCGTCGTGCGGGCACGCACCGGCGACCAGGTCACGCTGCGCATCAACTTCGAGACGAGCGAGCCCGTGGAGAACCCCATCTTCGGGTTCGCGATCGAGAGCAGAGAAGGCGTCTACGTCTGGGGGCACAACACCCTCGACTCGGGCTTCCTGCCGGAGCGGATCAACGGCGTGGGCAAGGTCGACCTCGACATCCCGAAACTGATGCTGCAACCTGGGCCGTTCACGCTGCTTGCAAGCATCGTCGACCGCACTCTGACGCACACCTACGACTTCGTGCGCGATGCCCTGAGCTTCGAAGTCGACCTCGGTGCGCCACGCGAGTCGGGCGGTTTCATCGCTCTTGGCGGTGAATGGGGCAGTCTTGTACCAGGATCACCCATCGAGCGGGAGGCGGCGACCCCGTCATGAAGCATCGTGTGAGCCAGGCCGAGATGGTGGCGGGCCGCGTTTCAGTCGTCGTCGTCAACTTCCGCGGCGTCGAAGACACACTGACCTGCCTGCAGCGCCTGACCGAGTTGGACTTCTCGGCTGACCAGCTGGAGATCATCTGCGTCGACAATGCCTCGGGCGATGACAGCGCGGTGCAGTTGCGCGAGCGCGCTCCGGAGCACGTCATCCTCGTCGAGTCACCGCGCAACTCCGGCTTCACTGGCGGCTGCAACCTCGGCGTGCAGCACGCCACGGGCGAGTTCATCGCCTTCATCAACAACGATGCCAAACCCGACCGCAAGTGGCTCAGCGAGGCGATCACCGCCCTGCAGCTCGACTCCACCATCGGCTGTGTCGCCAGCAAGGTGCTGGACTGGGACGGCAAGGACGTCGACTTCGTCGACGCGGCGCTTGCCTGGTACGGCATGGGCTACAAGCCCGACGCCGGAAGCCCCTACGACGGCCTCGACGAGACCCCGCGCGACGTCCTCTTTCCGACCGGCTCGGCAATGATCGTGCGCGCCTCGGACTTCCGTAGCCTCGACGGCTTCGACGAGCGATTCTTCATGTTCTACGAGGACGTCGACCTCGGCTGGCGGCTCAATCTCATGGGTAAGCGCGTCCGCTACGTGCCGACCTCGGTGGTCTACCACAAGCACCACCAGTCCATGAAGGAGTTCGGTCAGTACAGCGAGTGGTTCCTGCTGGAGCGCAACGCGCTGATGATGCTCTACAAGAACCTCTCGGACGAGGGACTCGCCAAGCTCCTCGCCCCGGCGATGGCGCTGTCGGTGCGTCGCTCACTCGCCTTTGGCGACGCCGACATCTCGTTGCTCGATCTGGAGCAGGGCCTCGGCGGCGACATCTCCGAGACCGCGACCGTGAACAAGCGGGTGCTCTCCGGTCCGTACGCGATCGACTCGTTCATCGACCGCATTCCGTCGCTGCAGAAGACACGCACCGAGATCCAGCGGACGAGACTGCGCACCGACCGCGAACTCATGCCGCTGATGCGCAACGCCATCGAGCCGGCCTTTCCCCAGGCGCACTACCTCGCCGGGCACAAGGCGCTGGTCGAAGCCTTCGAGATCGTCGAGTGGTTCGCCACCCGCAGCCGCATCCTCGTCGTCACCGGCGACCCGCTGGCGGCGAAGATGGCCGGACCTGCGATCCGCGCGTTCCACCTCGCGGAGGAGCTCTCCAGCGAACACGACGTGCGCCTCATCTCCACCACCAGCTGCGCGATCAGCCATGAGCGTTTCGAGGTCGGCGCCCGGACACTGGCGGGCTTGAAGGCCGATGTCGACTGGGCCGACGTCGTGGTCTTCCAGGGCTTCCTGCTCACCCACGCCCCGTGGCTGGCGAAGACGGACAAGGTGCTCGTCGCCGACCTCTACGACCCGATGCACCTGGAGCAGCTCGAGCAGACTCGCGGAGACGAGGTGCTCAGCCGCGCGAAGGACATCGCCTCCACCACCGAGGCACTCAATCTGCAGCTTCGCCGTGGCGACTACTTCATCTGCGCCAGCGAGAAGCAGCGGCATTTCTGGCTCGGCCAGCTTGCAGGCGTCGGGCGCCTCAACCCGCGCACCTACGATCGCGACCCCTCGCTGGGAAGCCTGCTCGGTGTCGTGCCCTTCGGCCTGCCGAGTGAGGCGCCGGAGCAGACGGACCACCCGATCAAGGGCGGCGCGTTCCCGGGGATCGCCCCCACCGACAAGGTCATCCTCTGGGCCGGTGGCATCTACAACTGGTTCGACCCGTTGACGCTGATCCACGCGGTGCACCGGCTCGCCGCGCGCCACCCCGAGGTGCGCCTATTCTTCCTCGGCACCGCGCACCCGAACCCTCTCGTGCCGAAGATGCGGATGGTCACCGAGACGCGTGGCCTCGCCGATTCGCTCGGCCTCACCGGCAAGCACGTCTTCTTCAACGAAGGCTGGGTCGACTACAACGAGCGGCAGAACTACCTGCTCGACGCCGACCTCGGTGTGAGCACGCACTTCGAGCACATCGAGACGACGTTCTCCTTCCGCACCCGCGTCCTGGACTACCTCTGGGCCGGACTGCCGATGGTGGTCACCGAGGGCGACTCCTTCGGTGACATCGTCTCCGAACGCAACCTCGGTGTCGCGGTGCCCGAACAGGACGTCGCCGCGATCGAGGCGGCGCTTGAGCGCTGCCTCTTCGACGAGGACTTCGCCGCTGTGTGCCGGCAGAACATCCGCCAGGTGGCGGAGGAGTTCACTTGGCCCGCGGTGACGCGTCCGCTGCTCGAGTTCTGCCGCGACCCACGCCGCGCCGGTGACTCCGGAGCTACCGGACTCGTGCGCAACCGCCCTATCTCCACCACCCCGCCGGTGGGCGGATCGAGCATCGATCTGGCCAAGCACTATCTGGCCAACGGTGGGCCCCGCGAACTCGCGCGGCGGATGGCGAGTCGTGCGCGACGAGTGGCAAGCGAACGAGGAGCGGTTGACTGAGATGAAGCTCGTGGTGCAGATTCCCTGCCTCAATGAGGAGGAGACGCTTCCCTCCGTCCTCGAATCCATCCCCAAGCAGATTCCCGGAATCGACGAGATCATCATCCTCGTCATCAACGATGGCTCCACCGACCGCACCGTCGAGATCGCGAAGGCCCACGGGGTGAAGCACTTCGTGATGCATGCCCGCAACCAGGGCCTCGGCCGTAGTTTCCACGACGGTGTGCAGCGTGCCCTCGAACTCGGCGCCGACATCGTGGTGAACACCGATGGCGACAACCAGTACCCGCAGGAGCGGATCACCGATCTGGTGCAGCCGATCATCGCCGGCAAGGCGGACATCGTCATCGCCGACCGGCAGGTGCACCTGGTCGACCACTTTTCGCCGCTGAAGGTCAGGCTGCAGCGGCTGGGCAGCAAGGTGGTGAACCTCGCCGCCGGCACCGAACTGCCGGATGCGGCGAGTGGTTTTCGGGCCTACTCCCGCGACAGCCTGCTGCTCGCCGCAGCCGGGCCGTTCGTCTCGATCCTGCTCTCCGTCGCCTTCGGCCTGGGCTGAGGCCCTGCGGCACCTCAACACCGTCAGTAAGCCGGTGGCAGTAACCAGCTGAGGCCATCGCGACCGCCTGCCAGCGCCTTGGCGACGATCTGTTCCGACTCGCCG
>DASXYU010000126.1:0-16566 GCA_036502295.1 Jatrophihabitans sp. | reverse complement strand
CATTTCCGGCCCCACCGACGGGGTCTACTCCGGCAGCAGGGCCTTCCGCGAAGCTACTTCCTCTTCTGCCTTCTTGATCCGCGCTGCGTCGCCGGCGGCCTTCGCCTTCTCCAGCTTCACCTCGGCCTCGGCGAGACGCTGCTTCAACGCCGCCATGAACGGATTGGAGTCAGCCGAACCGCGCCGCCATTCCGTATCGACGGCGTCACGGACCCGCTGCTCCGCGGCGCGCATCCGGTCATCGATACGGCGCATCGCGTCGCGCGGCACGTGACCGATCTCGTCGAAACGCGACTGGATGTCGCGCAGCTTCGACTGGGCCGCCTTCGCATTGCTGAGATCGATCGCTTCGGCCTCGCCGATGAGTGCCTGCTTCTTCTCCGCGTTCACCGTCTGTTCGGCGTCCCGCTCCGAGAAGACCTCTGACCGCTTGCTGAAGAAGCCGTCCTGCGCCGCGCGGAACTTCGTCCAGAGGGCGTCCTCGACCTCGCGCGCGGCACGCGGTGCGGCCTTCCACTCGTTCATGAGATCGCGCATCGACGTAGCCGTCGTCTTCCAGTCGGTTGACGCGGCGAGTTCCTCGGCGCGCTCCACCAGCTTCTGCTTGATGCTCCTCGCGGTGCCGCGCTCGGCGTCGAGCTGCGAGAAGTGCTGTCCGCGGCGCTTGCTGAACGCGTCACGCGCGGCGGCGAACCGCTTCCACAACGCCTCGTCGGTCTTGCGGTCGATGCCCTTGACCAGCTTCCACTCGTCGAGGATCGCCTTGAGCCGGTCGCCGGAAACCTTCCACGATGTGGACGACTCGGCGATCTGCTCCGCCTCCACCGCGAGAGCCTCCTTCACCGCGATCGCGTCAGCGCGCGCCTGCTGCTTCGCGGCGGCGTCCTCACCGGCCTTCGCGTCGGCAGCGGTGAGCAGTGCCTGCAGGCGGGTGTCGATGGAGGCGAGGTCACCGATGCCGGCGAAGGTGGGCAGCTTCTCGATGAGCTCCTTCGCCTGGGTGCGGGTCGTGGTGGCGTCACCGGCGCCCGAGGCGAGGCGCTGCTCCAGCAGGGTCACGTCGGTCTCGAGAGATTCGTAGCGGCGGACGTAGAAGGCCAGACCCGCTTCGGCGTCACCTGCCTGCCATGAACCGATCTCGCGCTCGCCGTCCGCAGTGTTGACGAAGACGGTTCCGTCCGCGTCGATGCGTCCCCATTCGGTGCTCTGATTCTTCCCCGGGGAAGGGGGCACTCCCACGCCAGCGTCGCTCATGCTCTGAATTCAACACGATGCCCCGTGCGCCTGCTGTCACTGGTCGCGGTTGGCTCACGGTTGGTCAGACACGGTTAACCTGCAGGAGTGATCCGCGCCGCCGCGTTCTGCCCGCACCCACCGGTGCTGGTACCGGAAATCGCCGGTTCTGGGGCCGTCTCCGCCGCCGCGGAGTTCGACGATCTGCGGGCTGCGTGCCGTCAGTCGATCAAGGGCGTGGCAGCCGCCGCCGACCGGATCGTCCTGCTTGGAACGGGGCCCATGTCGCTGGCGCACTCGCCGCTGGCGCACGGCTCGCTCGCTGGTTATGGGCTGCCCGGCGAGATCCACCTCGGCTCACCTGCCTGCGGGGGCACCGCCGAGCTGCCCCTCTCGCTGACCGTCGGCGCATGGCTGGTGCGCGATGCCCTCGGCGTGCGAAGCGGTGCCCTCGGCTTCTCCGTCGGCGCCGACTTCGGCGGCAGCCGTGCCGCAGTCGACCTCCTGGCACTCGCGGAGACGACAGAGGTGGCGCTGATCGTCATGGGCGATGGCAGCGCCCGCCGCGACCTCAAAGCCCCCGGCTATCTCGATGATCGTGCGGCGGGCTTCGATTCCGCAGTGGCTGCCGCACTTGCCTCCGGTGACCCCGGCGAACTCGCCACGATCGACTCCGTCCTCGGCGCGGAACTGCTCGCCGCCGGCGTCCCGGCCTGGCACGCCGCGGCGGACGTCCTCTCCGGCACGTACGAGGCGAAGGTCGACTACGACGCCGCCCCCTACGGCGTGGCGTACTTCGCAGCCACCTGGCTGCCGCAGGGGTGAGGGCGCGATGACCGACGCCGAACTGGCGGCGGCGCGCCTCACCCGCCGCGTCGTCGCTGTCGTGGGACCGACAGCCACGGGAAAATCCGACCTCGCCATTGCCATCGCCCGGGAAGTCGGTGGTGAAATCGTCAACGCCGACTCGATGCAGCTTTACTCCGGATTGGACATCGGCACCGCCAAACTGCCACTCAGCGAGCGTGGCGGCATCGAGCACCACCTGCTCGACATCTGGCCGCTGCAGAAGTCGGCCGCAGTCGCGCAGTACCAAGCCATCGCCCGCGCGACCATTGATGCGATCCACGCCCACGGTAAGACACCGGTGGTCGTCGGCGGTTCCGGTCTCTACGTCCGCGGCACCCTGGACAGCCTCGAGTTCCCCGGTGAGGACGCCGCGATCCGGCTTCGGCTCTACGCCGAGTTGGATGAGCTCGGCCCCGAGGTACTGCACGCGCGGCTGGCGACGATCGACCCCGCTGCGGCCATGGCGATCCTGCCCAGCAACGGCCGCCGCATCGCCCGGGCACTGGAAGTCATCGAGCTCACCGGAGAACCGTTCACCGCGACCATGCCCGGCTTCGAGGCGATCTATGACGTGGTGAGCATCGGTCTCGACCGCACCGACCTCGACGAGCGGGTGCGCCGCCGGGTGCACCACATGCTCGAGACCGGCTGGCTCGAGGAGATCCGGGCACTGCTTCCCGTGGGACTGCGAGGCAGCCCCACGGCTGGCAAGGCCCTCGGCTACCAGCAACTCATGGCGGTGCTGGACGAGGCCGGCGAGGTCGTGGGTGACTTCGACGAGGCCGTTCAGGTCACCATTCGCGCCACGATCCGCTTCGTCCGCAGGCAGCGCCGTTGGTTTCGCCGCGACCCCCGTATCCGCTGGCTCGACGCCACGGATCCTGCCTTGCACCGAACCGCGATCGACCTGGCGACGAACTAGCGACGGGTCCGTACGCTGGAGCTATGAGCATCGCAGTACTCAAGGGACACGGGACGGAGAACGACTTCGTCATCGTCCCCGACCTTGAGGACTCCCTCGACCTCACCGCTGACCTGGTGCGCGCCCTCTGCGATCGCCACGCGGGCGTCGGCGGCGACGGCGTGCTGAGGGTGGTCCGTAGCGAGGACCCGGCCGCGCCGTACTTCATGGACTACCGCAACGCCGACGGCTCGATCGCCGAGATGTGCGGCAACGGCGTGCGCGTCTTCGTCCGTTACCTGCAGCACGCCGGTCTCGTCACCGACAGCACCGACGTCCTCACCCGCGGCGGCATCAAGCACGTCAGTACCAGCGGGGAGAACCTCACGGTCACGATGGGACGTCCGGGGGTCTTCGATGACCGGCCGAAGGTGACGCCGCACGGCGATCAACCCTTCGCCTGCCTCGCCCACGTCGAGATGCCCAACCCGCACGTCGTCGTCCTCGTCGACTCGGCGGTGGATCTCGCCGACCTCGACCTCGACTATGCACCGGTCGTCGACCCCGCGCTGCCGAACGGCCAGAACGTGGAGTTCATCCACCGCGCCGGAGATCATCACCTGGCGATGCGGGTCTATGAGCGTGGTGTCGGTGAGACGCGCTCCTGCGGCACAGGCATCTGCGCCGTGGTCGCGGCGGTCGGCTCGCCCGATGGTTCGCGGTGGCAGGTCGACGTGCCGGGCGGCACGACGAGCGTGGTCTGGCGTGAGGACGGCGAGATCGAGCTCACCGGACCGGCCGTCCTCGTCGGCGAGATCGAACTGGACGACACATGGCTCGCCGAGGCGGGTGCATGACCGAACGATCCGACGATGATGGCTACCTCATCGAGGACGGCGCCGACGACACGACCGGCGGCTACGAGCTTGAGGAACGGCAGGCGCTACGCCGCGTCGTCGGCCTCTCCACCGAACTGCAGGACGTCACCGAGGTCGAGTACCGCCAGCTGCGCCTGGAGCGGGTCGTCCTCGTCGGCGTGTGGACATCCGGGACGCTCGTCGAGGCCGAGAACTCCCTCGCAGAACTTGGCCGGCTCGCCGAGACCGCCGGTTCCCAGGTGCTCGCCGGACTGATCCAGCGGCGCGACAAGCCGGACCCCGCCACCTACATCGGTTCCGGCAAGGCGAAAGAGTTGCGCTCCGTCGTGGCCAGCGAAGGCGCCGACACCGTCGTCTGCGACGGCGAGCTGAGCCCGGCGCAGTTGCGACAGCTCGAGCAGGTGACGAAGGTGAAGGTCGTCGACAGGACGGCGCTGATCCTGGACATCTTCGCCCAGCACGCCCGCTCACGAGAGGGCAAGGCCCAGGTCGAACTCGCGCAGCTGCAGTACCTCGTGCCGCGCCTGCGTGGTTGGGGTGAGTCGCTGTCCCGGCAGGTCGGTGGACGTGCCGCCGGCGGTGTGGGTATCGGTGGTCGTGGTCCCGGTGAGACGAAGATCGAGATCGACCGGCGCCGCATCACGGCGCGGATGGCGAAGCTGCGCAAGCAGATCGCTGCGATGAAGACCGGCCGCGACGTCAAGCGTGCCCAGCGCAAGGACCGGCAGGTGCCGAGCATCGTGCTCGCCGGCTACACCAACGCCGGCAAGTCCTCGTTGCTGAACCGCTTCACCGACGCCGGTGTGCTCGTCGAAAACGCGCTCTTCGCCACCCTCGACCCGACCGTGCGGCGCTGCCAAGCCTCGGACGGCCGTCCCTACACGCTCGCCGACACCGTTGGTTTCGTGCGGCACCTGCCCACCCAGCTCGTGGAAGCCTTTCGCTCCACGCTTGAAGAGGTGGGCGAGGCGGACCTCATCCTGCACGTGGTCGATGCCAGCGACCCCGACCCCGAGGCGCAGATCCGGGCCGTCCGGCAGGTGTTCGGTGAGATCGACGCTCTCGGCGTGCCCGAGCAACTCGTCTTCAACAAGGTCGACGCGGCCGCGCGGGAGACGCTGCTGCGGCTGCGACATCTCGCCCCCGACGCGATCTTCGTCTCGGCGAGGACGGGGGAGGGCGTTGCCGACCTGCAGGCCAGGATTGAGGCGCGGATGCCCCGCCCGGACACCACGGTTGCGGTGTTGCTGCCGTACACCCGCGGAGATCTCGTGGCGCGACTGCATCAGGAGGCCGAAGTGCTGGGCAGCGAGCACACCGAGACGGGCACGCTGCTGCACGCCAGGGTGAATCCTGGCCTAGCTGCTCAGCTGAGCGAGTTCGCAGTGCACGACGAGACGGCAGCTGGCGTAGGCTAGAGCCATGTTTTCCGGCTGGGATCGTCCTTCTCATTGGCTCGTCCTCGCGATCGTCGTGGTCGTGCTCTTCGGCTATCGCAAGCTGCCGGACGCCGCGCGTTCGGTCGGCCGCTCACTGCGGATCTTCAAGACCGAGATGAAGGGTCTGACCGAGGACGACAAGGCACGCGAGGCCGCCAGGGCTGACGCGGCCGGTGACGCCACCCCGTCGGTGATGCCCCCCGCCGAGGCACCTGTGGCACCCGAGGTTCTGCCGGAACCTGCAGAGGTTCCCGAGACTCGGTCGGAGAGCGACGCGGCCCAATAGCTGCCAGTTCAGTAGCTGTCCAGAGTTCACGAAAGGCCCGGACGTCCGTCCGGGCCTTTCGCATGCCGTAGGAGTGGCGGGGCTAGAGCTTGCGCAGAACTGTGACGACCTTTCCGAGAACGGTTGCCTCGTCCCCGAGGATGGGGGAGAAGGCGGGGTTGTGCGGCATGAGCCAGACATGACCGTCGCGTCGGCGGAACGTCTTCACCGTGGCCTCGCCGTCGATCATCGCGGCGACGATGTCACCGTTCTCGGCGGTGGGCTGTTGACGCACAACCACCCAGTCGCCGTCGGCGATCGCCGCGTCGATCATCGACTCGCCGACCACCTTGAGCATGAAGAGACTTCCTTCGCCGACGAGCGACTTCGGTAGCGGCATGACCTCTTCGATCGCCTGCTCGGCGAGGATCGGCCCGCCTGCCGCGATGCGCCCCACGAGCGGGACGTAGACAGGTGCGTCGCCGCTAGGGGCGTCCTCGGCTACCGCCAGGGCGCGGCGGGCCGCCTTCGGCTTCTCCGGTGCGTCTTCGTCGCTGACCGGCGCTTGGCGGACGTCGACGGCTCTGGGACGGTTCGGGTCGCGCCGTAGGTAGCCCTTGCGCTCCAGCATCTGGAGCTGGTGCGCCACGCTCGAGGTGGACGCCAGGCCGGCGGATTCGCAGATCTCACGAATGCTCGGCGGGTAGCCGCGGCGTTCGACGGAGTCGCGGATGACATCGAGGATCGCCTGCTGACGGTGGGTGAGCCCCGTCTGTGGATCGGGGAGCTCGGTCACCTTCGGGCGCCCGGCCGAGCGTTTCGGCGCCTCTTTTTCGGACATCGTCTCGTCGGACATCGTCGCCTCTCTCTGTTCGAATCTGAGGCCACGCTAGCCGAAATTTCGAACGACATCAAACACCTGTTCGAAGAATTTCGGTCGTGTCGCTTGAATTGTCGGACCCTGCTGGTACATATTAAGACAGCTGTTCGATCGAACGGCTGTTCGACTAAACAAGCAGTTGAAGGTTAGGAGTCCGCCGATGTCCGTCGCTACCGAACTTGCGCCCGAGGTCTACATCCCGCCGCAGGCACGCACCAGCGGCAGCAACGCGCTGGCCCTCGCGCCTGTGCCGTTCCCCGTGCCAGCACCGCAGCGCAGGCACCTTCGGGCGATCCCCGCCTCTGAGGAGAGCTGGTCGGTGCCGACGACGGCACCCCTGCGGCGGCTGCAGGCGGCGCCCGTACGCGCGACACCGCTGGGCAGCCCGCTGCGGCTCACGCGGAGAGGCATCACGGTCCTCGTCGGCTTCGTCCTCGCCGTCGGCGTCCTGCTTGTCACTGTGGCCGCCGTATCTGGCCCTCCGGGGACACAGGGAGCCGGTGCGTCGGTGCCTGCCGAAGTGACGGTCCAGCCGGGCGACACGCTGTGGGCAATCGCCTCGCGTCTCGCGCCGAACCGGGACCCACGCGCTGAGATCGCCGACCTCCAGCAGGTCAACGGCATCTCCGGTGTCGAGTTGATTGCCGGCCAGGTGCTCAGGACCCGCTGATCTCCGGCGCGACACGCCGACGAGATTTGGTGGCGGCGGTAGTTGCGGAACAGCTTGTTCAGCCTTAGCGTTGCACCCCTAGATGTAGTAGTTACACCGTTGTTGTTCGTCCACAGATTGGGTTTGGTCGTCCACCGGCAGAGGCAGATTTCCACAGTCGGCGGCGGTTAATCCCCAGATTCATCCACACGCGAACGAGGCGAGAGAGATCCGGCGCTTGCGCCGGGGTATCCGAGCCGATTGAGCCTGTTGAGCGCAAGCGCGATCACAGACGTGAGAAGGGAGAGTGCCATGCGGTGTCCGTACTGCCGCCACTCCGATTCCCGCGTGGTCGACTCCCGCGAGGCTGACGAGGGCCAGGTGATCCGTCGCCGGCGTTCCTGCCAAAGCTGTGGCCGTCGGTTCACGACTGTTGAAGAGGCCACTCTCGCGGTGATCAAGCGCAGCGGCGTCAGCGAGTCGTTCAGCCGGGACAAGGTTCTCGGCGGCGTGCGGAAGGCCTGCCAGGGGCGTCCGGTGGATGAGGACGCGCTTGCGCAACTCGCGCAGACCGTGGAGGAGTCGGTGCGCGCCATGGGGCGTGCCGAGGTGCACAGCGACGAGGTTGGCCTTGCCATCCTCGAGCCGCTGCGCTGTCTCGACGAGGTGGCCTACCTTCGCTTCGCCTCCGTCTACCAGGCATTCAGCTCGGTGGACGACTTCGAGAAGGCGATCGTGGCGCTGCGCAGCAGCCAAGAAGAACACAGCCGTTCGGCCGCGGCCGAGCCAAAACAGACCTGACCGGGCGATCCCGGTACTTGCAGCAGAAGCACGACCAGACCTCGCAACACCAGAAACACCAGCACTAATAGCCAGCAAGTATTGAACTGATCGAGGGAGAAGCGCCATGACCGAGGCGATCGACAAGCAAGCAGGTGCCGAGACCGACCAGGCGGCACAGAGCGAGACCCGGAACGAGACGCTGTTGCCGCGTTACCCGGCCGACGGCCTGGTGATCGAGCGGGTTTACACCACTGAAGGTGTGCACCCGTACTCCGAAGTGACGTGGGAACGTCGCGATGTCGTCATGACCAACTGGCGTGACGGTTCCATCAACTTCGAGCAGCGCGGTGTGGAGTTCCCCGACTTCTGGTCGGTGAACGCCGCCAACATCGTGACCACCAAGTACTTCCGTGGTGCCGTCGGCACTGAGCAGCGCGAGTGGTCCCTGCGCCAGCTCATCGACCGTGTGGTGCACAAGTACCGCGAGGGTGGCGAGCTCTACGGCTACTTCAGAGCGCCCGCCGATGCTGAGATCTTCGAGCACGAACTCACCTGGATGCTGCTGCACCAGGTCTTCAGCTTCAACTCGCCGGTCTGGTTCAACGTCGGCACCACGTCGCCGCAGCAGGTGAGCGCCTGCTTCATCCTCTCGGTCGACGACCAGATGGACTCGATCCTGAACTGGTATCGCGAAGAGGGCCTGATCTTCAAGGGTGGTTCCGGTGCGGGGCTCAACCTCTCGCGCATCCGATCGAGTAAGGAACTGCTCTCCTCCGGCGGCACCGCCTCCGGTCCGGTGAGCTTCATGCGCGGCGCTGATGCCTCCGCCGGCACCATCAAGTCCGGCGGTGCTACCCGTCGTGCCGCGAAGATGGTCGTGCTGGACGTCGACCACCCCGACATCGAAGAGTTCATCGAGACCAAGGCCCGCGAAGAGGACAAGATCCGCGTCCTGCGCGACGCCGGCTACGACATGGACCTCGGTGGCAAGGACATCGCCAGCGTCCAGTACCAGAACGCGAACAACTCGGTGCGCGTCACCGACGAGTTCATGCGCGCTGTGGAAGAAGGACGCGAGTTCGGGCTGCGCGCACGCAGCACGCACGAGGTGATCGAAACCGTCGACGCCAAGGAGCTCTTCGCCAAGATCGCCAAGGCTGCGTGGGAGTGCGCGGATCCGGGCATCCAGTACGACGACACGATCAACGACTGGCACACCAACCCCGAGACCGGGCGCATCACGGCGTCCAACCCCTGCTCGGAGTACATGAGCCTGGACAACACGTCCTGCAACCTCGCGTCGCTGAACCTGCTGAAGTTCCTCAACAGCGATTTCAGCTTCGACATCGCGAGGTTCACCAAGGCGGTTGAGCTGATCATCACGGCGATGGACATCTCGATCAGCTTCGCCGACTTCCCGACCGAGCCGATCACACGCAACACCCGCGACTACCGGCAGCTGGGTGTCGGTTACGCGAACCTCGGTGCGCTGCTGATGGCATCAGGTCACGCCTACGACTCCGAGGGTGGACGCGCGATCGCCGCCTCCATCACCTCGCTGATGACCGGTGCGGCCTACCGCCGCTCGGCGGAGCTCGCCGGTGTGGTCGGCCCGTACGCCGGCTTCGCCCGCAACGCGAAGGCTCACGCCCGGGTGATGCGCAAGCACGCCGCGGCGAACGACCAGGCGCGTGCGGTGAGCGTCGTCGACCGGGAGATCTTCGAGGCGGCCGGGGAGCAGTGGGAACTCGGCAACAAGATCGGCGAGACCAACGGCTGGCGCAACGCGCAGGCCTCGCTGCTGGCGCCCACCGGCACCATCGGCTTGATGATGGACTGCGACACCACGGGCATCGAGCCGGACCTCGCGCTGGTGAAGTTCAAGAAGCTCGTCGGCGGCGGATCGATGCAGATCGTCAACCAGACCGTGCCTCGCGCACTCAAGGCTCTGGGCTACCAGGACGAGCAGGTCGAGGCGATCGTCGAGTTCATCGCTGAGCACGGCCACGTCATCGATGCGCCGGGTCTGCGTCTTGAGCATTACGAGGTCTTCGACTGCGCGATGGGTGCGCGCGCCATCAAGCCGATGGGGCACGTCCGGATGATGGCGGCGACCCAGCCGTTCCTCTCGGGCGCGATCTCCAAGACGGTGAACCTGCCGGAGTCGGCCACCGTCGAAGACATCGCGGACGTCTACTACGAAGGCTGGAAGCTCGGCCTGAAGGCGCTGGCGGTCTACCGCGACAACTGCAAGGTCGGTCAGCCGCTGTCTGCGGGCAAGGAGGCGAAGAAGACGGAGGTTGCGACCTCGGCGCCTGCGGCCGTCGTCGAGTACCGCCCGACCCGCAAGCGTCTGCCGAAGTCGCGTCCGTCGGTGACGACAAGTTTCTCGGTCGGTGGTGCTGAGGGTTACATGACCGCGGGCTCCTACCCGGATGACGGTCTGGGCGAGGTCTTCCTCAAGCTCGGCAAGCAGGGTTCGACGCTGGCCGGCGTGATGGACGCCTTCTCGATCGCGATCTCGGTGGCGCTGCAGCACGGGGTTCCGCTGGAGACCTACGTGCAGAAGTTCACCAACATGCGGTTCGAGCCGGCTGGCATGACCGACGACCCGGACATCCGCATGGCGCAGTCGGTGATGGACTACATCTTCCGTCGCCTGGCGCTGGATCACCTGCCGTTCGACACCCGCGCCGCGATCGGCATCTTCACCGCCGACGAGCGTTCCCGTCAGCTCGAGACCGGTTCCTACGCCGCGATCGAGGAGGCGTCCGACGAGGACGACTTCGAGACGCTGGCGCAGTCGGCCCCGATCGAGACCACGGTGGTTGAGGAGCGCGAAGCACGTGTCGAAACCACCGCGGTACCGGTTCCGGTGCAGGTGCATACCTCAGCGGAACTCATCGAGTCGCTGATCGGTAGCGCCGCGGATGCGCCGCTGTGCATGAGCTGCGGAACCAAGATGCAGCGAGCGGGAAGCTGCTTCGTCTGCGAGGGCTGCGGATCGACGAGCGGCTGCTCGTAACTGGAGGGACCAACGGAATACACGGGTCGTCGGCTGCTCAGTAGCAGGCGACTAGTGGGGGAAGGCGGCCGCGGGGCGATGTGAGCGCCCCGCGGCCGTTCCTATTGGGAATGCCCCGATGGATTGGCGCCGTTTCTCCTGGCGCCTCCGTCTGATTCGATGGGACTGCTATGACACTCACCGCAGGCGATGTGGCCGCACTGGCCCGTCAGGCCGTTGACCTGCTTGCTGAGGACGTCGATGTCAAGCTCGAACCCCAGTCGAGTGGTGATGACCCCTATCGCATGGCCGGCTCCACCTGGGTGGTGTGGCCGCTGATCGACGGCGAGCGGCGCTTCGGCATCTGGATCCAGTCCTCCTCCACCGCGGTGGAGGTCCTCGCGCGACTTATCGACGGCCTCAGCAACGACGCCTCGGAGACGACACGGTTCTGGGGTCAACCCTTTCCGCTCTGCCCGGGGCACCCGCATCCGGCGAAGATCTCCGAGACCACCGGCGAGGTGGTCGTCCTGCGCTGCCCGGCGACGAAGGACATCGTCGCCCAGATCCGCCCGGCGTTCTGAGTCAGGCGGAGGCCACCTCGGCGAGATCCTCTCCGAGGTCCTCGGCGCCCTCGTGTGTTGCAGCGACGTGTTCCAGGAAAAGGAAGACGAGGACGGCGCCGATCGCCAGCAGGATCGCTCCGATGTGCAGGGTGAGGACGTAGCCGTGTGTCGAGGCGACATCGGCGCGGGTGCCTGAGGCCATCTGATGCCCCGCGAGGCGCAGGCCGAAGGTGACGAGGCAGGCCAGCCCGATCGCGCCGCCCACTTGCTGCATGGCCGCCTGCACGCCGGAGGCCAGCGAAGAGTTCTGCTGGTCGACCTGATGCAACGCGGCGTTGCCGATCGCGGGGAAGGCCATGCCCGAACCAAAGGCGAGGACCAACATCCCGGGCAGGATGTGCCCCGCATAGGAGGAGCTCACGCTGATCGTCGAACTCAGATAGAGGCCCACCCCGCTGAGCAGGAAACCGGTACCGAGCAGGGCCTTCACGCCGATCCGTGCCATGAGCGCGGTGCCGACACCGATGGCCACGCCGATGGTGACGCCGAACGGCACGTAGCAGAGCCCGGCCTTGATCGGTGAGTACCCCAGCACTTGTTGCAGGAACAGCGTCATCACGAAGAAGTAGCAGAAGAAGCCCGATGAGAAGAACAACGTGACGCCGTTGGTGACGACACGGGTGCGGTTCTTGAAGAACTCGAGAGGGATGAGCGGCGAGGACGAGCGTGCTTCGACGACCACCATCAGACCGAGCAGGCCCACGCCGCCGAGCAGGGGCAGCAGCACCTGCCAGTCCCCCCAGGGATGCGTGGCGGCGTTGAGCAGGCCGTCCACGATCGTGACGAGACCAGCGGTGCCAATGATCGCTCCGAAGAAATCAGGACGCGGCGCGCCGTCCCGCTCCATCCGGCTCTCCCGCACCAGACGCGGCACGGCGAGCAGGGCGAAGGCGGCGACGGGGAGGTTGATGAAGAAGATCCACCGCCACGAGACGTAGTCGACGAGCACCCCGGAGATCACCGAGCCCGACACGCCGCCCAGGCCGGCGATGCCGCCGAAGATGCCGAGCGCCTTGGCACGCTCCTTCGCGTCCGGAAAGAGCAACGCGACCAGGCCGAGCGACGCCGGAGCGGCCATCGCCTCACCCATCCCCTGGACGAAACGGGAGACGACCAACATCCCCGGCGCGACCGCCGACCCACAGAGCGCGGAGGCAAGGGCGAAGACCGTGACCCCGATGAGGAACATCCGCCGCCTGCCGAAGAGGTCGGCCACGCGGCCACCGAGGAGCAGCAGGCCGCCAGCCGCGAGGACGTAGCCGTTGACGACCCACGCCAGGCCGGATTCGGAGAAGTGCAGGTCGTCCTGGATGCGCGGCAGTGCCACATTCACGACGGTGATGTCGAGGATCAGCATGAACTGGATGAGGCCGAGGACACCCAGCGCCTTCCAGCGCCGTGGATCCTCGTGCAATGCGGGGTTGGTGTGCGATGCCGGGGAAGTCATGCGGATAGCCTGCACTGGAGTACTGACAACGGGCGAGCGATTAAGTGGATGTTCGGTAAACCCTGACATAGCCGAGGACGAGCGCGAGGAGGGACGCAGTGGGCGGCGGCACGCTGATCCAGCTGACCAGCATCCCCCTCTTCACAGGCGTGATGGGTTACATCACGAACTGGACCGGCGTCCTCATGCTCTTCCGTCCGCTCACCTTCCACGGCATTCGCGTGCCCGGGCTGCGCACCCTCTTTCCCTACCTGCCGCGCCGCATCCGGATCCTGCCGCTGATCAGCTACACCGGTGGCCTCGGCTGGCAGGGCATCGTCCCGAGCCGGGCCGACAAGATGGCGAGCATCGCCGTCGACAAGGGTCTGGGCAAGCTCGGCAGCATGGCCGACTTCTACCGGGAGCTCGAGCCGGAGAAGATCGCCGACCACCTCGCCGCGGTGGCGCAGAAGGAGATCCGCGGCGCCGTCGAGCAGATCATGCAGGAGGAGAACCCGCAGTTCTGGCACGACCTGCCGCCGGTGATCAAGGAGGCGGTGCACGCCCGGGTGCGCCAACAGCTGCCGGCGATCGTGCACAGCATCACGGACGAGATCGGCACCAATATCGACCAGGTGCTCGACGCCAAGCTGATGGTGATCCGGTATTTCAGCAAGCACCCCGAGTTGCTCAACGAGCTCTTCCTCGTGATGGGGCGCAAAGAGCTGAACTTCATGAAGAACTTCGGTCTCTACTTCGGCATCCCCATGGGCTTCGCGCTCTTCGGCATCCTGCAGCTCGCGCCGTACTGGTGGGTGCTGCCGCTCGGCGGGATCGTGGTCGGGTGGGTGGTGAACTGGCTCGGCGTCACCATGATCTTCTGGCCGATCACCCCGAAGCGCTGGGTGCCGTGGCGACAGGGCCTGCTCGTCAAGCGGCAGGACGAGGTCACCGAGGGTTACGCGCGGATCGTCGCCGACCACGTCATCACGCTGCAGAACGTAGGGCATGAGCTGCTCTACGGCACGCGCAGTGACCGCACGCTGCAACTGCTCGAGGATTCGCTTCGTCCCTCGATCGACCGCGCCATCGGCCCGGCCCGGGCGATGGTGCGGGTGGCGATCGGCAGTAAGGAGTACGAGCAGATCCGCGACTCCGTCGCTGCCGAGGCGACACAGTTCGCCCCGCGCGCCTTCAACGACGCCGGGTTCAGCAAACGCCAGTCCGGACGTATCTACACCTTCGTCGCCATTCAGATGCGCGGGATGAGTGCGGCCGACTTCGTCGAGATGCTGCGTGCGGCGATCAGGCAGGACGAGTGGCTGCTCTTCTTCCACGGCGGCGCGCTCGGGCTGATCGCCGGCCTGCTCCACCTCGCCATCTTCGGTACCTGACCGTCCTAGAGTGAGGACGTGGCGAAGCATCGACGTGATCGCGGGCAGAAGCCCCAGGTTCACGTCGATGAGGACAACAAGGTGATCCGTCCTGCTGCCTTCGCCGTCACGCGTCCGGTGGGCCCGGGGGAGCGGGTGCCACTCGACTCCTCAGGCAGCGTGCCGGCAGGTGAGCTGATCAGGGCCGCCCCCGGACTCGCGAAACTCGTCGCCGCCTCGGCGTGGCAGTTCGTCAGCTGGTCGGCCTCGGCGAGTGCCGCCACCGCCAACTACGCAGCGAAACGGGCCGCCAACGGCGAGCCTGCGGTCTCGATCCTGCAGGACGCCGCCGCTGACCTGCGGGTCGTGGCGTGGAAGGCCCTCGGCGTCCGCAATGAGGACGGCACTCCGGTCCATCCTGATCGTGAGGGCATCCGGGTGGCGAGCCCGCTCGACTCCAACGAGGACGAGTTGCGCCGCCGCGGCGAGCTGCTGCTGCGTCGCTCCAATGACGTGCACCTGGTGGAGGACACCCATCCCGCCTTCGCCCGCATCCTCAGTGAGATCACTCCGGACGAGGCGCGGATCCTGCGTCTGCTCGCAGCCGATGGCGGCCAGCCGACCGTCGACATCCGCACCAACCGGCCGTTCGGCGTCGGGTCGCTGCTGGTCGCCAGCGGCCTCAGCATGGTCGCCGAACTCGCCGGCTGCCGCTACATCGACCGCATTGATCAATACGTCGACAACCTCGGGCGTCTCGGACTCGTGGAACACTCCCACGAGTCGGTCACGGACCCGACGCGCTATCAGGTCCTGGAGGCGCAGCCGAAGGTCTCCGGGGCGCTGAAGCTCGCGGGGCGTTGGCCCAAGATCGTGCAGCGCAGCCTGCACCTCACCAGCTTCGGTGCGGAGTTCTGCCGCATCTGCCTACCGGTGACTACAGGCCATAGTTCATCGGAAGACCAAGCACAGTAAGAACTGCCGTGTCGAGTTCGGCGGACTGTCTGAGTTCCAGGGGTGCGCCGCCGTCGATTGCCAGGGTCGTCCTGTCATCGGTGCAGCCGAGTGGCGCCATGAGGACGTAGGTGTGCTGCGGCGAGTGGAAGGTGAGGACATCACTGTGCTCTCCCTGCATACGGGCACAGTCGCCTGTCGCCGTCGACAGGCCAGGCGTCATCCGGTTGACGGTGTCTGCCAGCGTGGACACCGCTGCGCCGGTGGGCCGCAGGTTCACGGCGGGGGCGCCGGTCCTGATGACGTCGACGTCGACCGAGGTCGCGTCCTGCACATAGGTCGCCGGGTCGCGCACATGTAACAGGACGCCCGACGCGTCCACCCGCACAGCGACACCCTTACCGGACGGCACGATCGTGTACGCGATCTGCACTCCGGTGATCACTTCCGTCGGGGTAGCGGCGAAGATGATGTCCGCATAGTCCGAGCCGCTGCCGCTGCTTTCGTTCGTCACCTCAGGCGGGGCGTGTGCCGCCAGGTAAGTGACGCCGTCCTTGATGCTTCCCGGTGCGGTGAACCACGTCGGGGCATCGAGCGTGTCAGGATCGCCGTACCAGACTGCGGGGTGGCTGAGCGCGGACTCACCGGTGGCGGCTGCGGGCTGTGCACCCGGCAGCCGAGGTGCCGAGCGGAGCAGTTGGACGAGATGGGCCCGCGCGGCGACCGTGCGCAGTCCGTCGGGTGAGAGCGGAGCCGCAGACGTCGCGCCCTGCACGGAGATCAGTCCGGCGATGAGCATCGCCGCAACGGCCGAGGCCGCGACAGCGAATCCCCAGTGCCGCCGAACATCGATCGCGCTCACACCGGGCCCTCAGGAGCCGTCGTAGTCGGCGGGCAGGCCCAAGACGGCGTGGATCGCTGCGGCGAGTTCGTTAGCCGTTGACGTGCCAGTGAAGAACACTTGACCGTCGCCGTCCTCGGTTGTCGATGCCGATGGGAATGAAAACCTTCAGGTTTGAGCGTGGACAGCTGGGCCAGGGCCGATGCAACGGTTCCGGGCGCCGTGAACCACTGCGTGAGGGAGAGCGTGTTGCTGTACGCCTTCGGTCCCGGCCCTGCGCCGAGTGGTGGATTCAAGACGATCACTGCGCCTGCAAGCTGTGGCGCGCTCTGGAGCAGCTGCTCCAGAGCGGCGGTAGCGGTGGCTTCGCGTTGCGAATTGCTCCTCGGCGACGGTGCTGACGGGTTGGTGATCGCGCCGGGTTCGGTTATCGCGCGGTGCGTGCCGCTTCGTGCGCTCACGACG
>DASXYU010000125.1:0-14923 GCA_036502295.1 Jatrophihabitans sp. | reverse complement strand
CCTTCGAGGAGGCGACCAACACCCTCAAGGGCCTCGGTGCCGAGATCGTCGAGGTGAGCTGCCCCAGCTTCGTCTATGCGCTGGCCGCCTACTACCTGATCGCGCCGAGCGAGTGCTCCTCCAACCTCGCCCGCTTCGACGCGGTGCGCTACGGGCTGCGCGTCGGCGACGATGGCGTCAACTCCCTCGAGGACGTCATGTCGCTCACCCGCGAAGCGGGCTTCGGCCCGGAGGTGAAGCGGCGCATCATCGTCGGCACCTACGCGCTGAGCTCGGGGTACTACGACGCCTATTACGGCCAGGCGCAGAAGGTCCGCCGCCTCATCGCCAACGACTTCGCGGCGGCATTCGAGAGGGCGGACGTCCTCATCTCGCCGACCGCGCCGAGTGTCGCCTTCGACATCGGCGCGAACGTCAACGACCCGATGGCGATGTATCTCAACGACCTCTGCACCCTGCCTGCCTCGCTCGCCGGGGTGCCCGGAATCTCGGTTCCCGCGGGGCTCTCCGAGGGGCTGCCGGTGGGTCTGCAGATCATCGCCCCGGCACTGGCCGACGACCGCTGTTTCCGCGTCGCCGCCGCCTTCGAGTCGGCCACCATCCCCGTCCTCGCCTCGATCCCGGAGCTGTAGTCATGACGGTTACCTACGACGAGGTTTTAACCCGCTACGAACCGGTCTTCGGATTGGAGACGCACGTCGAACTCGGCACCAAGTCGAAGATGTTCTGCGGCTGCACCACCGAGTTCGGCGGCAAGCCGAACACGCACACCTGTCCGGTCTGCCTCGGCCTGCCCGGCGCGCTGCCGGTGGTGAACGCTCGCGCCATCGAAGACACCATCAAGATCGGGCTCGCGCTGAACTGTTCCATTGCGCCGTGGTGCCGCTTCGCGCGAAAGAACTACTTCTACCCGGACATGCCGAAGAACTTCCAGACCAGCCAGTACGACGAGCCGCTCTGCGTCGACGGCTACCTCGATGTCGACGTCCAGGGCACGACCTACCGCGTCGGCATCGAGCGCGTGCACATGGAGGAGGACACCGGCAAGAACTCCCACGTCGGTGGCTCGGGCGGGCGCATTCACGGCGCGGACTATTCGCTGGTCGACTTCAACCGTGCGGGCATTCCGCTCATCGAGATCGTCACCAAGCCGGTGGAGGGCACAGGCGCGCTCGCCCCTGAAGTGGCGAAGGCCTACGTCGCGGAGTTGCGCGACATCCTTCGCGCCCTGGGCGTCAGCGACGTACGCATGGAGCAGGGTTCGTTGCGCTGTGACGTGAACACCTCGCTCGCTCCCGCCGGCTCCGGTGAGTGGGGCACGAGGACGGAGACGAAGAACGTCAACTCGCTGCGTTCGGTGGAGCGCGCGGTGCGTTCGGAGATGATCCGCCAGGCCGAGGTTCTCGACGCCGGCGGCAAGATCAAGCAGGAGACCCGGCACTTCAGCGAGGTCACCGGCGACACCTCCTCCGGCCGCTCGAAGGAGGAGGCCACCGATTACCGCTATTTCCCTGAGCCCGACCTGGTGCCGGTGGCGCCGGCGGCTGAGTGGATCGAGGAGATCCGCGCCGGCCTGCCGGAGCTGCCGGCCGCGAAGCGGGTGCGCCTCATCGAGTCGCTCGGTCTGAGCCAGGACGAGCTGCAGACGCTCACCAACGCGGGCCTCACCGAGCTCGTCGGCGAGACCGTGGCCGCCGGTGCGCCGGTGGGTGAGGCGAGGAACTGGTGGCTGAGCTACCTCAGCCAGAAGGCCAACGCGGCCGAGATCGAGCCCGCGGAGCTGGGCATCACCCCGGCACAGGTGGCTCGGGTTATCGCGCTCGTCGCCGACGGCACGCTCTCGACGGCGCTGGCCCGTCAGGCGGTCGACGGCGTGCTTGAGACTCCGCGGACGGGGGAGGCAGCCGAGGTCGACGCGGTGATCGCCGCGAAGGGGCTGAAGCGCGTCTCGGACACGGGGGCGCTGGAGGCTGCCGCCGATGCCGCCATCGCCGCCGACCCCGAGGCCGCGCAGAAGATCCGTGACGGCAAGGTCGCTGCGGTGGGTGCGCTCGTGGGTGCCGTGATGAAGGCGACCCGTGGTCAGGCCGACGCCGCGGCCGTGAAGGGCATCCTGCTGGCCAAGCTCGGCCAGTAGCTCGACTTTTGGTCTTGAGTCCGGGTATCCCCGGACTCAAGACCAAAAGTCGAGCAGTTAGCGCCGCCTGAGGTACTGCGTCCGGCGCCGAATCGGGGCGGACTTCATCGCCGGCGCGGGCAGGTCTGGCAGATGCCCCCCACTCGCCGCCGCGACAGCGTGCAGATCGGCGAGCCGCACGCAGGGCAGCCGCACCGCACCCCCCTCGATCACCGCATAGACGGCTCGCTCCGCCGTCTCCAGGCCGCGGATCGAAGTCCACGGCAACGTCCGTGATCCGAAGATCGCCCGCACCCGGATCCCGTCCTCGCTGACGAAGGTCGCGGTCCGCCCGATATAGAGCGCCGCCAGGATCGGAATGACGAGCAGGACGATGAGCGGGGTGACATGCAGACCGCCGATGCCCGAGCTGTGGTCGTTCACCTGGTCGTTGTGGTCAATGATCGTCCCCTCGCCGTTACCGGCGAATGCCAGCGGCACCGTGCAGGCGATCAGGAGCAGGACGGCCAGGTACGCCAAAGTGGGAAGCCGGAAGACGCGCATCGACTTATGCTGACAGATAGGCGTCACGCGGCTTTCGTCGCGGGCGTGGTTTGCACAGCGCGCCAACCCAGGGAGTCACGGTGCCCGATCTGCGGTCGAAGACCTCCACGCACGGCCGGAACATGGCCGGGGCGCGTGCCCTCTGGCGCGCGACCGGCATGACGGATGACGACTTCGGCAAGCCGATCGTCGCGATCGCGAACAGCTTCACGCAGTTCGTCCCGGGCCACGTGCACCTCAAGGACATGGGCGCGCTGGTCGCCGACGCGATCGCCGCGGCCGGCGGTGTCGGGCGCGAGTTCAACACCATTGCCGTCGATGACGGCATCGCGATGGGGCACAGCGGCATGCTCTACAGCCTGCCCAGCCGCGAGCTCATCGCTGACTCCGTCGAGTACATGGTGAACGCCCACCAGGCCGATGCGCTGGTCTGCATCAGCAACTGCGACAAGATCACGCCCGGCATGCTGCTCGCCGCGCTGCGCCTCAACATCCCTACCGTCTTCGTCAGCGGAGGCGCGATGGAGGCGGGCAAGGTCGTGGTGCAGGACGGCATCGCGCACCCGAAACTCGACCTCATCGACGCCATGATCGCCAGCGCAGACCAGAGCGTCAGCGACGAGGCGCTTGACACCATCGAGCGCTCCGCCTGCCCGACCTGCGGTTCGTGTTCCGGAATGTTCACCGCGAACTCGATGAACTGCCTCACCGAGGTCCTCGGCCTCTCGCTGCCGGGCAACGGCTCCACGCTCGCCACCAGCGCCGCCCGGCGCGACCTCTTCGTCCGCGCCGGTGAACTCGTCGTCGACCTCGCCAAGCGGTACTACGAGAAGGACGACGAGGGCGTTCTGCCCCGCGCTATCGCGACCAAGGCGGCATTCAGTAACGCGATGCGCATGGATATCGCGATGGGCGGCTCGACGAACACGATCCTGCATCTGCTCGCGGCGGCCCACGAGGGCGGTATCGACTTCGATCTCACCGACATCGATGCTCTCTCGCGCAGTACGCCGTGCATCTGCAAGGTCGCCCCGAACACCCCGAAGTACCACATGGAGGACGTGCACCGTGCCGGCGGAATCCCGGCCATCCTCGGCGAACTGAACCGTGCCGGGCTGCTCGACCACACCGTGCACACCGTGCATTCCCCGGGCCTTACCGAGTGGCTCGGCGAATGGGACATCCGCAGCGATTCGGCCACCCCGCAGGCCGAGGCACTCTTCTCGGCGGCACCCGGTGGTGTCCGTACCACCGAGGCATTCTCCTCGACCGCCACCTGGTCGTCCCTGGACACCGATCCGGCCAACGGCTGCATTCGCTCGGTCGAGCACGCCTACAGCAAGGACGGCGGCCTCGCCGTCCTCCGCGGCAACCTCGCGCCCGACGGTGCAGTGGTGAAGACCGCGGGTGTTGATGACTCCAACCTCACCTTCACCGGCCCCGCGAAGGTGAGCGAGAGCCAGGAGGAGGCGGTCGAGCAGATCCTCTCCGGCCACATCCTTGCCGGTGACGTCGTCGTCGTCCGCTACGAAGGGCCCAAGGGCGGCCCCGGCATGCAGGAGATGCTGTACCCCACGTCCTTCCTCAAGGGACGCGGACTGGGCAAGGCCTGCGCGCTCATCACCGACGGACGCTTCTCCGGCGGGACCAGCGGCCTGTCGATCGGCCACGTCTCACCCGAGGCGGCGGGTGGTGGCCTGATCGCCCTCGTCGAGGACGGCGACACCATCACCATCGACATCCCGAACCGATCGGTCACCCTCAACGTCGCCGAGGACGTCCTCGCCCAGCGTGCGGCCGCCAAGGGCGATCCAGGCGTCCCGGGCTGGAAGCCCGCCAACCGCGAGCGATACGTCAGCCAAGCCCTTCGCGCCTACGCCAGCATGGCCCTGAGCGCAGACAAGGGCGCCGCCCGCTACCTGCCTGAATAAACCCACTCTTTTTCGATTGCAGGGTGGCGTGTAGCATTTTGGGCGTGCGTCACCTTGTAATCGTTAGCTAGCGGATCAGTCACCCGACCGATCCGCCACCCTTCGTGCCTGAGGCACGAGGGGTTTTTTCTTGCGACAGCAAGAGAAAGACTCAGTGTTGCGGCAACAAGAAAGTTCAGGAGAGATAGCGATGTCCGAGAGCATGACCGGGGCGCAGGCGCTTGTCCGCTCGCTCGAAGAGGTCGGTGCGGACGTCGTATTCGGCATTCCGGGCGGTGCGATCCTTCCCGCCTACGACCCGCTCTACGACTCGACGAAGGTTCGCCACATCCTGGTGCGCCACGAGCAGGGCGCCGGTCACGCGGCCGAGGGTTACGCCCAGGCCACCGGCAAGGTCGGCGTCTGCATGGCCACCTCCGGCCCCGGCGCCACCAACCTGGTGACCCCGATCGCCGACGCCTACATGGACTCCGTGCCGATGGTCGCGATCACCGGCCAGGTGGCGCTGCCGATGATCGGCACCGACGCCTTCCAAGAGGCTGATATCGCCGGCATCACCCTGCCGATCACCAAGCACAACTTCCTCGTGCAGTCAGTCGAGGAGCTGCCGCGCGCCATCGCAGAGGCCTTCCACCTCGCCAGCACCGGACGCCCCGGCCCCGTCCTGGTCGACCTGCCGAAGGACGTGCTGCAGACCACCGGCCAGTTCAGCTGGCCGCCGGTCATCGATCTGCCGGGCTACCACCCGGTGACCCGTCCGCACGGCAAGCAGATCCGCGAGGCCGCCAAGCTCATCGCCGGTGCCAGTCGCCCCGTCCTCTACGTCGGTGGTGGTGTGCTCAAGGCACGCGCCACCGCCGAGCTGCGTAAGCTCGCCGAGCTCACCGGCATCCCCGTGGTCACGACACTGATGGCCCGCGGTGCCTTCCCGGACACGCACACCCAACACCTCGGCATGCCCGGCATGCACGGCACGGTCGCCGCCGTCACGGCACTGCAGAAGTCCGACCTGCTCATCGCGTTGGGCACCCGCTTCGACGACCGCGTCACCGGCAAGCTCTCCTCCTTCGCATCCGGCGCGGCGATCGTCCATGCCGATATCGACCCAGCTGAGATCGGCAAGAACCGCGAGGCGGACGTGCCGATCGTCGGCGACGTGCGCGAGGTGTTGCTTGAACTCACCCCGGCAGTCGAGGCCGAGTACGCCGCCGGTCACCGCGCCGACCTCACCGGCTGGTGGAAGTCGCTGGATGACTGGCGCACCACCTACCCACTCGGCTATGCGGAGCCGGAGGACGGCACGCTCGCCCCGCAGTACGTCATCGAGCGCCTCGGCGCCATCGCCGGACCCGAGGCGATCTACGCCGCCGGCGTCGGGCAGCACCAGATGTGGGCCGCGCAGTTCATCAAGTACGAGAACCCGTACACGTTCCTCAACAGCGGTGGCGCGGGGACTATGGGCTACGCCGTCCCTGCCGCGATGGGGGCGAAGGTCGGTCAGCCCGACAAGCTGGTCTGGGCAATCGATGGCGACGGCTGCTTCCAGATGACCAACCAGGAACTCGCCACCTGCGCCATCGAGGGCATCCCGATCAAGGTCGCCATCATCAACAACGGCAGCCTCGGCATGGTGCGGCAGTGGCAGACGCTCTTCTACGACAGGCGCTACAGCCAGACCGACCTCGGTACGCACAAGCACCGCATCCCCGACTTCGTGAAGCTCGCCGATGCTCTCGGTTGTGTGGGCCTTCGCTGCGAGACCAAGGACGAGGTCGACGCGACGATCCAGAAGGCGATGGAGATCGACGACCAGCCGGTCGTGGTCGACTTCACGGTCGGCGCTGACGCCATGGTGTGGCCGATGGTGGCCGCAGGCGCCAGCAACGACGACATCCAGTTCGCGCGCGACATCCGCCCCGACTTCGGTGGTGACCTGATCTGATGCGCAGGTTGGGAATTGTCGGCGGTACCACCTGGGTGTCCAGCGAGCACTACTACCGGGCGATCAACTCCGCCGTGAACGCCCGCCTCGGCGGCGCAAGCAGCGCCCCCGTCACGCTCTGGTCGGTGGAGTTCGGCGACTTCGCCCGCATGCAGCACGACGGCGATTGGGCCGGGGTTGGGCGCGTCCTCGCCGATGCCGCCCGTCGCCTCGTCGACGCCGGCTGTGAGGGCATCGCCCTTGCCGCCAACACGACACACCTCGTCGCCGCCGACGTCCGTGCCGCTATCGGTGACGTTCCGTTCGTGGACCTCGTGAGCCTCGTCGCGGAGTCGGTCTCCGGCTACGGCAAGGTCGGGCTGCTCGGCACGGCCTTCACGATGACGAGCCCGATGTTCCCCGACGCCTTCGCGACGCGTGGCGTCAGCACGCTGATCCCCGATGAGGATCAGCGGCGTCGCGTGCACGACGTCATCTATGACGAGCTGGCGCGCGACATCGTCTCGGATGAGGCTCGTGCCGACTACCTCGCCGTGGTCGGCAAGCTCGTCGCGAACGGTGCCGAGGCGGTCGTCCTCGCCTGCACCGAGCAGGGCATGTTGCTCAAGGACGGCGACGCCGAGGTACCGCTCATCGACACCACCGACGTCCACTGCAAGGCACTGATCGAGTTCGTGCTGGGAGACGAAGCATGAGTACCCATACGTTGTCGGTTCTCGTCGAGAACAAGCCCGGCGTCCTGGTCCGCGTCGCGGGCCTCTTCAGCCGCCGCGGCTTCAATATCGAGTCGCTCGCCGTCGGCCCCACCGAGCACCCCGAGATCAGCCGCATCACGATCATCGTCTCGGTCGAGGGGACGGTCCTCGAACAGGTCACCAAGCAGCTCAACAAGCTGGTGAACGTCCTCAAGATTGTGGAACTCGAAGAGAAGCAGGCGATCCAGCGCGAGCTGCTGCTCGTGAAGGTCCGCGCCGATGAGCACAACCGCCGCGACGTGCTGCAGATCGTCGACCTCTTCCGCGGAAAGGTCGCCGATGTGGGCCCGGAGGCCCTGACGATCGAGCTTTCCGGCCGTCCTGACAAACTGAGCGGAATGATGCAGATGCTTGAGCCCTACGGCATCCGCGAGGTCGTTCAGTCCGGTGTCGTGGCCGTCGGCCGCGGGCCGCGCTCGATGACCCAGGCAGCACTCAAGTCCGTCGACAAGACGGCCTAAGGATCACAAGAGAAGAAGGCACGCACGCTCATGGCAATCGAGATGTACTACGACGACGACGCCGACCTATCGATCATCCAGGGCCGCAAGGTGGCCGTTATCGGCTACGGCAGCCAGGGGCACGCGCACGCGCTCTCACTTCGTGACTCCGGCGTCGACGTGCGCGTCGGTCTGCCCGAGGGCAGCAAGAGCCGCCCGAAGGCCGAGGAGGAGGGATTGCGCGTTGTCACTCCCGCCGAGGCTGCCGCCGAAGCCGACGTGATCATGATCCTGGCGCCGGACCACAAGCAGCGTCAGCTCTATACCGAGTCGATCGAACCGAACCTCAAGGACGGCGACGCCCTCCTCTTCGGTCACGGCTTCAACATCCGCTTCGGCTACATCAAGCCCCCGGCCACCGTCGACGTCGCGATGGTCGCGCCGAAGGGCCCCGGCCACCTGGTGCGCCGCCAGTTCGTTGACGGCAAGGGCGTCCCCGTCCTCGTCGCCGTCGAACAGGACGCCACCGGCAAGGCCTTCGAGCTGGCGCTGAGCTACGCCAAGGGCATCGGCGGCACCCGTGCCGGCGCGATCAAGACCGACTTCACCGAAGAGACGGAGACTGACCTCTTCGGTGAGCAGGCCGTCCTCTGCGGTGGCGCCTCGCAGCTGATCATGTACGGCTTCGAGACCCTCACCGAGGCGGGCTACAAGCCCGAGATCGCGTACTTCGAGGTGCTGCACGAGCTGTAGCTCATCGTCGATCTCATGTACGAGGGCGGCATCGCCAAGCAGCGCTGGTCGGTGTCGGACACCGCGGAGTACGGCGACTACGTCTCCGGCCCGCGCGTCATCGACCCGAGCGTCAAGGAGCGCATGAAGGAGGTACTCGCCGACATCCGGAGCGGTGCCTTCGCCGAGCGCTTCATCAACGACCAGGATGCCGGCGCGCCGGAGTTCAAGGCGTTGCGCGCCAAGGGCGAGCAGCACCCGATCGAAGAGGTCGGCCGCAAGCTGCGTGGCCTGATGAGCTGGGTGCAGAGCGGTGACTCCGACTATGTCGAAGGCACCGCCGCGCGATGAGTTTCGAACTTGCGGTTATTCCGGGCGACTTCATCGGTGTCGAGGTCACGGAGCAGGCGCTCCGTGTACTCGACGCGGTGTTCCCCGGCGTGTCGAAGACGCAGTACGACCTGGGTGCTGAGCGCTATCTCCGCACCGGAGAAGTCCTTCCCACCTCGGCGCTCGAGGAGATCAAGACGGCCGACGCCATCCTGCTCGGTGCGGTCGGCGGCAAGCCGAACGACCCGAACCTCCCTCCGGGCGTCCTTGAGCGGGGATTGCTTCTCAAGCTGCGCTTCGAACTAGACCACTACGTCAACCTGCGGCCCTCGAAGCTCTACCCGGGTTCGACCTCGCCGCTGAGTTCCGCCGTCCTCGACAAGGGGCCGATCGACTTCGTCGTCGTCCGCGAAGGGACTGAAGGGCTCTACACCGGCAACGGTGGGGCGATTCGCGTGGGAACCCCGCACGAGATCGCCACAGAGGTCTCGATCAACACGGCGTTCGGCGCGGAGCGGGTGATCCGCGACGCCTTCGTTCGCGCGCAGGGACGCCCGCGAAAGAAGCTGACGTTGGTCCACAAGACCAACGTCCTCGTCAACGCCGGTTCGGTGTGGTGGCGGCTCGTGCAGCAGGTCGGCGAGGAGTTCCCGGACGTCACCATCGACTACAGCCACATCGACGCGGTGATGATCTACCTGACCACCGATCCGCAGCGTTTCGACGTCATCGTCACCGACAACCTCTTCGGCGACATCATCACTGACCTCGCCGGCGCGATCACCGGCGGCATTGGTCTGGCGGCGAGCGGCAATATCAACCCCGATCGCACCTTCCCGTCGATGTTCGAGCCGGTGCACGGTTCGGCCCCCGACATCGCCGGCCAGGGCAAGGCCGACCCAACAGCCGCCATCCTCTCGGTCGCGCTGATGCTGAGCCATCTCGGCGAAGCTGACGCGGCGGCGAAGATCGAGGCCGCGGTCGAGGCGGACCTCACCGCCCGCGACCCGAAGAACCCGGGGAGCACCGGCGAGATCGGCGAACGCCTCGCCAAAGCCGCAAGCGCCTGAGGACGGTCATGCTGAGCGACGAGTTCCACGTCTTCGACACCACGCTGCGCGACGGCGCGCAGCGTGAGGGCATTACGTACTCCGTCGCCGACAAGCTCGCCGTGGCGCGTCTGCTCGACCAACTCGGCGTCGGCTTTATCGAGGGCGGCTGGCCGGGGGCGATGCCGAAGGACACCGAGTTCTTCGCGCGTGCCGCGGACGGTGAGCTGAACCTCAAGCACGCCACCCTGGTGGCGTTCGGCTCCACCCGCAAGGCCGGGGTGAAGGTTGAGGACGACGCTCAGGTGCAGGCACTGCTCGACTCGCGGGCCAGTGTCATCACGCTGGTGGCGAAGTCCTCGGTCTGGCATGTCACCGATGCGCTGCACACCACCCTCGAGGAGAACCTCGACATGGTCCGCGACACGGTGCGCTTCCTGCGCGAGCACGACCGCCGTGTCTTCGTCGACCTCGAGCACTTCTTCGACGGCTACAAGCTCGATGCTGACTACGGCGTGCGCGTCCTCGATGCCGCGACTGAAGCAGGCGCCGACGTCGGCGTCCTCTGTGACACCAATGGCGGCATGCTGCCGATGCGGGTGCACGAGATCGTCACCGACATGAAGGCCCGCTCCGGCCTACGTCTCGGCATCCACACCCAGGACGACACGGGTTGCGCCGTCGCCAACGCGCTGGCCGCCGTCGATGCGGGCGCCACCCACGTGCAGGGCACCGCGAACGGCTACGGCGAGCGCACCGGCAACGCCAACATCTTCACCCTCATCGGTGACCTCGTCACCAAGATGGAACTCGACGTCCTGCCCGATGGTTGCCTCGGCGAGATGCAGCGCGTGAGCCATGCCATCGCCGAGATCGCCAACCTTGCCCAGGACACGCACGCCCCCTTCGTCGGTGCCGCGGCCTTCGCCCACAAGGCCGGCCTACACGCCAGCGCCATCAAGGTCGCGCCGCTGATGTACAACCACCTCGACCCGTCCGTGGTCGGCAACGACCAGCGCATCCTTGTCACGGAGATGGCAGGACGCGCCTCCGTCGAACTCAAGGCGGCCGAGCTGGGTCTCGACGTGACCAGCCGCCCGGATGTGGTGAGCAGTGTCGTCGCCACGGTGAAGCAGCGCGAGGCGCGCGGCTGGTCGTACGAGGCGGCCGACGCCTCCTTCGCGCTGCTGGTCCGCGATGCGCTGAACCCTGACGCGGAGCCGCCGTTCCTGGTTGAGAGCTACCGCGTCATCGTCGACGGCGTCGATGCGGAGGGCTCCGTCGAGGACGGCCTCTGTGTCAGTGAGGCGACGGTGAAGGTTGTCGCCGGGGGAGAGCGGGTGATCTCCACCGAAGAGGGCAACGGGCCGGTGAACGCGCTGGACCGCGCACTGCGCAAGGCACTCGCCACCGTCTACCCACGGCTGGCCGAGCTGGAGCTCACCGATTACAAGGTGCGCATCATGCCCGGCAAGCACGGCACCGACGCCGTCACCCGCGTCCTCATCGAGACCAGCGACGGAACTCGGGAGTGGACGACCGTCGGCGTGCACGAGAACGTCATCGAGGCGAGCTGGCTCGCCTTGCACGACGCCGTACGTTTTGGCCTACTGCACTAGTTCCTGAGAGCAGCCAGCGCGCAGGTGTCGCAGTTGTGGGCACAGTCCGTGCCAGCCCCATCATGTGCACACACCGTCGTCATCTCGGTCATGTCGTGAGTCTGGCCGCAGCCGCAAGTGGCGTCGTGGTGGGCGATCGCCTCGGCGAGCTCCGCGTCCAGTTCGTCGGAGAGGCGGTCGACGCGGATCGAGTTGAGCAGCCCCCATGCGATGAGCGCCAGCACCGCCGCCGCAACGAGGACGATCGTGCCGATCACGCGGACGGCGGCGTTCGCGTCGCGCGCCCAACTCAGGACGCCGACCACGGCGAAGAGGGCCGCGAAGACCCCGACGACCGCCGCCGCGCGGCGCCGAGTGGCGGGAGCGATAGAGGCGAGCTGCGAAGCCATGCAACGAGTCTAAGGACTGCGGTGGCTGAGTGGGCCCCTAGGGCCGTGTCGACGCCACCGGTAGCCTCGAACCGTGCGTATCGCTCGGTTCGTCCACCCAGGTTCCGCCCAAGTACCCGCCGGGATGGCATGGGGAGTAGTTGAAGGACCGACGGGGGCGAATGGGGGCACCCCCACCAGCGAGGGCGTAGCCCGTGGGGGACCTACGGATTTCAGCGCCCTGACGGTGTCGGCGATCGCGGAGCATCCCTTCGGCGCCATCGAGTTCACCGGTGACCGCTGGTCTCTTGAAGACGTCCGCCTGGTGGCACCGATCCTGCCCAGCAAGGTCGTCGCGGTCGCCAAGAACTACGCGGATCACGCGGCCGAAATGGGCGACGAGGCACCGTCCTCACCGGTGGTCTTCATCAAGCCGTCGACATCGGTTATCGGGCACGGCGACACGATCCGTCTGCCGGTGAGCGACCGTGTCGACTTCGAGGGCGAACTCGCCATCGTGATCGGCAAGCCGGCTCGCGATGTCAGTCGCGAGGAGGCCCTCGGCCACGTCCTCGGTTACATGTGCGGCAACGACGTCAGTGCCCGCGATCAACAGAAGGCCGACGGCCAGTTCACCCGCGCGAAGGGGCACGACTCGTTCTGCCCGATCGGGCCGTGGATCGAGACACTGCTCGACCCGAGCGACCTGCGCATCACGACCTCGGTGAACGGCCAGGTGAAGCAGGACGGCCGGACCAAGGACATGGTCCACGACGTGCCGACGCTGATCAGCTTCGTCTCGAACGTGATGACGCTGCTGCCCGGCGACGTCATCCTCACCGGCACGCCCGCCGGCGTCGGGCCGATCGTGGCCGGCGACACGGTGACGATCGAGATCGAGGGCATCGGTGCTCTCTCGAACAAGGTTGCGAAGAAAGCATGACGTCTGATGCCTCTGCTGTTCGTGTCCGGTTCTGCCCCTCTCCCACCGGCAACCCGCACGTCGGATTGGTGCGCACCGCGCTGTTCAACTGGGCATACGCGCGGCACACCGGCGGCACCTTCGTCTTCCGCGTCGAGGACACCGACGAGGCGCGCGACTCCGAGCAGTCCTACAACGACCTGCTCGCGGCGCTGCGCTGGCTCGGCCTCACCTGGGACGAGGGCCCCGAGGTGGGTGGCCCGGATGCTCCCTACCGCCAGAGCCAGCGCCACGACATCTACCGCGACGTGGTCGCGAAGCTCATCGCCGGCGGGCATGTCTACGAGTCGTTCAGCGTGCCTGAGGAGATCGAGGCGCGGCACATCGCCGCCGGGCGAAGTCCCAAGCTGGGCTACGACAACTACGACCGCACTCTCACCGAAGAGCAGAAGGCGGCGTTCCGGGCCGAAGGACGCGAGCCCACGCTGCGGCTGCGGATGCCCGACGAGGACCTGACCTGGACCGACCTCATCCGGGGCGAGGTCATCTTCGCCGCCGGATCGGTGCCCGATTTCGTGGTGGTGCGGGGCAATGGCATCCCGCTCTATACCTTGGTGAACCCGGTGGACGACGCGCTGATGCGCATCACGCACGTCCTGCGCGGTGAGGACCTGCTGCCGAGCACCCCGCGGCAGATCGCGCTGTATCGCGCGCTCATCGAGGTCGGTGTCGCGACGTTCACCCCGCGGTTCGGCCACCTGCCGTATGTGATGGGGGAGGGGAACAAGAAGCTCTCCAAGCGTGACCCGCAGTCGTCCTTGAGCCTCTACCGCGAAGAGGGTTACGTCCCCGAAGGACTGCTCAACTACCTCGCGCTGCTCGGCTGGTCGCTGTCCGGTGACCAGGACATCTTCTCGATGGAGGAGCTAGTCGCCGCCTTCGATATCGCCGACGTCAATGCCAACCCGGCGCGCTTCGACCCCAAGAAGTGCGAGGCGATCAATGCGGAGTGGATCCGCCGGCTCACTGCCACGGACTTTGCCGAGCGTCTGGAGCCGTACGTCGCGGCAGCCGGCCTCCCCGTCAAGGACGAGGTCCTTGACGCTGCTGTGCCTTTGGTGCAGACGCGGGCGGTGACCCTCGGCGACGCGGCGCGCAAGCTCGCCTACCTACTCAACGACGACATCACCGTCGATGAGGCGGCGAAGGCGAAGTCAGTCGATACCGAGCTGGGCCGGGCCGTCCTCAGTGCGACTATCTCCACCCTCGAAGCGCAGGACGACTGGACCGCGGAGCCGATCCACGAAGCGCTCAACTCGACATTGATTGACCCCGTCGAAACCGGCGGATTGGGGCTGAAGCCGAAGCAGGCGTTCGGTCCGTTGTATGTAGCCATCAGTGGCGCGTCCTCTGCGCTGCCGCTCTTCGACTCGATGCAGATCCTGGGCAAAGAGATGACTCTGGCGCGGCTGAGGGCTGTGCTGGCGTAATGGCTGGGAACTGGCTCGAGCCCGAGGCGGATCCGCGCAAGGAGCACGGCTACACCTCCGAGCGCGACCTGCTGCTGGAGTACTTGGACAACTACCGCCTCACGCTGCAGATGAAGTGCGACGGGCTGACGCCCGAGCAGCTCGCGTCGCAGTCGGTGCCGCCGTCGACGATGTCGCTGCTCGGGCTGGTGCGGCACCTTGCCGGCGTCGAGTGGTACTGGTTCGAGCGTGTGATGTTGGGTATCGACGGCACGTGGCCGTTCTCCAAGCCCGACGACCGAGATGCGGAGTTCACCGAAGCGCTCGGTACTCAGGAGTGCGTCGATGCTGCCTTCGCCGAGTGGCGCAAACACGTCGCTGCGGCCCAGGCGTACATGGCCACGGTGACCGATCTGGAGGTGGCGGGTGTGGACCGGCACGGCGACACGATTCTGCTGCGTGATCTGCTGATCCACATGATCGAGGAGTACGCCCGGCACTGCGGCCACGCGGACCTGCTGCGCGAGGCCATCGACGGCCGCACCGGCTTTTGATGGTTAACCTCGGGCAGTTTGGAGCCGATAGGTAGCGTCGGGTAAAGTCTTCAAAGGCTCTTGTGGGTCACCGCAAAGCCAAGCCCTTGGGGTATGGGGTAATTGGCAGCCCAACTGATTCTGGTTCAGTTA
>DASXYU010000124.1:0-5321 GCA_036502295.1 Jatrophihabitans sp. | reverse complement strand
CGGCGCGCTCGCCGCCTTCATCACGCCGAGCGCCATCCGGGGGATCGGCATGCATCGCTGGTCGGTGTTGCTCATCGCCTCCAGCGCAGCCGTGCAGCTCGTCTTCTTCCTGCCGTACCGGATCTGGCTCGTCCCGTTCGGGTTCGTCCTCACCAGCCTCAGCTCCCAAGGCGTGAAACTCTGCGTCGACACCACCGTGCAGCGCGACGTCGACGACCGGTACCGCGGACGTGTCTTCGCCTTCTACGACGCGCTCTTCAACATCGCCCTCGTGGTGGCCGCCGCACTGGTGAGCCTCATCCTGCCCGAGGACGGGCACGCACCCACCGCCGTCCTCGTGGTCGCGGCGCTCTACGTGTCGACGTCTGCCTGGTTCGCGTACCAACGGCGCAGCTCCTCGACCGCCGTCTCGTGATCGAGCGGACCCCGCTCCATCCGAAGGGCGAGTAGGTGCTTGTAGGCCTTCCCCACCAGCGGGCCGGGGCCGATCTCCAGCAGCCGCATGATCTCGTTGCCGTCGAGGTCGGGACGGACCGCCTCCAACTCTTCCTGCTCCTGCAGCTCCGCGATGCGCGCTTCGAGCGTGTCGTATGCCTCCGAGAGGGCCTTCGCCTTGCGGACGTTGCGAGTGGTGACATCTGAGCGCACGAGTTTGTGCAGCCGTGGCAGGAGCGGGCCGGCATCGACAACGTAGCGCCGCACCGCCGAGTCGGTCCACTCCCCGGTGCGGTAGCCGTAGAAGCGAAGGTGCAGGAAGACGAGCTGGCCGACGTCCTCGATGACCTGCTTACTGAAGCGGAGATCCTTCAGTCGCTTGCGCGCCATACGGGCACCGACCACCTCATGGTGGTGGAAACTCACCCGTCCTCCGTCGGCGAAGGCGCGGGTGGCGGGCTTGCCGATGTCGTGTAGCAGCGCAGCCATCCGCAGGACGAGATCCGGCTCGTCCTCCAGCGCGATCGCCTGATCGAGCACCTGCAGCGTGTGGGCGTAGACGTCCTTGTGCTGGCCGTGCTCATCGACGGTCATCTTCAGCCCCGACAGTTCGGGCAGGATGACGTCGGCGAGGCCGGTATTCACCAGCACCTCGAGTCCGCCGCGTGGATTCGCGCCGAGCAGCAACTTCGCGAGTTCGGCCTGCACCCGTTCAGCGGTGATACGTGCCAGTTCGCCGGCCATCGCCGTCATGGCGGCGAGGACGTCGGGCGCGGGCCGGAGGCGGAGGGTGGAGACGAATCGGGCGGCACGCAGCATCCGCAGCGGATCGTCCGCGAAGGACTCCTCAGGAGTCGCGGGAGTGCGGAGTTCGCCACGGGCGAGGTCGGCCAGGCCACCGAATAGGTCGGTGAAGGTGGCATCGCCGGTCACCGACAGCGCCATCGCGTTCATCGTGTAGTCACGCCGCATCAAGTCGTCGGCGAGGTTGTCGCCGAAGCTCACCTCAGGGTTGCGGCTGACACGGTCGTACCTGTCGGCGCGGAAAGTGGTGATTTCGAAGGTGGCACCATCGACGCGCGCACCGACCGTGCCGAAGTCGATCCCGGTGGTCCACGTCGCCTCTGCGATGCCTTCGAGGAGGCTCAGTACCTGTTCGGGGTGGGCGTTGGTGGTGAGGTCGAGGTCGGCCTCAGGCGCGATCCGACCCAACAGCGCGTCGCGTATCGAGCCACCTACGAGGTGCAGCTCGAATCCTGCGGCCGCGAAAGCGCGACCGAGCGACGCGGTCGGCGGCGAGATGGGAACAAGGTCAGCTGGCAGAGTCATCACTGGTTACCCTAGGGAGCATGGCACGTGGCTCGGGAGACCGGTCCGGCCGCTGGACACGACAGACCGGCAAAAGGCGGGGCACACCGAGGCGACAAGGCGGCGCCCACCTGCAGCAGGTTGATGAGTTCAGCGCGGGCGGACTCGTCGTCGACCTCGCAGGAGAAGTTCCACGCGGGGCCCTCATCGGGCGCACCGACCGCCGCGGACGGTTGTTGTGGTCGCTGCCGAAGGGGCACATCGAGGTCGGGGAAACCCCGGAGCAGGCCGCCGTCCGTGAGGTCGAGGAAGAGACCGGCATCGCCGGTGAGATCCTCGCCGAACTCGGCACCATCGACTTCTGGTTCGTCGCCGAAGGACGCCGCATCCACAAGACGGTTCAGCACTACCTGATGCGTGCAGTCGGCGGGGAACTCTCGGATGCCGACATCGAGGTCACCGAGGTGGCGTGGGTGCCACTCTCCGAAATCTCCGCCCAGCTGGCGTACCCCGACGAGCGCGGGCTCATCGATACCGCAGGACGGCTGCTGGCGGACTCTGCATGAGCTGGACTGAACTCCGTCTGGCTTCGCGCAGCGCCTGCGTAGCGTTGGCCCTGCTAATCGGGGCAACTGGTCTCGGTTTCGCACCGTCAGCGCAGGCGGCCGACCCGGCGGCCGGCAGTGTGGCCGTCAGCGTCATCAGCGTCTCACCCACCACCCCGCTGGCCGAAGCGCAGATGCAGCCGCTCACCTTCACGGTCTCGCTGAAGAACCTTGGCAACGTCGATCTGACGAACATGACCGTGACGGCGACGCGGGGTGACCCAATCACTACCCAGTCCGTGTTCAACACCGAACTCGCCGCAAAGCAACCACCTGTGCCACAGCTGCCCGCCGCCGTGCAAGGCCCAGAGGACGCCCCGATCGTCGTCCCGACATTGGCTATCGGACAGAGCACCCAGGTCAGCATTCCTACCGTGAGCGGAACCGTGGACCATGCAGGCCTCTGCATCTGCGCGGATGCCGCCATCTACCCGATCGTGATCGCTGCGCAGACCACGGCGAGCGACGGGTCGACGGTCGAACTCGGCGCCACCCAGACCTACCTGCCCGCCTTCCAGAACGTCCCCGCACCCACGCAGGTGACCTGGGTCTGGCCGCTGCTCGAACGACCCCACCGCCTCACCTCCGACACGGTCTTCACCGATGACGACCTGGTGGCCTCGATCAGCAGCGGCGGACGCCTGGACCGTTTGCTCTCGGTGGCTGAGATGGTCGACGCACAGGTGCCGATGACGTTGTTGGTCGACCCAGAGCTCATCGACGAACTAGCGGTGATGTCGACCAGCTATCAGGTGCAGACATCGGCTGGCACTCCCGTCCCCGGCACCGGAAAGATGGCTGCCACGGCCTGGCTGACTCGACTGCAGCACGTCCTCGCCGCACCTGGAATGGAACTCGCCCTCACTCCCTTCGCAAACCCCGATGTCGATGCCCTCACTGCCGACGACCTCACCTGGCAGACCGCGTTGCCCCCCGCGATGCAGGTGAGGGTCGGCGCCGCCCTCGCCGGACACGTCGGCAATACGGCAGTCGCCTGGCCCGCCGACGGCGTGGTGAGCGCTGCGACGGCTCAACGGTTGGCTGCCCAAGGGGTTGGCACGTTGCTGCTGAGCAGCTCCGCACTGAAGACACGGACATCGGGTTCCCCCGCGCTGGTGAGCGCCGGAGCCACCGACCTCACGGCCTTCAGCACACCGGCCACCATCGCGACGCTGCTTCCCGGCGCCTTGAGCGTCGGCGGGCCCGGGACGTCCGTCCTGCCGAGGCTCGTCTCGCAGCTGGCGCTCACCTCTGTCATCGACCCGACTACCTCGCACGACGTCCTCATGCTTCCGCCGGCCAACCTCGACCCTGAGCCGACTGCGGCAATCGCCACGATCCTCGCCACAGCGAAGACCGCGTGGTCACAGCCGCTGCCACTCCTAGCCGCTCGCGGCGCCTACACCGCGCAGGTCCACGCGACGTTGAGCGACAAGGGAGCGCCCGGCCTGCCCACGAAAACTATCGAGGCCATTCGCGCCGCGACCTCGTCACAACCTGCGCTGAGCAGCCTCTTCACCGACCCGGCGACGGTGGGCAACCTGCTCGGTGACGTCCCCGATGCCGTCCAGCGCCTGGCGTCCGCGCAATGGCAGACGTCCCCGAGCACGTTGGACACGGCCACTGGGACCGTCGCCGGCAGGATCGAGGCGCTCACCGACGCGATCAAGCTCGTCGTTCCCACTGACGGTAGCTACACGCTCGGCTCGAACGACTCACCGCTGCCGATCACCATCGAGAACACGCTCGACAAGACGGTGCAGGTGCGCCTCACGTTCCAGACCGTGGGCGATCTGCCGGGCTTCACCGCGTCGGACATCGGAATCCAGACCATTCCCCCGCGAGGACGCCTGCCGCTGCACGTGCCCGTACACCTGGATCGGGTCGGGCGGATCAAAGTGCAGGTCGTCCTCACCGCCCCCGCCACGACAACCGACGGAGGCAGCCAGCAGCTCGGCACACCGCTCGTCCTCTCGGTACGCAGCACCGCCCTCGGCGACATCGGTGAGGTGATCATGTGGGGCGCCGGGGGCGTCCTCGCGCTCGCCTTCGTCTTCCGGCTCTACCGCCGACTACGACGCGGCCGCGGCCCCACCCCGGGTGCGCCTGCGACGCATCCCGAGCCGGAGCCAGTAGGAAGCGAGTTGTGAGCCACCCGAACGAGGACGACTGGAGTACGCCTTCCCTGCACACAGCCGGGTCATTCACCGCCTCGTTCCAGCTCCCGGCCGATCACGGCTCGCCCCTCGACGTACTCTGGTCGACCCCGGTCTATGTCGGACGACGGGGCAAGCGGGTCAAAGGACCGGCGCCTGCGGGCGTGCCGCCACTCACCACCGGACCACAACACGACGAGCAGGCGGACCTCGAGTCGGCGGGCGTCGCTGCCGCCGCCGAGGCACGCGGATCGGAGCAGCTGCTGCACGACAGCCGGACGATGGCGATCGCAAGTCTTATCAGCCGGATCACTGGCTTCCTGCGCAGCAGCCTGCTCGTCGCGGCGCTGGGTGTCTTCGGCGTCGGTGACGCCTACAACTCGGCGAACAACTTCCCGAACATGGTCTACGAACTCTTACTCGGCGGCGTTCTCTCCAGCGTCTTCGTCCCACTACTCGTCGGCGCCCAGGAGCGCGACGAGGACGACGGGGTCGCCTACGCACAGCGCCTCATGTCGATCGCGACCGTGGCGCTCGCCACCCTCACCCTGCTGGCCGTCCTCTGCGCGCCGTTGCTGGCGGCGGGATTCGTACCCGATGGTGACCAACGCTCGCTGACGAGTCTGCTCGCGACGCTGCTGCTGCCGGAGATCTTCTTCTACGGCCTCGGCGCGATGCTCATGGCCGTCCTCAATGTGCGCCACAGCTACGGCCCTGGCGCCTGGTCCTCGGTGCTGAACAACGTGGTGATGATCGTGACGATCATCATCTTCTGGCTGCTGCCCGGTCCGGCGACCCTCAACCCGTCCTCGATCAC
>DASXYU010000123.1:0-18728 GCA_036502295.1 Jatrophihabitans sp. | reverse complement strand
TCAAGACTTTCCGAGATCCGGAGAACTCCATGACCTCGACACTCGAGACCTCCGCCAGCGCAGCGCACGGCAACCCCGTCTACTCCCGGCGCGTCCTTCCGGCACCGGCAGCCTTCGCGCTGTTGATGTCGGTGATCATCTTCTTCCTCGCTGCCTCCTCTGCGCCCACGCCGCTCTACGGCACCTACCAGCAGATGTGGCACTTCTCGCCGATCATGACCACCGTCGTCTTCGGCGTCTACGCCCTCGCCGTCCTCGTCGGGCTGCTCGTGGTCGGACGGCTCTCCGACCACATAGGACGACGTCCGGTGCTGCTCGCCGCGATCGCAGTGCAGTTCCCGGCGATGCTGGTCCTGCTCAACGCCGGCAGCGTCGGCGATCTACTCATCGCCCGCGTGCTGCAGGGCGTTGCCACCGGAGCCGCCGCCGGCGCAGTCGGAGCGGGCCTGCTGGACATCAACCCCGCCCGCGGAACGCTCGCCAACGCCGTCTCGGCACCGATCGGCACCGCCAGCGGTTCGCTGCTCGCCGCGGTCTTCGTGCAGTACCTGCCCGCGCCCACGCACCTCATCTACGGGGTTCTGCTCGGACTCTTCGCCCTGCAGTTCGTCGGCGTGTTGATGATGAAGGAGACGGTGACCCGCAAGCCCGGGGCGCTGGCAAGCCTGCGTCCAGAGCTTGGAATCCCCGCCCGCGCCCGCGGACCGGTTCTTATCGCTGCACCGGCGCTTGTCGCGGGGTGGTCGCTGGCCGGCTTGTACGGCTCGCTCTCCCCGGCGATCGTGCACCAGATCGCGGGCTCGCACTGGCTGCTGCTCGGCGGTCTCCCGCTCTTCGTGGCCGCAGGTCTTGGAGCCCTCACGGTCATCGCGACGCGCACCATCGCGCCAGTGCGGCTGATGCTGATGAGCACCGTCGCACTGATGATCGGGACCGCTCTGAGCCTGGTGTCGGAGAACGTCGGTTCATTGAGCCTCTTCTTCGCCGGCGCTGTCGTCGGAGGCATGGGCTTCGGCGGTGCCTTCCAGGCCTCGGTGAAGCTCGTCCTGCCGATGGCTCACCCACACGAGCGGGCCGGCCTGCTCTCGGTGATCTACACGGTCTCCTACCTCGGCATGGGAATCCCGGCCGTGGTCGCCGGCTGGCTGGTCGTGCACGAAGGCGGCCTGATGAAGACCGCACGCGAGTTCTCGGTCTTCGCCTTCGCCCTCGCAGTAGTGGCCTTCGCCGGGCTTGCTCTGCGCGAGTGGTCGACGCGCCGCGGACTCAAGCGCGAGATGACGCTCGAACTCGCCAGCTGAACGTCCTCAACCATCCTCGACAAGACTTGAGGAGAGGTACGCGGCCGCAAGTGCGTCTGTCAGGCCGCGGGCATGCGATTCCAGTGCCACCTCAGTGAACTTCAATGCGTGAGCGTCGCTGCTGCTCATCGCGGCATCGGCAACGATCTCCGCACTGAGTTTCGGAGGAACTGCTGGCTCCGCGGGCCCGCGGCCTTGAGGACGATAGGCGGAGACGATCGCCGCGGTTGCCGCCCAGGTATGGCGATAGCTCATCGGCCATAACTCCTCCGGCACGGCAAGCAGGACGAGCCGCGCAGCCCTCGGCACGGTCGCCGCATGGATCAGCATCACCGGGGAGGACGACGCCCACTGCCGGTAACACCCGACAGCTGAATCCGTGAGTTCGTCCAGCAGCATCGGAATCTGGCTCAGCTCTGCGGGCGGTGTGCAACCGAGTGGTTCCATGCGCGGTAGCGGCGTCCACCGCGCCGCCCAGTACCCGAGCGCCTGCCCGAGTTCGGCGACTCGCACGTCGGTGAGCGACTCCTGGATCGCTCTCACTGCGTGACCGGTGCGGATCAGCGGATGCCCTACGGCGCCGATCGCCCCGGGAAGCAGCCTTGGCCACCAGAGGGCGAGGATGTCCTGCCATGGGTGTTCGGCCAATTGCCGCTCGAAGAACCGCAGCCAATCACCCAAACGAGAGGGATCACCAAGTGAATCCCGCCAGTTCACCGGGTCGATTGGCCATCGACCGGTCGGCGCTTCATCGAGGCGAGCGAGGTAGCAGTCGATCCAGCGATGCACGCCGTCCGATCCGCCGAGCCGGATCAGAGCGTCCGCCGCCATCGGCGCGTGATTCGACAGCCGGCCGGTGATGTGCCACACGCAGCGGAGTGGCGATCTCCGCACTGCACTTTTACGAGCGCAAGGGGCTCATTTCCAGCAGCCGGACCAGCGGCAATCAGCGGCGCTATCCCCGGGTGACGCTTCGCCGCGTTGCCCTCATCAAGATCGCGGTGCGTCTTGGCGTGCCGCTGTCTCAGGTCGCGGAAGCGTTCGAACAGTTACCCGAGGACCGGACTCCGACTCGCCGCGACTGGTCACGACTCTCTGCGAGGTGGCGTGCCGAACTCGATGCGCGCATCGCACAACTCGAACGCGTCCGCGACGATCTGGACGGCTGCATCGGCTGCGGTTGCTTGTCACTGCGGCGCTGCCGTCTCATCAATCCCGGCGATTACCTCGGCGCCGACGGCCCCGGAGCACGCACCTTGGATCTGGAGCACGCGGAGTGAATGCAGAGTGAATGCCTTTCCCCGCTGGTTGCCGACGAACTACTCGCGAACGGCAACCAGCGGGGGAAGCTTTAGAGGATGGTGCTGAGTTCTTCAGCGCGCTCCAGCGGAGTCTCCCCGGCCCCGTCCTCGGCACCGGTCGAGGTGACACGTGCCTGCTTCGTCACGAGGACGAGGGACAGCACGACCGCGAGGACGAGCGCCCCGAGACCCCAGGTGAAGGCCACGGTGTAGCCGTGGACCGTGCCCGCCCCGGTACTGCCAGCACCGTGCGAAGCGATGTAGTGCACCGCAGCGGTTGCGCTGAGCGTGTTGAGCAATGCGGTTCCGAGCGATCCGCCGACCTGCTGCATCGTGTTGACCAGGGCGCTCGCAACACCGGCATCGCGGTCGTCGACGCCGACAAGCGACGTGCTGGAAAGCGCGACGAAGGCGAAGCCCATGCCCAGGCTCATCACGATCTCCGCGGGCAGGAGGTGCGAGGCGAACCCCGAATGGGTCGTGAGCCTGGTGAGCCACGCCATGCCGAGTGCGGCCGCTGCAGTACCACCAGCCATCAGCGGTCGTGGTCCGATACGGGGAAGCAAGCTGCTGGCACCACCCGCCGCGACGATGACGCCGGCACTGAAGGGCAGGAACGCAAGGCCGGACTTCAACGCGGAGTAATGCATCGTGCCCTGCAGGTAGTACACGAGGAACAGGAACATCCCGAACAGCGACAACCCGAGCAGCAGAGCGACGAGGAAGGCGCCTGCGCGGTTGCGTTCGCTGAAGACGCGCGGCGGCAACAACGGCTCGGCGGTGTACCTCTCAATGACGACGAAGGCGACGAGCAGAACGACAGCGGCGACGAGCAGCGCGATCGTGCTGGTGGCGGACCAACCACTCTCGTTCGCCTTGGTGAAGCCGTAGACCAGGGCCACGAGGCCGAGGGTGCTGGTGATGACACCGGGGATGTCGTAGCGCGGTCGACCTTCGGCCCTGCTCTCACGCACGACGAGTACCGCAGCGAGCGCGGTCACGATCGCGATCGGCGTATTGACCAGCAGGGTCCACCGCCAGGAGGCGTACTCAGTGAGCACACCGCCGAGGATGAGACCGAGGGCGGCACCGCCGCCGGAAATGCCGCCGTAGACGGCGAACGCCTTGGCTCGTTCACGGGGCGCGGTGAAAGTGATCGAGATCAGCGACAGCGCGGCAGGTGCCATCAGCGCCGCGAACGCGCCTTGCAGACCGCGGGCCGCGAACAGCTCGCCCTGGTTCTGTGCGATTCCGCCGATCGCCGACGCGACGCCGAAACCGATGAGGCCGATGACGAAGATGCGCTTGCGCCCCATGAAGTCGGCAATGCGGCCTCCCAGCAACAGGAGCCCGCCGAACGCCAGCGCGTAGGCGGTGATGACCCACTGCCGATTGGCGTCCGAGATGTGCAGTGCGTGCTGGGCAGATGGCAGTGCGATGTTCACGATGCTGGCGTCGAGCACCACCATCAGCTGGGCTACGGCGATCACACCCAGCGCCAGCCAGCGGCGCGGGTCGATTGTGTTGGACGGGGTGATGTGGCTCGTACTCATGAAATTCCTCTGGCGCTGCGGTCGGGGGTTGCTCTGCGCGACACTACGAACTGAGATCGTCCGAGTCAAGATGATCCGACAAGAATTCATCCGGTCTTTGACGATTAGGGGGCAGCGAACTAAGATGCGGCCATGCGAGCACGACGGACGCAAGAGGCGGACAGTGCACCCGGAGAATGTCCCGTAGCCAGCTATGGCCCGGTCGATCTGACCTTCCTGTTGCATGCCGCCGTTGACCGGATGACAGTCGAGCTGGATCGCGCAGCCGTCGAAATGGGTCTTAACGATGTGCGCGATTGGCTCGTCCTTGCAGTACTCGACGACGGTCAGCAGCGCACGCAACTCGAGCTGAGCCGCATCGTCTGCGTGGACAAGACCACGCTGATCAGCGTGCTCGACCGCTTGGAGGAGCGTCAGCTCGTCGTGCGCACGGTCGACCCCTCCGACCGGCGCGTGCGCATCCCGCAGATCACCGCCGCCGGGCGTCGTATGTACGCCAAGTTCGCTACGGCGCGCGATGCCGCCGAGGCGCGTGCCTTGGACGGTGTCGATCCAGCACAGCGAGAGGTGCTGTTCAACGTCCTCGCCCGCATCGCCGACCGCGAGAACAGCACCCTCGAACCCGTGGCGTGACGTCCCTCTAGTCATAGAGGGCTTCGAGGTGCCAAGTGCGGGAGGCCGCGTCCTCAGCCAGCGGGATCGTGCTACTGACGAGATAGGCCCGTCCTCTCGCATCGACGATCTGACAACGCACCACCCGACGAGCTGAGTCGGTACTCCACCAGCGTTCATCCACCGGCCACGGCCCAGCCCATGCCGTCACCGTTACGGGTTGTTCGTCTCCCACTGCGATACGCACCGGAGGACGTGGCACTCCCCCGCGCTCCGTCACGACGACAGACTGTCCCGTTGCGTCGAGCAGCCGCGCCGGGCGCGGTGGATCGAGCAGGACGGAAGGAGCCGGCGCCGGGATCGACCCCGGCCAAGGCTGCTGCGATGGGGGCACCTCCCGCTTGCGGGGGAGCATTGGTGTCGGTTCCTCTCCCCAGACGACGAGTTCAGTACGGGCGATCGGGTCACGACCACCGGCGAGGACGGGGCGCAGCACGGAACCGTGCCCGAGCATCGTCTGCACCCGGGCCAGCGCACGGGCTGCACGCTCGTCGGTGTCCCCCGATCCGCCCCAGAGGGTCTGCTGGTGCGCGCTCGTCGGCATTACCTCGATCGGGACGAGCCGTAGATGCGTTATCCCTCCGTCGAGTCGAAGGGCACTCAGCTGCCAGCGGATGCGGTCCAGGACGTCGTGACTGCCGAGCACGCCGGCATGTCGCCAACGGCGCGACCATTCCCCGCCCTCGCTGGTGCTCACCTGCAGTTCGAGACAGACACAGGCGAGCCCGCTGGCGGCAAGTCCGCTGACGAAGTCCTCGGCAGAGGTGCGCGCGCTGAAGGCCACTGTGTCGATTCGCTCGAGTGGTGGTTCGAAATCGACCGTTACCTCGTACTCCGGCGGGGGACGACGCGCCGCCACCGGACGGTCATCGGCTCCTCCTGCCTGCAGATGCGCCCAGACGCCGGAGGGACCGAACCGGGCGAAGATGTCGCGCGCAGGCAGAGCTGCGAACTCGCCGAGGGTGCGCAGCCCGAGGTGATAGAGCAGGTCGGCCAGTTCAGGATCATCAAGGGTGCCAACCGGAAGACCGGAGACGAACCCGCCGGAGTACCCCGGCGGAACGATCACCCCACGCCGTGCCGCCTGCTCCGCGGCGAACGCCCCATCGGCGACACCGATGAGGACGTCGGTATGCGCCGTCTCCGCCTCGTATTCGGCAAGGGCAATCGAGAGCGCCCGGAGCACACCGTCCTCACCGTGGAAGTAGCGCGTCGGCCCACGAGCAGCAATCGCGGCGAGCCCTGGACGGGTGATCTCCACGCCCGGTGCGATCGACTCCAGCGCCCGCACCACCGGCTCGAAGTAGCGCGCCTCGGCAAGATCATTGCGCGGCAGCACCACGAGGTTCGAGCAGAGTGCCTGCGCCTCGCGGCGACGTTGCTGCCGTCGCACCCCCGCCACGCGTGCGGCGTGGTTGCAGGCAGCCACCCGACTGCCAGTGAGGACGGCGACCGGCTCCTCTTCTGACTGCGCTGAGCCTTCTGACTGCGCTGAGCCTCCTGACTGCGCCTCATCGAGGCGGGCAGCGGTGACAGGCCAATCCGGGCACCACACGGCGATCGTCCTCACCCTGTTCTCCGCAGCGGTACGACGCTGGGGCTTCGAGACATCGGTCCCTGAGGAGGCGCGTAGCGCCGTCTCGAAGGGTCCTCAACCACCGGATCACCGAGCCAGATGAGGTCGTGATGCGGATGGGCGTAGCGGCCGCGTCCTTCGGCATGCACTTCGATCCGACGCGAGCGCAGCCGACCGTTACCGTCCTCAGCGCCGAACCACTGCGATGCACTGACACGCAGTCGGAGGTCGAGGCCCGGCCACTGCTCGACGGCGGGGCCGTAGCCGATGAGCACCGTCTCCTTGCTACGAGCGCGGGCGGCGAGGCGGCGAACCTCGCCGGGAACCAGCCGAGCCGGAGGACGGACGACCACCAGGTCGACGGAGTCGATCAGCACCCCGACAACGGAGACCCACTCCGCGCCCGGCCGAGGAACAAGCGCCACCCGCGTGAGGTCCATGCCGTGCTCGACGGCGGCCTCCGCGCTGATGACGCCCAGACCCACCAGCGCCGACCAAGCCCCTTGGGTTGAAGCCGCGCCGATCAGGGTCAGCAGCAGCCCGATCGATCCGGTCACCGATGCAGTGGTGCCCCGTGCCAGCCCCGTCGGAATCACGGGACGCAGCACTGTCGGGACAGGCAGGACGGGGGCTACTTTCCCTTTCTGCAAAGGAGAAATCAGCCCCGTCAGGCGTTCCAGCGCCTCAGCAGTTGCAATGTCGGACACGAGACCTATAGTCGAACGCGTGTTCGAAACTGTCAATCCAGGGCGGCGTGTCTGAGATGGGATTCAACAACCCGGCTATCCCCTGGAACGAGCTGCGGCGGCGCATGCTCGGCGAGGCCGCCCAGGACGACGCCCCCATCTCGCGCAAGCGCCCGGCCTACGAACCGAGTGGTTTCGAGACGCGGACTACGTCCGCTCCTCAACCACCGTTGGTGGCATATGCAGAGCTGCACGCCCACTCGGCGTACAGCTTTCTCGACGGTGCCTGCGAGCCGGAGCAACTCGTCGAGGAGGCCGTCCGCCTCGGGTTGCAGGCACTCGCCCTCACCGATCACGACGGCTTCTACGGCATTGCCCGATTCTCCCAAGCCGCCGATACTCTCGGCCTGCCCACGATCTTCGGCGCCGAACTCGGACTCGACGGGCACGTGCCGAGGACGAAGTCCGAGGCCATGCTCAGCGCCCGCAGCGGTACTCCCGACCCGGCTGGCCGGCACCTGCTCGTCCTCGCCCGCGACCCGACCGGATACGCCTCCCTCTCCCGCGCGATCAGCCTCGCCCAGCTTCGTGGTGGAACGAAGGGGCATCCGGTCTATGACGAGGACGAGCTGGGCGAGCTGGCGGCCGGGCATTGGCTCGTCCTCACCGGATGTCGCAAGGGGGCGGTCCGTGGCGCGTTGGAACGTGACGGCATCGATGCAGCTCGGCGAGAACTCGATGCACTCACCGCGCGCTTCGGGCAAGACAACGTCGCCGTCGAACTCACCTACGCCTGCGATGCGCTTGCCGACGAGCGGTATGAGGCACTGGCGATGCTCGCCGAGGAGCGCCACCTGCCTCTGGTCGCGTCGAACGCGGCACACTACGACCGTCCCGAGCGGCGCCGGCTCGCCGACACCATGGCAGCGATCCGGGCCCGCAGCACGCTGGACGACATCGACGGCTGGTTGCCCGGATGGAGCGGGGCACATTTACGCTCCGGAGATGAGATGGCGCAGCGCTTCGCGCGCTACCCGCACGCCGTCACCACTGCGGCGAAGTTGGCGGCAGAGTGCGCCTTCAAGCTAAAGCACATCAAGCCGAAGCTGCCACCGTTCGACGTACCGGCGCCGCATGCCGATGAGATGGCCTACCTTCGTCATCTCACCCACGAGGGCATGGAAGAGCGCTACCCCGCTGGCAGCGAGCATCGCGCGGAGGCCTACCGCCGGCTCGAACACGAGCTGAGACTCATCGAGAAGCTCAACTACCCCGGTTACTTTCTCGTTGTCTGGGACATCGGCGAGTTCTGCCGAGAGAACGGCATCCTCTGCCAGGGACGAGGCTCGGCCGCGAACTCAGTGGTCTGTTACGCGCTGCGGGTCACCGCGGTCGACCCGGTCAAGCACCACCTCATCTTCGAACGCTTCCTCTCCGAGGAACGTGGCGAGGCACCAGACATCGACGTCGACATCGAGTCCCGCCGCCGTGAGGAGGCGATTCAGCACGTCTACAAAAAGCACGGCCGTCATCACGCGGCGCAGGTCGCCAACGTCATCACCTACCGTCCTCGCTCAGCACTGCGTGATGTCGCGAAAGCGCTCGGTTATTCGCCCGGACAGCAGGACGCCTGGTCGAAGCGGTTCGAGCATCACTACTGGGGGCCGCTCACCACGCCGCCGGAAAACGACGACGATGCGATACCCGCAGCCGTCCTCGAACTCGCCGACGAACTGGCAGACCTCCCCCGACATCTCGGGGTGCACTCCGGCGGGATGGTGATGTGCGACCGCCCGGTGATCGAAGTCTGCCCGGTGGAGTGGGCCCGCAAGGAAGACCGCACCGTCCTGCAATGGGACAAGGACGACTGCGAGCACGCCGGGCTGGTGAAGTTCGACCTGCTCGGGTTGGGAATGCTCTCCGCGCTGCGCTACATGTTCGACTTCGTCGAGCAGTGGTACGGCAGAAAGCTGGACCTGTACGACATAGCAGACGACGACCCTCTCGTCTTCGACATGATCTGCAAGGCGGACACCATCGGCGTCTTCCAGATCGAGTCGCGGGCGCAGATGTCGACGCTGCCCCGACTGAAGCCCCGGACTTTCTACGACGTGGTGGTCGAGATCGCGCTGATCCGTCCCGGGCCGATCCAAGGTGGCTCGGTGCACCCCTACCTGCGGCGGCGTGACGGCCTGGAAGAGATCACCTATCCGCATCCGAGTCTCAAGCCGCACTTGGAGAGGACGCTCGGCATCCCGCTCTTCCAGGAGCAATTGATGCAGGTTGCGATCGCGGTGGCTGGTTTCTCCGCGGGCGAGGCGGATGAGTTGCGCCGCGCGATGAGCAACAAGCGCAGCCACGACAAGATGGAGGCGTTGCGGCGGCGCCTTTATGAGGGCATGGCGGCCAACGGCATCACCGGCGAGGTGGCCGACGATATCTACACCCGCATCAAGTCCTTCGCCTCCTACGGTTTCCCGGAGAGCCACTCGGTGTCGTTCGCGTTCCTGGCGATGGCCTCGTCCTGGCTGAAGCTCTACTACCCGGCGGCCTTTCTTGCCGGGCTGCTCAACGCGCAGCCGATGGGCTTCTACTCACCGCAGACACTGGTGCACGATGCGCGACGGCACGGAGTGGTCGTCCTGCCTCCGGACGTGCAGTGCTCAACCGTGGAGGCTGCACTGGAAGGCGACCCGGAGAAACCGGCTGTGCGGCTGGGACTTGGCGCAATCCGTGGCATCGGTGAGGACGTGGCACGGCAGGTTGTCTACGCGCGAACAGCGGGCGGAGCCTTCATGTCGATGGGTGATCTGGCTCGACGGGGGGCGCTGACCACGAAGCACCTCGAGTCGCTCGCCACTGCAGGTGCGCTTCGCGGACTGAGCCCGAGCCGTCGTGCTGCGCTCTGGAACGCCCGCTCCGCTGCCGAGCAGAAACCGGAGCGCCTCGCCGTCGAGACCGTCATCCCCGCACCTGTCCTACCGCGGATGGAGACCTCCGACCAGCTCATCGCCGACATCTGGGCCACCGGGGTGAGCGAGGTCTATCCCACCGCGCTGATGCGAGACCAGCTGGACCAGATGGGTGTCCTCACCGCCGAACGCCTGAGCACCGTTCCCGATCGCACCCGCGTACGAGTCGGTGGCGTAGTGACCCATCGGCAACGTCCTCCCACTGCGGGCGGAATCACCTTCCTCTCCCTCGAGGACGAGACCGGACTGGTCAATGTGGTGGTTCCGGACGCGGTGTGGCAGCGGCACAAGCGGGCAGCCCGCGATGCTGGGGGGCTGGTGATCCGTGGCATGGTCGAGAACGGAAGCGGCGCGATCAACATCGTCGCCGAGACGATCACCCGGCTGCCACTGCAGGTTCGCACCCAATCCCGCGACTTTCGCTAACCCAACACAGAGGAGACGACCGGATTGATCAGACTCAATCCCAACCCGTCTATGAGTGCGGACCTCGGCCTCCATGGAGCGCCCGTTGTGCGCGGCGCGCACCCCAGGCGTGATGGAAAGCAAGCCAAATCAATACCCCCTAGGGGTATGATGTTCGCATGGCAGAGCATCAGCACGGTTACCTCGCCGCGAAGCGCAAGGACGATTACCTCAAACGGCTGCGCCGTATCGAGGGACAGGCGCGCGGCATCCAGCGCATGGTCGAGGACGAGAAGTACTGCATCGACATCCTCACGCAGATCTCGGCCATGACGAAGGCGCTGCAATCCGTCGCGCTCGGCCTGCTGGACGACCACTTGGGGCACTGCGTCGCCGACGCCACTCGTGCAGGCGGACCCGAAGCGGACGAAAAACTCCGCGAGGCTTCCGCCGCGATCGCCCGGCTGGTCCGTTCCTGACGCTGCCGGTTCCTAGATCCCCACTCGAAGGAGAAACACCATGAGCAGCATTACCACCTTCACCGTCACCGGCATGACTTGTGGCCACTGCGTCGCCTCCGTCACCGAAGAAGTGCAGGAGATCCCGGGCGTGGAGAAGGTGGACGTCGTCCTCGAGACCGGCGTCCTCACCGTTACGAGTACCGAGCCGCTTGAGACCGAGACCGTGAAGTCAGCGGTTGAGACTGCGGGGTATCACCTGACATGACCACCGAAGTTCGGAACGACGTGCAGGACGTCGAGCTGCTCATCAGCGGGATGACCTGCTCGTCGTGCGCGAACCGGATCGAGCGCAAGCTCAACCGCCTCGACGGCGTCACCGCCACGGTGAACTACGCCACCGAGAAGGCGAAGGTGCACTACCCCGAAACGCTCACTCCCGATGACCTTGTCCATGCGGTCGAGGACGCCGGCTACGGGGCGACGTTGCCGAGGCCCGCCCATGAGCATGAGCAGCCGGAGCACGAACACAGCGCCGCGCACACCGCCGACCTGCTGCAGCGACTGCGGGTCTCCGCCGTCCTCAGCGTGCCCGTGGTGCTGCTGGCGATGATTCCCGCGCTGCAGTTCGACAACTGGCAGTGGCTCTCGCTCACCCTCGCCTCGCCCGTCGTCGTCTGGGGCGCCTGGCCGTTCCACCGTGCCGCCTGGACGAACCTGCGCCACGGCGCCGCGACGATGGACACCCTCATCTCGGTCGGCACACTCGCCGCCTACGGCTGGTCGGTCTACGCGCTGTTCTGGGGCAACGCCGGCATGGCCGGCATGAAGCACCACTTCGAGTGGAGCGCCACCCGCGCCGACAGCACCAGCTACATCTACCTCGAGGCCGCCGCCGGGGTGACGACGTTCATCCTCGCCGGCCACTACCTCGAGGCGCGTTCGAAGCGTCAGGCCGGCGCCGCACTCCGAGCGCTGCTGCAACTCGGCGCGAAGGACGTCGGCGTGCTGAGGGACGGCACCGAGGTGCGCATTCCCGTCGACCAACTCGCCGTGGGCGACCGCTTCATCGTCCGCCCCGGCGAGAAGGTCGCCACCGACGGCATCATCGAGGACGGCGCGAGCGCACTCGACGTCTCGATGCTCACCGGTGAGTCCGTGCCGGTCGAGGTCACCGCCGGCGACGGCGTCACCGGCGCGACGCTCAACACCAGCGGCCGCCTCGTCGTGCGCGCCACCCGCGTCGGCGCCGACACGCAGCTCGCGCAGATGGCGCAGCTGGTCGAGGACGCGCAGAACGGCAAGGCCCAGGTGCAGCGCCTCGCCGACCGCATCTCCGCCGTCTTCGTCCCCGGCGTCATCGCGCTCGCACTGATCACCTTCATCGTCTGGCTCTCGATCGGTGAGGGAGTGACTGCGGCCTTCACCGCCGCCGTCGCCGTCCTCATCGTTGCCTGCCCCTGCGCCCTCGGCCTGGCCACGCCCACCGCGCTGATGGTCGGCACCGGTCGCGGTGCGCAGCTCGGCATCCTCATCAAGGGACCCGAGGTGCTGGAATCCACGCGCGTCGTCGACACTGTCGTCCTCGACAAGACCGGCACCATCACCACCGGTCAGATGACACTCACTGCCGTGATCGGCGCCGACGGTGAGGACGAGGCGACCGTGCTGCGGCTCGCGGGGGCGCTCGAAGCTGCCTCCGAACATCCCATCGCGCGCGCGATCGCCACTGCCGCCCGTGAGCACGGTGCGCTGCCTAACTCCGACGGCTTCAGCAGCACGGGTGGCCTCGGGGTGCGCGGCACCGTCGAGGGGCACTCCGTCACGATCGGACGTCCGGCCTTGCTCAACGAATGGTCCAGCCCGCTGCCGCCGCACCTCGCTGCCGCGATGACCGACGCCGCCGCCAACGGCTCCACCGCGGTCGCCGTGGCCTGGGACGGCGCGACGCGGGGCGTCCTCGTCGTCGCCGACGCCATCAAACCCACCTCGGTGCAGGCGATCAGTGAACTGCGTGCGCTCGGACTGCGCCCGATCCTGCTCACCGGCGACAACGCCGGCACCGCACGTGCCGTCGCCGCTGCTGTTGGCATCGGAAGCGAGGACGTCATCTCCGACGTCCTGCCGGCCGGCAAGCTCGACGTGATCAAGCGCCTGCAGGACGAGCGCCGCGTGGTGGCGATGGTCGGCGACGGCGTCAACGACGCGGCGGCGCTGGCGCAAGCCGACCTCGGCATCGCGATGGGCACCGGGACAGACGTAGCGATCGAGGCCGGCGACCTCACCCTGGTGCGCGGGGATCTGCGTGCCGCTGCCGACGCGATCCGGCTCGCACGCCGGACGTTGGGCACGATCAAGAGCAACCTCTTCTGGGCCTTCGCCTACAACGTCGCCGCGATTCCGCTGGCGGCCCTCGGCCTGCTCAATCCGATGCTCGCCGGTGCCGCGATGGCGTTGAGCTCGGTCTTCGTCGTCACGAACAGCCTGCGCCTGCGCTCGTTCCACTAGATATACACAAAAGGCCGCTGGATATGTGTATGTTGTGTGTATGTCGCAGATGGAACGACGATTCCAGCTCCTCCTGGATCAGGAGCGGTTTGACCGGCTCTCCTCGCAGGCCGAGGAGTCTCACTGCAGTGTGAGCCGGCTGATTCGCGAAGCGCTTGACTTCTGGTGGAGCGATAACGAAGTTGAGATCAAGCGGAACGACGCTGCACTACACATGCTGATGCGCACAGCCGATCGCACCGAAGGAGAGGAAGAAGATTGGCCGACAAGCAAGGCCTTTCTCGATGCTGAGTTCCTCCGGGACATCCCTTCATGAAGGATCTTTTCCTTGACTCGAACGTATTGATATACGCGTACGGCGGCCCCAGTCCGTTCAAAGAAGCCTGTCGGCGCATCATCCTTTGGCGGTCACGACGCCTCGCCCGACTGCATGTCAGTACCGAAGCCATCCAAGAACTGTTTCATCACCGTCTTCGTGTCGCCGATCGCGCCACCGCTGCAGAGGATGCACGCGAAGCGATGACCTTCTGCGAAATCCATGCCTTCGATACAGCCACTCTCGACTACGCGCTCACGCTTGGTGCAACCACCGAAGTTCGTGGCCGAGACGCCGTCCATGCCGCGACCGCACTCCGGGTCGGCTTCGTTGAGATCATCAGCACGGATGAGGACTTCGACGCGATCCCCGGGCTGAGGCGCGTCCCTCCGAAGGACGTGCAGCTTTAGGCTGGCGCACGTGACCCGCCCGCTCACCGTCCTCTTCATGCCCGAGTCGGCGTACGGACCGACGAACCAGTGCATCGGCTTGGGCAAGGTGCTGCTCGACCGCGGCCACGCCGTGGTCTTCGCCGCCGAGGCGTCCTGGAAGGGCAGGCTCGAACCCTTCGGCTTCATCGAGGACCTCGTCGACCTCACTCCCTCCGATCCGGACGCCGGTGAGGACGCCGGGCAGTTCTGGATCGACTTCATCAAGGAGACGGCCCCCGAGTTCCGCAAGCCCACGATCAAGCAGCTCGAAAGCTTCATCGCGGCGACCTACCAGGCACTCATCGACGGAGCGAAGTACTGCGAAGCGCAGCTGAAGCAGATCATCGCCCGGCACCAGCCCGACGTGATCGTCGAGGACAACGTCGTCGATTTCCCCGCGCTGACCACTGCCGCCGGCGCCTTCGTCCGCATCGTCTCCTGCAACCCGCTGGAGATTCGCGGCGATCACATCGCGCCGATGTTCAGCGGCTACGCAGCGGACGACCCGTCACCCTGGCCCCGCTTCCTCGCCGAATTCGACCGCACGCACCAGGCGATGTGGGACGACTTCAACACCTGGGTGCAGCAGCAGGGCGGCGCCCCGCTGCCACCCCGCGACTTCGTCTCCACCAGCCCGCACGCCAACCTCTACGTCTATCCCGAGGAACTCGACTACGTCGATGCCCGTCCGCTCGACGTAACCTGGCACCGCATCGACTCCAGCGTCCGCGAGACCGAGGACGGCTACGTCCTGCCGGCAGAGTTCGCCGGCCGAGGACCGGAGAGCGCGCTGATCTACCTCTCCCTCGGCTCGCTCGGCGCCTCGGACGTCACGCTGCTACAGCGCATCATCGACGTCCTCGCGAGCACACCGCACAAGGTCATCGTGAGCATGGGGCCGCGTGCCGACGAGCTCCGGCTCGCACCCACCGTGGTCGGTGAGCAGATGCTGCCCCAGACGAAGGTCATTCCGCAGGTTGACCTCGTGATCACCCACGGCGGAAACAACACCACCACCGAGTGCATGCACTTCGGCAAGCCGATGATCCTGCTGCCGCTGTTCTGGGACCAGTACGACAACGCCCAACGGGTGGACGAGAAGGGCTTCGGCATCCGGCTGCCGACCTACGACTTCACCGAGGACGAACTCACCTCCGCGGTCGACAGGCTCTTCGCCGACACCGCCCTGCGCGTCCGCCTCGACGCGATCGGCGCCTCGATCCGCGCGCGCGACGGCCTGCGCCGAGGTGCCGACATCATCGAACAGGTCGGACTTGACCATCACGCTGGCTGAGGCGCTCGAGCGACTGGGTCTGGGCGCCGCGACCGCCGACCACCTCCGCCGCATCACGGTCGACCAGACGAACGAATCCTGGATCGTCGAGGAGACCGTCGTCGTTAAGCTGCTGATAAAAGGCGACGGGCCACATCCCGCCGCGGACCGGCTTCGTCGCCTCGATTCGGCGGGCTTCGCCGCCACGCCACGACTCATCGGCATAGTCGAGGAGGATGGTGTGCCTGTCGCCATTGCCACCCAGTACCTGCCCGGCGCGGAGGACGGGTGGGACTGGTGCGTCCGCGAGGCACGCATTGCGTTGGGAGTCGAGGACGGCGAGCCGCGTCCGTTCGCCGAACAACTCGGTCGCCTCGGCGCAGAGATGCACCTGGCCCTCGCCGACGAGGACGGTCTGGTGGCCGCGCACGGTGACTTTCACGTCGGGCAGATCCTGCGAACCCGCGACCGCGAACTCCATGTGATCGACTTCGACGGCAACCCCACGCTCCCACCCGCGGAGCGCGTGATGCACCGCCCCGCGGCCTACGACATCGCCGGCATGCTGCTGTCGCTCGAGAACGTGGGGCACGTGGTGCACGAGCACAATCCGGAGGTTCGCGACGAGGACGCGGCCGCGTGGAGCGCGGGCGTGCAGGAGGCCGTCCTCGCCGAGTACCGGCAACGTGCCGGACCGCTGCTCGACGAGTCGCTGCTGGAGCCGATGATCATGGAGCAGATACGGCGCGAGTTCGACTACGCCGAGAAGCACCTGCCGCGGTGGAAGTACGTGCCAGAAGCGGCGATGCGCAGGAGGCGCCAGTGAACGCGCAGCTGTTCCTGGAGGATCTTCGCGGCAAGCCCGACCACCTCCGCGCCCTCGACATCCGCGAATCCTGGACCGGCGTGCCCCAAGGCGGCCCCGTCCTCCTGCTGGGCATGGGCTCCTCGCATTACGCCAACCTCGTCGCCGCCGCACGGCTCCGCCGTGTCGGGGTGCGGGCGGTCGCACAGCTCTCCAGCGCCGACCTCCTCCCCCAGCTCACGCCGGGGACGGTCGTCCTCGCCGTCTCGGCATCGGGCTCCTCGGCCGAGACCCTCGACGCGGTACGGCGGCTGCGCGAGACACCAGCCGCGGCGCGCTGCATCTTCATCGCGGTGACCAACACCAGCACCTCCCCGTTGGCCGAGCTGAGCGATCTCACCGTCTATCTGCAGGCAGGCGAGGAGCGCGGCGGAGTGGCCTGCCGCTCGTTCCAGCACACCCTCGCGCTACTGCTCGCCCTCGAAGCACATCTCACGGGCCGGCCCGTTACGGCGATGCAGCAGACGATCGCCCGTGCCGCGAACGCCAGCGAGCAGCTTCTCGAGGGTGGGTGGCTCGATGAGGTGTCACCGCTCCTGCTCGGTCCCGACGGCACCTGGATCGTTGCCCCCGACCGGCGCATCTCCTCGGCGCTGCAGTCGGCACTGATGCTGCGCGAAGGCCCACGCCGTCCTGCGGTGGGGTGCGAGACGGGCGACTGGAGTCATGTCGAGGTCTATCTCACCAAGACGCTCGACTACCGCATGCTGCTTCTCTCCGGCTCCCGCTGGGAGCCGGAACTGCTGAAATGGACGGGCGAACGCGGCAGCACCGTGGTCGCGGTAGGTGCGCATCCGGTTTCTGGCGCGACCTATACGCTGCGTTACCCGCACGATGACGAGGACGATGTCGCTCTGCTCACCGAGACGCTCGTCGCTGAACTCATCGCCGCGACAGCGTGGCTCGCACAGTCCTGAGAACTGGCTTCGACAAGCTCAACCACCGCGCGAGCGGTGTGCGCAGGACGAAACCTCAAATTAATTCCAGATGGTAGTAACTGGAAATGCGCGCTTCATAGCTTCACAGCGGAAGGACGGCACGACGACGTGCCGAAAGCCAGATCGCCACCGATCCGACTTAGAAAAGACATGAGGTATCCACTGTGTTGAGAAAGCGCACTCGTCTGGTGACGGGTACTGCCGCGGTCATCGCCGCGGGTTTGCTCCTGAGCGCCTGCGGCTCGGACGGTGGCGGAACCGCTTCGTCCACCAGCGCCAGCGGAGGCGGCAAGGGTAAGACCTGTATCGACAGCTCCGGCAGCTCCATCAAGCTCGGCCTGCTGAACTCCCTGTCGGGAACCATGGCCATCTCCGAGGTCACGGTCTCCAACTCGCTGCACATGGCGGTCGACGAGATCAACAAGGCCGGCGGCATCGCGGGCAAGCAGATCCAGATCGTCCAGGAAGACGGAGCATCCGACCCGACCACCTTCGCCAACAAGGCCAAGAAGCTCATCGAACAGGACTGTGTAGCTGCAGTCTTCGGCGGCTGGACCTCGTCCTCCCGCAAGGCGATGCTTCCGGTGTTCGAAGCTGATGACTCGATCCTCTATTACCCCGTCCAGTACGAGGGTCTTGAGTCGAGCCACAACATCTTCTACACCGGCGCCACCACGAACCAGCAGATCCTGCCGGCGCTCGAATGGCTGAAGACCAACAAGAACATCAAGAACCTGTACCTCGTTGGTTCCGACTACGTCTTCCCGCGTACGGCGAACTCCGAGATCAAGGCGTGGGCTGCGGCCAACGGCGTCTCGATCATCGGTGAGGACTACGTCCCGCTCAGCTCCGACGCCGACCCGACCACCATGGTCAACAAGGTCAAGGAAGCCAAGCCCGACGCGGTCTTCAACACCCTCAACGGCGATGCGAACGTCAAGTTCTTCACGCAGTTGAAGGCAGCCGGTGTTACCGCCGAGCAGACCCCGGTCGTCTCGGTCTCCATCGGTGAGGAAGAAGTTGCCGGTGTGGGTGTGCAGAACCTCGTCGGGCAGTACACGGCGTGGAACTACTACATGACCGTCGACTCGCCGGCGAACACGAAGTTCGTCGCCGACTACAAGGCCGCCTTCCCGAAGGACGGCAAGACGTCGGACCCGATGGAAGCCGCGTACACCTCGATGTACCTGTACAAGGCAGCCGTCGAGAAGGCCGGTTCCTTCGACCCGGAGAAGGTCATCGCCGCATCCGGCGGTGTTTCCTTCGCCGCACCTGAAGGCACCGTGACGATCAACGGCGAGAACCACCACATCGCCAAGACCTTCCTCATGGGGCAGGTCAACGCACAGGGTGGCATCGACGTCGTCGGCTCCTCCGACGGCCCGATCCAGCCCGACCCGTACCTCTGCGCCGACACATGGTGGAAGGACACGACGGGTCACTGCTAGGCGGAGCGAGCTCCAGCACTAGCAG
>DASXYU010000122.1:0-6994 GCA_036502295.1 Jatrophihabitans sp. | reverse complement strand
ACACACCTCTGGAGCCCAAGGCATCGACGTCCTCGACCCCGCCGCGGCACGTGGCGTCGTAGCACTCGCGCTGCATCCGGTGATGACCTTCGCCGGCCGTCCCGAAGACCTCGACCGCCTCGCCGGCGCCACGTGGGGCGTCACCGCGCAGGACGAACTGCGCGCGGTCGCCGAGACGCTCGTCCTCGAAATGGGCGGCGAGCCGATCTGGGTGCCCGAACCTGCCCGGCGGCTGTACCACGCGGCGCTGTCGATCGGCTCGAACCACCTGGTCACCGTGATCAACGACGCTCTCTCAGTCCTCGCCCACGCGGGCGTCGCCGAACCTGCACGCCTCATCGCGCCCCTGGTGGGCGCCTCGCTCGACAACACGCTGCGCCTCGGCGACGCCGCCCTCACCGGCCCCGTCTCACGTGGCGATGTCGCCACCGTCACCGGACACCTGCACGCCCTCGCCGAGCACGATCCGGACGTCCTGCCCGCCTATCGCGCGATGGCCCGGAGGACGGCCGAACGGGCCCGCGACGCAGGACGTCTCTCACCCGAACAAGCCCAAGCCATCTTCGACGCACTGGATGCCGAATGACACTGGATGCCGAATGACACGGCTGGTTCACTCCCGTGCCGATTTCTACGCCGCGCGCGACGCTCTCGCCGCCCCGATCGGGCTCGTGACGACGATGGGGGCGCTGCACGACGGACACCTCGCGCTCATCGAGGCCGCTCGCGGGTTCAGCGAGTCGGTGATCGTCACGATCTTCGTCAACCCGATGCAGTTCGGGGCGAACGAGGACCTTGCGAAGTACCCGAGGACGTTGGAGGCGGACGTCGCGCGCTGCGCCGAAGCCGGCGTCGATCTGGTCTGGGTCCCGCTGAGCGAGGATGTTTACCCGGGCGGCCCGGTGCAGGTCTCCGTGGATCCCGGTCCGCTCGGCCGCGAACTCGAGGGTGAGTTCCGTCCCACCCATTTCGCCGGCGTTCTCACTGTGGTCGCCAAGTTCTTCGGACTGGTCCGTCCTGCGGCGGCGTTCTTCGGCGAGAAGGACTACCAGCAGCTCGCACTCATCCGGCAGATGGCGGCAGATCTTGATCTCGGTCTCGCCGTTGCCGGGGTGCCGACGGTGCGCGAACCCGACGGGCTGGCCCTCTCCAGCCGCAACGTCTTCCTTTCGCCGGAGGAGCACGCCAAGGCGCTCGTCCTCTCCCAGGCATTGCTCGCCGGCGCCGCTGCCGCGAGTGGGGGAGCAGCCGCCGTCCTCACCGCGGGACGGACGGTGCTCGCCACCGAACCGGACGTGAAGGTCGACTACTTCGAGCTACGCGGAGCCGATCTGGGGCCGGCCCCCGAACGTGGGGTCGCGCGCCTGCTCATCGCCGCGCGCGTCGGCACAACGAGGTTGATCGACAACATCGCTGTCGACCTCTGAGGTTTCGAGGCGGCTGCTGCGCAGGCTCCTCGCTCACCGGATACCGTTTTCTCATGCTGCTCGCTATCGACATTGGCAACACCAACACGGTGCTCGGCGTCTTCGACGGCGAGAAACTCGTCGAGTCATGGCGAATCAAGACCGATGCGCGCAGCACCGCCGACGAGCTCGCACTCACCTTCCGCGGCCTTCTCGCCGACAGGCCGATCACAGCGACCTCGGCCTGCTCCACCGTTCCGGCGGCATTGCGCGAGCTGCGGGTGATGCTCGAGAAGTACTACCCGCACCTTCCCGCCGTCATCGTCGAACCCGGGGTCAAGACGGGCGTCAGCCTGCAGTACGAGAATCCCAAGGAGGTCGGCGCCGACCGCATCGTCAACACCCTCGCCGCCCACCACCTGTCCGGCGGCAAGCCCGCGATCGTCGTCGACTTCGGCACCACGACGAACTTCGACGTCGTCAACGCCAACGGTGACTTCGTCGGTGGCGTCCTGGCGCCGGGCATCGAGATCTCGGTGGACGCCCTCGCCACCCGGGCCGCCGCGCTGCGGAAGGTCGAGCTTGTGGCCCCGGCACGGGTGATCGGCAAGAGCACGGTCGAGGCGCTGCAGTCCGGCATCATCTACGGCTTCGCCGGCCAGGTCGACGGACTCGTCCGGCGCATCTCCGAGCAGCTGCATCCCGAAGACACCAGCGCCATCGAGGTGATCGCGACCGGAGGGCTGGCGGTCGTGGTCATCGAACACTGCGAGACGGTGACGCGGCACGAGCCGGACCTCACCCTGCTGGGCCTGCGCCTGATCTATGACAGGAACGTGTAATGGATCTGCGTATCTTCACCGAACCGCAGCAGGGCGCCTCCTACGACGACATCCTCCGCGTCGCCACGGCCACTGAGGAGCTCGGCTTCGACGCCTTCTTCCGCTCGGACCACTACCTCGCCATGGGCGTCGAGGGACTGCCCGGCCCGACCGACGCGTGGCTCACCCTCGCCGCGCTCGCCCGAGACACCGAGCGGGTGCGCCTCGGCACGCTGGTCACCCCGATCACGTTCCGCCTTCCCGGGCCGCTCGCCATCTCGGTCGCGCAGGTGGATCAGATGAGCGGAGGACGGGTGGAACTCGGCCTTGGCGCCGGGTGGTTCGATGCCGAGCACGCTGCGTACGGCATCCCGTTCTTCGACGGGATCGGCCGCTTCGCCCGCCTCGCCGAGCAGTTGGAGATCGTCCACGGACTGCTCAACACACCGCTCGGGAAGGCCTACAGCTTCACCGGCGAGTACTACCAGCTCGTGGACTCACCGGCGCTGCCCAAGCCCGTGCAGCAGCCGGTGCCGATCATCCTCGGCGGTGCCGCGAAGCCCCGCTCCGCGAAACTCGCCGCGACCTTCGCCGATGAGTTCAACGTCGGCTTCGACCGGCACGGCACGGCCGAGAAGTTCGCCCGCGTCAAGGCGGCGGCCGCCGAGACGGGTCGGAAGCTCGTCTATTCCGCCGCTCAGGTGGTCTGTGTCGGCAAGGACGAGGCCGAGGTGGCGCGCCGCGCCGCAGCGATCGGACGCGAGGTCGACGAACTGCGGGAGAACGGACTGGCGGGCACACCCGCCGAGGTGGTCGACCGCATCGGCGAGTTCGTCGGTGCCGGTGCCACGCGCCTATACCTGCAGGTGCTCGACCTTGCCGACCTCGACCACTTGGAGCTCATCGCCTCCGCGGTCGCCCCGCAGCTGACCTGAACGACCCGAACGATTCAGCAAAGCCGCGCCGAAGATCGCCAGCCCCGCCAACGCGAGGCCGACGCCCACCAGGCTCGGCGCCCGGTAGCCGAAGCCGGCATCGACGACCTGTGCACCGAGGAACGCACCGAGTCCGTTGGCGATGTTGAGCGAGGAGTGGTTCAGTGCCGCGCCGATCATCTGCGCATCGCCCGCTGCGTGCATCAGCCGCACGGTGAGGGTGATCGCCAGCGTCGAGGCGACGGCCTCGATGAGGAAGACCAGCACCATCGCGGGCCAGGTGAAGGACGCCAGGGCGAAGAAGAGTGCGAGCAAGCCGGCCATGACGCCCAGTGAGAGGGCGATCGAACGCGAGACGTTCCAGTCCGCGGCGCGTCCTCCCAGCCAGGTGCCGAAGACGGCCCCGAGGCCGAAGACGAAGAGGAACCACGGGATCCACGACCGCGACAGGCCGGTGACGTCCGTGATGGTGGGAGCGATGTAGCTGTACATCGCGAACATCCCGCCGAAGCCGACCATGCCGGTGGCGAAGGCGATCTGTACCCGGCGATTCAGCAGCGCACGCAGTTCGCGCCCGACGGAGGCGGTGTGGTCGCCGGGCGACTTCGGCACGAAGAGCGCGATGGCGGCAAGCGCGAGGACGGCGGTGGCGACGACCACCCAGTAAGCGCTGCGCCAGCCGAGGTGTTGGCCCACGAGGGTGCTGAGCGGCACGCCCAGCGTCGTCGCCACGGCGAGCCCGAGCATGACGGAGGAGACGGCGCGGCCGCGCTGTTCGGGCGGGACGAGCGAGGCGGCGATCAGCGAGGCGACGCCGAAGTACGCGCCGTGCGGCAGGCCGGCGATGAACCGGGCGGCCATCAGCGGCCAGAACCCGGACGCCACGGCGGTGATGGAGTTGCCGACCGCCAGCGCGAGCGCGAGGGCCAGCAGCAGCGCGCGCTTGGGCAGATGCGCCCCCAAGGAGACGATCGTCGGCGCCCCGATCACCACCCCGAAGGCATACGCCGTGATGATCGACCCTGTGGTCGGGATGGATTCGTGGATGCCGTCGGCGATGTCAGGCAGCAGGCCCATCGTCACGAACTCGGTGGTGCCGATCGCGAACCCGCCGACGGCGAGGGCGACCATCGCGAGGGTGACGTGGCGCGCGGGCGTGGGGGATGCGGTCACTTATATAGAGACGATCTCGGCAGGGTGCGCTATTCCGGTCACGCGCGAGTCACGCCCGTGCCGTGTCACGCCGGAACGCCCACATCGCCAGCGCGGAGAAGGTGATGGTCCAGAAGGCGAGGACGATCCACCCCTCGACGCCCCACGGGTTGTGCGAGCCTCCCCCGGCGGCTACGCCCCCATTGCCGGGGGGACCCCCACTGAGCCCCACGTGTCCCGCCTGCACCAGCCACCAGGACGGCAGCAGCTTGCACAGGTCGGCGAACCACCCGCCGGTGATCGGGAACCAGGTGCCACCGAGGAACGCCAGCAGTGAGACGCCGCCGCCCATCGCCGGCCCCGCGGCATCCGCGTTCAGCAGGTGCCCGAGCGCGATGCCGAGGGCCGCGAAGGGGACGAGGGCCAGCAGCACCAGCAACGACATGATCACCCATGCCGAGGCGGAGAGGCGCACCCCGAGCGCGGCTCCCGCGATATAGAGCAGCGCCATCGCGATCAGCGCGAGCAGGTAGCCCACACCGACCTTCGCGGCGAGGTAGTCCCGCACGCTCAGCGGTGTGATGCGCAGCTGCCGGTTCCAGCCGATGGTGCGTTCCGCGGCGATGCGGGCGCCGCAGCTGAGCACCGCGATCATCGAGCCGAAGCCGAGCAGGCTGATCATGTAGTACTGCGGCGCGAAGAGGCCCGGTACGTCGCCGAAGCTGTGGTCATTGCGGTTCGGCGCGGCCAGCAGCAGATACATCACGATCGGAAAGACCAGCGAGAAACCGAAGGACTGCTTGTTGCGCACCGTCCTCAGCGTCTCGTACTTGAGGTAGCTCGTCGTACTCACGACTCGTCCTCCTCGAGATCGCTGGTGAGGGCAAGGAACGCCTCTTCGATGCCCGCGCCGACCACTTCGAAGTCACGGGCGGCGGGATAGGCAGCGATCAGCGCGCGCAGTGCAGCGTCGGAGTCGGTGCAGGTGAGGACGATCGCCTCGCCGAGGACGTCGGCCGCGATCACGCCGGGGAGTTGCTTGAGGTCAGCCGCCGCTGACCCGGGCAGTGTCGCCCGGATCGTGCGCTGCCCGACGGTGGCCTTGATCTCCGTCGTGGGTCCGTCCGCCACCACGCGTCCTCGCGCCATGAGGACGACGCGGTCGGCGTAGGCGTCGGCCTCCTCGAGGTAGTGGGTGGCGAAGATGACCGTCATGCCGCGAGCGGCGAAGCCCCGGATCGTGGCCCAGAACTCGCGTCGCGACTCGACGTCGAGGGCCACCGTCGGCTCGTCCAGGATCAGCAGGTCGGGATTGCTGATGAGCGCCACCGCGGCCCGCACGCGCTGGGTCTGGCCGCCGGAGAGCTTGGTGGTGGCGCGGTCGGCGATGTCGCCGATACCGCAGAGCCCGATGATCTCCTCTACCGGGAGCGGCTTCGGGTAGAGGCCGGCCATCATCTCCAGCAGTTCGCGGACGCTGAGGTACTGCACCAGCCCGCCGACCTGCAGCATTGCGCCGACCTTGCCTGCCGCCACCGCGCTGCGGCAGTCGAGGCTGAAGATCGAGACCGAGCCCGCATCGGGCTTCGTGAGGCCGAGGAGCATGTCGATCGTCGTCGACTTGCCGGCACCGTTCGGCCCCAGGAGCGCAACGGTCTCGCCGGGGGCGATGGCGACGTCGATGCCGCGCACGGCCCGCACCGGGCCTGCCGGTGAGTTGAACGACTTGGTGAGTCCGGTGAGGACGATGCCATCTGACACGGGCTCATCCTGCCCGATGGAACAAGCTCGATACCCTCTTACTCGTGACCGACGCCCCCCTCATGGACGAGTCCGACGATGATCTGCCCCAACAGCTGCGTATTCGGCGCGACAAGTACGACCGGCTGGTCCAGCGTGTCGAGGCGGCGCCGTACCCGATGGGGGTGGCTCGCACCCACTCGCTCGCGCAGGTGCGCGCGGCGTACCCGGATCTGGCCGCGGACATCGCGACCGGCGACCTCGTCGGCATCACCGGCCGGGTCATCTTCGTCCGCAACACCGGCAAACTCTGCTTCGCCACTCTGCGCGAGGGCGACGTCGAGCTACAGGTGATGCTCAGCCTCGACAAGGTGGGTGAGCAATCGCTGGCCGCCTGGAAGTCGGACGTCGACCTCGGCGACCTCGTCTTCGTCCACGGTGAGGTCATCACCAGCCGCCGCGGCGAACTCTCCGTCCTCGCAGCCCCGCCGGCAGGCGGAAAGCCAGGATCTGCCTGGCAGATCACGGCCAAAGCGTTGCGTCCGCTCCCGGTCGCGCACAAGCCGCTGAGCGAGGAGACGCGGGTGCGGCAGCGCTACGTCGACCTCATCGTGCGGCAGGAGGCCCGCGACACGGTCCGCACCCGCGCCGCCGTGCTGCGTTCGCTGCGCGAGACCTTTCACGGTCTGGGCTACCTCGAGGTCGAGACGCCGATCCTGCAGACCGTGCACGGCGGGGCCGCGGCCCGCCCGTTCCACACCCACCTGAACGCCTTCGACCTGCAGATGTCGCTGCGGATCGCGACCGAGCTCTACCTCAAGCGGTGCGTCGTCGGCGGCATCGGCAAGGTGTACGAGATCGGCCGGACGTTTCGGAACGAGGGCGTCGACTCTTCGCACTCGCCGGAGTTCACGATGCTCGAGGCCTACGAGGCCTACGG
>DASXYU010000121.1:0-16836 GCA_036502295.1 Jatrophihabitans sp. | reverse complement strand
ACGTACATGCTCGAGACGATGAGCGAGGACTATCTGCGTACCGCGCGGGCGAAGGGCCTGCCGGAATGGCGCATCGTCTTCAAGCACACGTTGCGCGCCGCGTTGACGCCGATCGTGACGATGGCCGGCCTCGATCTCGGCATCCTGCTCGCCGGTGCGCCCATCACCGAAACGATCTTCAGTTATCAGGGCGTCGGCAACGCGACAGTTATCGCTGCGTCGCAGTTCGACCTGCCACTTACCGTGGTCATCGTGCTGCTCTCGGCTGGTTTCGTGATCTTCCTGAATCTTCTCGTCGACGTCCTCTACGGCGTCATCGACCCACGTGTCAGGTACTGAGGGGCCGGCGATGACTATCGTTTCTCCTGATATCGAAGTGCGCGAGACAACCGCGCCGAACCGATTCCTCGAGGTCCGCGACCTGTCTGTGTATTTCCCGACAGAGGACGGACTCGTGAAGTCCGTGGACGGCGTGAACTTCGGCCTCGAGCAGGGCCGCACTCTGGCGATCGTGGGTGAGTCCGGTTCTGGCAAGTCGGTGACGATGCAGGCGGTGATGGGCCTGCATCGCGGCACCCGTGCTCGCCTCGGTGGTGAGGTCTGGCTCGACGGGACAGAGCTTCTCGACGCCGGCAACGACACCGTGCGCAAGCTTCGCGGGTCGACGATGGCGATGATCTTCCAGGACCCGCTGTCGGCTCTGCACCCGTACTACACGATCGGCAATCAGATCGCCGAGGGGTACCGCGTACACAACAAGGTGAGCAAGAAGGCGGCTCGCCAGCGGACGATCGAGATGCTCGACCGTGTCGGCATCCCGAACGCCGCACGCCGCGTAGACCAGTACCCGCACGAGTTCTCCGGCGGCATGCGTCAGCGCGCCATGATCGCGATGGCTCTGATGAATGACCCCAAGCTGCTGATCGCCGACGAGCCCACCACGGCCCTCGACGTCACGGTGCAGGCGCAGATCCTTGAGCTGATGAAGGACCTGCAGCGCGAATTCGGTTCGGCGATCGTGATGATCACCCACGATCTCGGCGTGGTGGCCGACATCGCCGACGACGTCCTTGTGATGTACGGCGGCAAGGCGGTGGAGACCGGCAGCGCCTCCGACGTCTTCTTCGAGGCGGCGCACCCGTACACCTTCGGCCTGCTCAACTCGATGCCGCGTCTGGACCGCGAGCGTGCCGAGCGCCTTGACCCCATTCCGGGCACTCCGCCTTCGCTGATCAACCTGCCGTCGGGCTGTGCCTTTCACCCCCGCTGTGCATTCGTAGAGACCGTCGGGCACGCCGGCCGATGCATCAAGGAGCGTCCTGAGCTGTACGCGGTGACCAATGCGCACCGTTCGCGGTGCTTCCTCGTCGACCAGGACCAACTCGGCGCACTGCGCGCGCCCACGGCCGCGGCAGGAGGCGATGAGGCGTGAGCGAGCAGTTGCTCGAGGTCGAGAACCTCACCAAGCATTTCCCGCAGCGAACCAGCGGCATCATTCGCCGGGCCGGCTCGCCGGTGAAGGCCGTCGACGGTGTGTCGTTCACACTCGGCGCGGGTGAGACGCTGGGTCTCGTCGGCGAATCCGGCTGCGGAAAGTCGACCGCGGGACGCACCACCCTTCGCCTCATCGAGCCCACCGGCGGCACCATCCACTTCGGCGGCGAGGACATCACGACCTTCGGTGCCACCCGCCTGCGTGAGTTGCGCCGGGAGGCGCAGATGGTCTTTCAGGATCCGGTCGGCTCGCTCAACCCACGTCACCCCGTCGGCACGATCATCGGCGCGCCGTTCGAGATCCAGGGCGTGAAACCCGCGGGCGGCGTGCGGGCCGAGGTGCAGCGCCTGATGGAGCGCGTCGGGCTGAACCCCGAGCATTACAACCGTTACCCACACGAGTTCTCCGGTGGTCAGCGCCAGCGCATCGGCATCGCCCGCGCCGTCGCGTTGCAGCCGAAGCTCATTGTCTGCGACGAGCCGGTCTCTGCGCTGGACGTCTCGATCCAGGCACAGGTCGTCAACCTGCTTGAGGATCTGCAGAACGAGTACGGCATCGCCTACATCTTCATCGCGCACGACCTCTCCGTGGTGCGGCACATCTCCGACCGCGTGGCAGTGATGTATCTCGGCAAGGTGATGGAGATCGCCGATCGCGACACTCTTTACGCCGCGCCGATGCACCCGTACACGCAGGCCCTCATGTCAGCGGTGCCGGTTCCGGATCCCGCACGGGAGAACAAGCGCCAACGCATCCTGCTCACCGGCGATCTGCCGTCGCCGATCAACCCGCCGTCGGGGTGCGTTTTTCACACGCGGTGCCCGAAGTTCCGCGAGGTGCTCAGCGAAAGCGAGAAGCAGCGCTGTGTCGGCGAGGTGCCGCTCTTGGTGAACAAGGTGGACAACATCGCCGGTGAGCACCTGGCGGCCTGTCACTACGCCGAGGCGCGCATCGACGTCGGGGCGAGCACCACAGGCACGGACGCGCTGCTCGCGAACCCAATCGAGGAATAGTCCGCTGTAGCCTCGACGACGTGACTGATCGCCGTCTACTGCTGGTCCATGCTCATCCGGACGACGAGACGATCGCGACAGGGGCGACCATGGCGCGCTACGCGGCCGAGGGCGTCAGCGTCACGCTCGTCACCTGCACGCTCGGCGAGCTCGGCGAGGTCCTCGTCCCCGAACTGGCGGGCCTCGCGGCGGATCGCGCTGATCAGCTCGGCGGTTACCGCATCTCAGAACTCGCCGCGGCCATGCGCGAACTCGGCATAGCCGATCACCGCTTTCTCGGCGGCGCCGGTCGATGGCGTGACAGCGGCATGATCGACACGGCCGGAAACGACGACCCCCGCGCATTCTGGGCGTGCGGCACCGACGAGATGCTGTTCGACGAAGCGGTCAGCCACCTCGTCGAGGTGATCGACGAGGTGCAGCCACAGGTTCTCGTCACCTATGACGAGAACGGTGGCTACGGCCATCCCGACCACATCATGGCTCACCGCGTGGCGATGGCCGCGGTCGACCGTGCTTCGTGGCAGGTGCCGCGGGTGTATTGGCATGTGATCCCGAAGTCCTTCCTGCAGCGGGGCATCGACGCGCTCATCGCCAGTGGGCAGGGCGGGTTCGAAGGCATGACGAGTGCTGATGAGTTTCCCTTCGGAGCCGAGGATCACGAGGTGACGACCGCGCTGATCAACGCCGGCTTCGGGCCCACGAAGACGGCAGCGATGCGCTCCTACCCGACCCAGATCTCGCCGGAGAGCAGCTTCTTCGCGCTCATCAACTCACTCGGTGAGGACGCGTTCGCCGTCGAGCACTACCGCTTGGTGCGGGGCGAGCAAGCGACCGAGCGCGGCGCCGATGGGCGTGAGACGGAGCTGTTCGGCGACAGCCCAAATCAGATATCTGGCGGCGGCAGCCGAGATCGGGCGTCGGCCTAGTGGCCGATTCGCTTCCGGAGTCGGTGGCCGCCCGCCGGGTCGGTACGGCGTTCCTCGGAGCGGCCTCGCTGCTCCTAGGCGTCCTTGAGGTGTTCCTGGTGCCGCAGCGGTGGGGGACGGCACTCGTCCCGATCTCGATCGTCCTCGCCATCGTCGGCAATGTGGTGCTGGTCCGGCTCGCTCGTCGGGGCCTCAACTCAGGGGGAGCCGGTGTCACGGTCCTCGGCTGCTGGTTCGCTCCGATCGTGCTGTTGCCGATGCTTCCCCGTTCCGAGGGGGACGTGCTGATCCCCGGCGGCGGGACGGAGCAGTGGATCTATCTGGGGACGCTGCTCTGCGGGATCGTCGCCGGCCTCGTGTCGCTGCTGAAGTAGACCTACCCGGTGCTGAACTTCACTTCACCGGCTACCCGGTGCTGAACTTCACTTCACCGGCTATCCGGTGAAGGGCTCGCGGTTGGCTTCCTTCAGGGCTTCCTGAACTGCGTTCACCGAAGCCGGTGGCAGGTCGCTCTCGACGAGTTCGGAGTTGGGGAAGCGAGCGAGTTCGCGCTGCAGATCCGCGACCGAGACGTGACTGACGAGCAGCGCCACAGCAGTGCGTCCGGGCGGGACCGCGTCGCGAAGCTCGTGGATCGTCTTGTCCTTGATGCCGGTGTCCACGAGCTTGGCGTAGAGCGCACCACCGCCCGCGGTGGCAGCTCCGGCAATGAGGCCGCCGATAGGTCCCCCGAGCAGAGTACCGATGAGCAGGCCCCAGACACCGGCGCCGACGCCCGCCTGGGTCGGCGTGACGTCGGTGGTCTCACGCACGTGCGAGCCGCCGTCGGCATCGCGGCTGATGATCACCGCGTCGTGGATCTGCAGTTCCTGCTTGGTCTGCAGGCCGGCGGTAGCAAGAAGAAATTCCTGTGCGCGCAGCGCGTCCTCGAAGGAGATCACGAGCAGCTTGCTGTTGTCGGGCACCTTGTCAGCCATAGGACGAGCCTAGCCGCGATCCGTCAGCAGCTGCTCGTCTGCGTGGCCGCGGCAGGGTCGATCCGGTAGCGATAGTCGTGGTGGATGTAGTAGCCGAGGCTCTCGTAGAGCGCGATCGCGGCAGCGTTGCTGGAGGAGACCTGCAGGTAGGCGCGGGCCGCGCCGCCGTCGCGGCCCCAGGCGTGTAGTGCGGCCATGACCTGACGGGCGAGGCCTTGGCGGCGGGCGTGCGCGGCGACCTCCACGGCAAAGATGCCGAGCCAGGTGACGTCGTGCTGGTCGGTGTCGAGAGCGGCGCGGCCGATCGCGACAAGTTCGCCGTCGCGGTGGATTGCAGCAAAGCCGGCCCGGTCGTGACGGGTGAGTATCGCGTTTGCGTGGGCATCGCCGACGCCGCCGCGGTACAGAGTGGCGAAGTCAGGGTCTGGCTCGGGCGTGACGAGTGCGTCCGTCTCGATCTCCTGGACCGCGTCCAAGCGTGCAGCCATGACGTGGATGTCCTCTTCGAGACCCCAACCCTGTTCGCCGAGTGCAGCATCGAGCAGGCGGCGAGATTCGGCGGGTACTTGGAAAGCGAGGGGGAGGCCTCGTTCGGCATACCAGGCGCGCGCGGCGTCGAGGGCCTCGGCAAGGGGTCGGTCGGGCTGACGCAGCGGTAGGACGCAGTTGGCGCGGCGGGTGAAGCCGAAATTGGCTCGTAGCAGCCAGCCGCCGAGCCACTCCGACTCGGCCGGCCGCCAGCCGTCGGCCGCGACCGCCTCAAGGTTGAGTTCGTCGCCCGTCGAGGGCGGCACCAACTTCGCAATCGCCACATCACCCAACAGAACCTCGACCAGCCCACCACGGGTCTCGACGACTCCGCGCTCGTCGGTCAGATCCAGGAGGTCGCCGACGACGTCGGCGAACCGGTCGCTAACCGCGAGCCGGATGCTCACCCGCCGACCGATCCAGTTAGGCTTTAGCACGACCGGCATACTAAACGCCGAGACACAAGAACTGATCGCCGAGCCCGCAAGCGGTTCGGACTTGAACCCCGTCGCGGAGGACTGCAGTGACTTACGTGATCGCCGAACCGTGCGTCGACCTCCTGGATAAGGCCTGCATCGAGGAATGCCCTGTCGATTGCATCTACGAGGGCGGCCGGATGCTTTACATCCATCCGGATGAGTGCGTCGATTGCGGCGCCTGCGAACCGGTGTGCCCGGTCGAGGCGATCTTCTACGAGGACGACCTCCCGGAGAAGTGGAAGGACTACACGCAGGCCAACGTCGACTTCTTCGAGGTCCTGGGCTCGCCCGGCGGCGCGTCGAAGGTCGGCAAGACCGAGAACGACCCCGCCTTCGTCAAGGGACTGAGTCCTCGAGGCGAAGAGCACTGACCTAGGACGTCGTCGGAGCCGTGGTCGCCATGATGGCGGCCACGGCTTTGTCATACTCGGTGCAGTCGCAGTTGATCTCGCCCCAGCCCTGCGCGCGACTCCACTCGCGCCTACCGTGCTGCACGCTATCGATCCCGAGTCGGTCGGCGTTGGCGATGAACCAGGCGATGGTCTGGTTTCCCGCGCCCGGCACGAGGACCGCGTCGTCCTGCACCGTCGGGGTTTTCACCGGAAGGTCACCCGCCACCTGATCGGCGACGGTCTGCGCCGTCGCCACCAGCGTGGGCTTGTCGAAGGTGCAGCTGATCGACTCCGCCGGCTTGCCGAGCAACGCCAGCGCCAGCACGCGCGCCTGATCCGCGTGCTGGTTGTACGCGGAGCCGTCGGCCGAGATCTGCACGCGCTGGATCGCCTCGGCAAGCGGCACCGTCTGCCAGTCGTCGAACTTCACCAACGCGTCGAGGAACTTTCCCGTCGCGTACTGCACGTCGCTGAGTTGTTCCTCACTGCCCCACCCCTGCGAGGGGCGCTGCTGCAACACCCCGATCGAGTCGCGGTCGCCGGACCCCGCGGGGAGGTTGCGCAGTTTGCTCTCCTGCCACGCCGCTGCGAGGACGAGGACGGCGGCCTGGTCGGGCAGTCCGCGCGCGGCGACCACGCCTACCATCGTCGAAGCCACTGCAGCCTGATCAGTGGTCACGTCGTAGGAGACCTCGCCGGCGGACTGTGTTGTCGACACACTCGCGTCCGTCTGGGTGGCTGAGCCGCCGGAGGCGGGCTGGGTAACAGTGCAGTGCGGGTAGGTCAGCGCGTTCTTCGCCTTGTGCCAGATGAGACGCACGCCGAGGACGACGAGCAGCACAACGAGGACGCCCGCCAGGAGCGCCAGCAGCCGTCGCCTAGTTGGCATCGTGCGAGGCATCGCACCTGGTGGCTTCGTGCGAGGCGTCGCGCTCAGTTGGCATGGAGCGCTGCATTCAGCTCGATGCCCTGCCCCGTCCTCGACCGCACTTCGAGGCCACCGCTGACGCTGTTACGGATGAAGAGCAGGTTGCTCTGCCCGGAGAGTTCGAGCGCCTTCACGACGCGACCGTCGGGCAGCTTCACCTTCGAGCCGGCGGTGATGTACGTGCCGGCCTCCACCACGCAGTCATCGCCGAGGCTGATGCCGAGACCCGAATTGGCGCCGAGCAGGCAACGCTGGCCGAGGGTTATCTGCTCCTTGCCTCCACCGGAGAGGGTGCCCATGATCGATGCGCCGCCACCGATGTCGGAGCCATCCCCGACGAGGACGCCCGCCGAGATGCGTCCTTCGACCATCGAGGTTCCGAGGGTGCCGGCGTTGTAGTTGCAGAAGCCTTCGTGCATCACGGTGGTGCCCGGGGCGAGGTGGGCGCCGAGGCGCACCCGGTCGGCGTCGGCGATCCGCACGCCGGTCGGCAGCACGTAGTCGGTCATCCGCGGGAACTTGTCGACCCCGAAGACCGTCACCTGCCCGAGGCAGCGCAGCGCGAGCCGGGTCTGCTCGAAGTCATCGACCGCACACGGGCCGAAGTTCGTCCAGACCACGTTCGGCAACACCCCGAAGATGCCGTCGACGTTGATCGTGCGAGGACGGGCCAGGCGGTGGCTCAGCAGGTGCAGCCGTAGGTATGCATCGGGGACCGTCGCGGGGGGCGCGTCCAGGTCGAGCTGCACAAGGACGACCTCGCTGCGCACCCCGCGCGCCTCGGCGTTGCCCTGTGCGCCGCTGAGTGCTTCGAGCGTGGCATCGGGCTTCGCGTCGGCCGGCGCCTCACCCAGGGCGGGAGCGGGAAACCAGGTGTCGAGCACCTGCCCGGAGCCGGTCAGGGTCGCGAGCCCGTAGGCCCAAGCAGAGCGCGTCTCAGTCACGCACTCACCCTAACGGCTCCACCTTGTGTTGCTGAGGGCTGTAAATCGGTACTCGCAGCGGCCCTGCGCCGCACAAAGAGGAGATGTTCGGGCGATAGCCTGACGTTGTGCTGGACCTCAAGCAGGACGCGGTAGCGCTCACCGCTGCCCTCGTCGACATCGAGTCGGTCTCCGGCAACGAGGCGCACCTCGCGGATCTCATCGAAGCCGCGCTCAGGGTCCTGCCCGAACTCACGGTGATCCGCGACGGCAACGTCGTCATCGCCCGCACCGAACTCGCCAAGCCGCAGCGGATCGTCCTCGCCGGGCACCTCGACACCGTGCCGCTCGCCGACAATCTCCCCTCGCGGTTGGACGGCGACCGGCTCTACGGCTGCGGCTCCTCCGACATGAAGTCCGGGCTGGCCGTCATGCTGCGCATCGCCCACCTCATCGGCAGCGCGGACTTCACCCCGACCGTCGACGTCACCTGGGTCCTCTACGACTGCGAAGAGGTGGAGGCGGCGCGCAACGGCCTGGGGCGCGTCGCCCGCGAGCGTCCCGAACTGCTCGCCGGCGGCCTCGCGATCCTCGGCGAAGGCACCGAAGGCACCATCGCCGGCGGCTGCCAGGGGACATTGCGCGCCGAGATCCGCACCAGCGGTGTGCGGGCGCACAGCGCCTACAGCTGGCAGGGGAGCAACGCGATCCACGCCGCCGCCCCGGTCCTGGGCCTGCTCGCCGCCTACGAGCCGAGGACGGCGCAGGTCGAGGGCCTCAGCTATCGCGAGGGCCTCAATGCCGTCGGCATCCGCGGCGGGCTCGCCGGCAACATCGTCCCCGACGAGTGCGTGGTGACCGTCAACTACCGCTTCGCCCCCGACCGCAGCGGCGCAGAGGCCGAAGCGCACCTCCGCGAGATCTTCGCCGGCTTCGAGGTGACCCTCACCGACCTCGCCCCGGGCGCCCGACCGGGGTTGGACGCGCCCCTCGCGCGCCGCTTCGCCGCCGTGGTCGGGGGACAGCCGCAGCCCAAGTTCGGCTGGACCGACGTCGCCCGCTTCGGCGAACTCGGCATCCCCGCGCTGAACTACGGACCGGGTGACCCGAACGTCGCGCACACGCAGGGGGAGTACGTGCTCGTCTCGCGGATCACCGAGGCGGAGGCCGTCCTGACCGCATTCCTCAGCGGTGACGTGTGAGCACCGGACGGGAACAGCGACGCGGCCCCGTGGTCCGGCGCAGGACGCAGGTCGAGCCGACAACGGCAGACCAGCGGCTGCTCGACACCGGCGGAGACACCACATGGGTGCACGAGGACCCGTGGCGGGTGCTGCGCATCCAGAGCGAATTCGTCGAAGGCTTCGGGCTGCTCGCGGAACTGCCGAAGGCAGTGAGCGTCTTCGGTTCCGCCCGTACGCATCCCGACAGCCCCGAGTACGCCGCCGGTGTGCAACTCGGCGCGGCGCTGGCCGATGCCGGGTACGCCGTGATCACCGGCGGCGGCCCCGGCGCGATGGAGGCGGTGAACCGCGGAGCCTGCGAGGCCGGTGGGGTCTCCGTCGGCCTCGGCATCGAGCTGCCGTTCGAACAGCACCTCAACCAGTGGGTCGACATCGGCATCAACTTCCGCTACTTCTTCGCGCGCAAGACCATGTTCGTGAAGTACGCCGAAGCCTTCGTCATCCTCCCCGGCGGATTCGGCACCCTGGACGAAACCTTCGAAGCCCTCACCCTCGTGCAGACGCACAAGGTCACCCGCTTCCCGGTGATCCTCTACGGCACCGAGTACTGGCAGGGTCTGCTCGACTGGCTGCGCGGTCCCGTCCTGGACGGACACAAGATCGGCGCCGCGGACCTCGACCTCATTCACCTCAGCGACGACATCGACGAGATCGTGGCGCGCATCGTCGCGTCGAGCAAGGAACGCTCGGCGCAGGAACTTGCCGAGCAGCGTGCCGTCGCCGACTACCCCGCCCACCTGCACCCGACGGAGAACAGCACCTGATGGCAAGCGACTGGTTCCCGATCGACGAGGCGCACTAGTGGCCTCGCTGTATCTGATTGACGAGGCGCACTAGTGGCCTCGATTTGCGTCTACTGTGCCTCGGCCGAGGGCATCGATCCGAAGTACCTCGACCTTGCCGCAGCCGTCGGCGCACGGATCGCCGAGGACGGCCACTCGCTCGTCTCCGGCGGCGGCAACGCCTCGATGATGGGCGCCGTCGCACGGGCTGCCCGAGCAGGCGGCGCGCACACCCTCGGCGTGATCCCCGAGCACCTGGTTCCGCTCGAGGTCGCCGACACCGACGCAGACGAACTCATCGTCGTGCAGACGATGCGCGAGCGTAAGCGGATCATGGACGACAGCTCTGACGGCTTCATTGCGCTGGCCGGAGGCATCGGCACCCTGGAAGAGCTCTTCGAGGTCTGGACGTCGCATGCGCTGGGTATGCACGGCAAGCCGGTGGTCGTCCTGGATCCGGACGGGTTCTACGACCCGCTCTGGACGTTCATCGACGCGCTCTACGACCGCGGCTTCGTCCGCCCGGTCGCGCTGAAGGCGCTACATCGGGTGAGGACGGTGGATGACGCGTTCGCGGCACTCGTGTCAGGATTCACCACATGAGCGACGCGTGCGGAGCGAATCAGGGAGACCGTATGTCCCGAGCCTCGTCGGCGAGCGCAGCGCAGCGAGCACGTCGATGAGCGTCGTGCTGTACGGGGTGCTGGCGGTCGGGGTCGTCCTCGTCCTCTTCTTCCTCTTCGCGCGCTTCCTACCCGCGGGCGAGCAGATCGCGCCCCCCGTTCGAGACAACCCGGTGTGGCTCGCCGACACCGATCACGCCGTCTCCGCTGATGACCTTGAGTCGCTGCGGCTCCCGGTGGCGCTGCGCGGCTACCGCTTCGCCGAGACCGACCAGCTACTGGACCGACTCGCCGCCGAACTGCGGCAACGCGACGCCGAGATCGCCCGCCTGAAGCACTCCGGTGGTTGAGCTACGGGGGAGCTCGACCACCACCGCGGTTCGCTGCGGCTGGGCCGACTCGACGCCGGAGTACGTCGGCTATCACGACGAAGAGTGGGGCGCCGCCCTGCATGGCGACCGCGCCCTCTTCGAACGAGTGAGCCTCGAGGCGTTCCAGTCCGGCCTCTCCTGGCTGATCATTCTGCGCAAGCGCCCCGCGTTCCGTCAGGCGTTCGCAGACTTCGACCTCGACACCGTCGCCGCCTATACCGAAGCGGATGTGGAGCGTCTACTCACGGATGCCGGAATCGTTCGCAATCGCGCCAAGATCGAGGCCACGATCGGCAACGCCCGGGCCGTCCTCGACAACGTCCCCGAGGGCTTCGACGACCTGCTCTGGTCGTTCGCGCCTGCCACACACGTGCGCCCGAAGACACTGCAGGACGTCGCCTCCACCTCGCCGGAATCCATCGCGATGGCGAAGGAACTCAAGCGGCGCGGCCTGCGTTTCGTCGGCCCGACCACGGCGTACGCCCTGATGCAGGCGACCGGCATCGTCGATGACCACATCGTCACCTGCTGGCGGGCGAGAAGTCCCGGCAAGTAACGAATACGGCACGTGTCCTGAGGTTTCCGACCCCGGGTTTGGGACTGCGGCGTGTTATCGGGGAGAATGTTCCGAAGCGGCGTGCCTGATCGGGCAAGCCGGCACGCTGGATCGAGGAGGTACGCATGGCGGCCATGAAGCCGCGGACGGGCGACGGCCCGCTCGAGGTCACCAAAGAAGGACGCGGAATCGTGATGCGGGTTCCCCTCGAAGGCGGCGGACGTCTCGTCGTCGAGATGACCCCGGACGAGGCCAGCGCCCTCGGTGATGCTCTCAAGAACGTCGTCAGCTGACCTCTGCTGACTCACTCGGCCCCAGCCGCAATGCGGCTGGGGCCGAAGTCTTTGTAGGGCCCGGACAGCGCTTGCGTAGCATCGTGCAGGTTGAGTCGCCACCGAGAATGCATGGCGACACGCGGGAGTGGGCAGGATGGGCGTTGTGATCGATGTACGGGTGGCTAAATCCGACTCGGCCGAGAGGATCCGTCGCGCACCGATCGCAGAGCTCAGGACGGAAGGCGCCAAGCATGCCGCGTCGTTACCGGGCGGGTCACCGGCATTCGACGTCTCCTCGCTCAGCGGCGAGCGTCTTACCGCCTTCGTCGAGGGCCTGATCCTCGCGAGCTATACGTTCAAGGCGATCACCGACACGACGCCCGAACCGACAATCGTCACTCTCACCGGCGTCACCGCCGAGAGTCGTCCGTACCTTGCGGCAGGACGCCAGAACGCGCAGGCCACCGCCTGGGCACGCGACCTCGCCAACATGCCGGCCGCCATGAAGAACCCCGAATGGCTTGCGGCCCAGGCCCGTTCCCTGTCGCGCCACGGCGTCAAGGTGACGGCCCGCAACGAACGCTGGCTCACGGCGAACGACTTCGGCGGCATCCTCGCCGTCGGTGCGGGTTCGCCGTCAGCTCCACGCCTCATCGAGGCGGCCTACGAGCCCGAGAAGCCCGTCTCGCCGCGGCAGCACCTCGTCCTCGTCGGCAAGGGCATCACCTTCGACACCGGTGGTCTCAACCTCAAACCCGGCGACAGCATGAAGACCATGCAGACCGACATGTCCGGGGCCGCCGCCGTCCTCGCGGCGATGCGGCTTATTGCTCAGCGCAAGCTGCCGGTACGTGTCACCGCGCTGATCCCGTCGGCGGAGAACTCCTTCGGGGCTACCTCCTACCGCCCCTCAGATGTGGTGCGGCACTACGGCGGTCGCACCAGCGAGATCGGCAACACCGACGCCGAAGGACGGATCGTCCTCGCCGACGCGATGGCCTACGCCGCGACAACGCTGCGACCGACCCTTCTCGTTGACGTCGCCACCCTCACCGGCGCGATGAAGTCGGCGCTCGGCCTGCGGATCGGGGGTCTCTTCGCCACTGACGACCGACTCGCGAAGGACTTCCTCGCTGCGGGTGAGGCGGCCGGTGAGCCGTTGTGGCGGATGCCGATCGTGGAGGACTACATCGACACGCTCTCCTCCGACGTGGCCGATGCGAACAACTCGCCCGGCAACCCTGGTGCGATCACCGCGGCGCTCTTTCTGCGACCTTTCGTCGCCGACGTCCCCTGGGTGCATCTCGACATCGCCGGCCCCGCCCGCTCGTCGAAGGCCGACGGCTGGATCAGCAAGGGTGCCACCGGCTACGGCGCCCGACTGCTCGCCAACTACGTCCAGACGTGCGCCCTGAGCAGCGGGTAGCGAAGGGCGCCTCTGAGCTCGACGCCGCCTTCGGCCTACTCGATCACCGCAGGGAGGTATACAACTCGTACGTTTTGCGGGCGATGGTGCTCCAGCTGAATTCGGTGATCGCGCGCTTGCGACCTGCCTGTCCCATCGCCGCCGCGCGCTGCGGGTCACCACAGAGCGCGTTCACCGCCTCGGCGATGCCTGCTTCGAACTCGGCCGCAGGGACCTCGGAGTAAGGGATGAGCAGCCCCGTGACGCCGTCCTCGACGACCTCCGGAATGCCGCCGACGGCGCTGCCGACCACTGCCGTCTCGCACGCCATCGCCTCGAGGTTCACGATGCCGAGCGGCTCATAGATAGACGGGCAGACGAAGACGGTGGCGTGAGACAGCAGCTGCGGCAGCTCGGCGCGCGAGACCTGGTCGCGCACCCACACCACGCCGCTGCGCTTCGCCGATAGGGCGGCGACACCGCTCTCGACCTCGTCGGCGATCTCCGGTGTATCCGGCGCGCCGGCACAGATCACGAGCTGGATCTCCGGGGCGAACTGCTCGGCTGCGCGGATGAAGTGGCTCAGCCCCTTCTGCCGGGTGATACGTCCGACGAATATCGCGTACGGACGCGAGGCGTCGATGCCGAAGCCGGAGAGCAGGTCGTCCTCCTCGACAGGTGCGTAGAGCTCGGTGTCGATACCGTTGTGAATCACATGCACACGGCGCGGGTCGACGAACGGATAGGCGGCGAGGACGTCGTCGCGCATGCCGTCCGAGACGGCGATCACGGCCTCGGCGCTCTCGTACGCCTGCCGCTCCGCCCAGGAGGAGATGCGGTACCCGCCGCCGAGTTGCTCGGCCTTCCATGGCCGCTGCGGTTCCAACGAGTGTGCGGTGAGGACGTGGGGCACGCCGTGCAGTTGGGCACCGAGGACGCCGGCGAGGTTCGCGTACCAGGTATGCGAGTGGAGCACGTCAAGACCCTCGAGCGCGGCGGCGATCTCCACGTCCGTCGCCAGCGTCTGCAACGCGGCATTGGCGTTGACCAGTTGCGGCGGTACCTCGAAGGAGCGCACGTCGGATTCTGGGCGGCTGCCGCCGAAGCAGTGCACCTGCACCGCTCCGGGCGCCGCGAGTTCGGGCAGCGCGCGCAGCTCACGCACCAGGAACTCGACGTGGACGCCGGCGCCGCCGTAGATCTCGGGCGGGTACTCCTTGCTCAGCATGCCGACGCGCACGGATCTACCTTTCTTCGTTCGAGCGTTCGCGGTCGCTCGCTTTGCAGGTCATCCCTTGCGTTTCATACCCCGGGGACCGAGTTGCTCACGCGTCATCGACCCTAACGAACTCCGGGTATGCGACGCGGCGTAACGAGTCGGAACATCGCTAGGGTCACAGGTAGATGGAGAGCGAGGGGGTCGAGGGTGGCGCGTGATCCGCGGGTGCTGGCGGTGGTGCTGGCGGGCGGCGAGGGCAAGCGTCTCTGGCCCCTCACCGCCGACCGCGCGAAGCCCGCGGTGCCGTTCGGGGGCAACTACCGTCTCATCGACTTCGTCCTCAGTAATCTCGTCAACGCGAACCTGCTACGGATCTGCGTCCTCACCCAGTACAAGTCGCACTCCCTCGACCGGCACATCACGCAGACATGGCAGCTCTCGACGCTGGTGAACAACTACGTGACCACGGTGCCTGCGCAGCAGCGGCTCGGGCCGCGCTGGTACACGGGTAGCGCGGACGCGATCCTGCAATCCTCCAACCTGATCTATGACGACAAGCCCGACTACATCGTCGTCTTCGGCGCCGACCACGTGTACCGGATGGACCCGGGGCAGATGGTGGAGCAGCACATCGACTCCGGTGCCGCCGCCACCGTCGCAGGCATCCGCGTCCCGCGGGCCGAGGCGCATGCCTTCGGCGTGATCGAAGCCACCGCCGAGGGCACTGTGCGGCGGTTCCTCGAGAAGCCCGCGGACCCTCCTGGTCTGCCCGATGCCCCCGACATCTCCTTCGCCTCGATGGGCAACTACGTGTTCACCACCTCGGCCCTGCTCGAAGCACTGCGCGAGGACGCCAACAACCAAGACTCCGTGCACGACATGGGCGGCAACATCATGCCGATGATGGTCGCCGCGGGCGGCGCCCACGTGTACGACTTCGCCGACAACGACGTCCCCGGCGCGACCGACCGCGACCGCGGCTACTGGCGCGACGTCGGAACGATCGATGCCTATTACGACGCGCACATGGACCTCGTCGCGGTGCATCCGATCTTCAACCTCTACAACCACGAATGGCCGATCTACACCCAGCATGCGCAGCTGCCGCCGGCGAAGTTCGTGCAGGACGGCCGCGCCCAGGAGTCCGTCGTGGGGGCAGGGACGATCATCGCCGGTGGCACGGTGCGCAGCAGCGTCATCTCGCGCGGGGTGCGCGTCGATGTGGATGCCGTCGTCGACGGCGCGGTGGTGATGGACGGCGCGAAGATCGGGCGCGGCGCCGTGGTGCGCCGAGCGATCATCGACAAGGACGTCGTCGTCCCCGACGGCGCCCGGATCGGCGTCGACCTCGCCGCCGACCGCAAGCGCTATCACGTCACCGAGAGCGGCATCGTCGTGCTGGGCAAGTCCGAGGTCGCGGTCGTATGAGGCTCGCATGACGGCGAACCGCCCTTTCTGGGACGAGAACCCCTTCGTGGCTTCGTGGGAAGGTCTGCCACCGCTGCCAGGCGACACGACTGCCGATGTCTGCGTGATCGGCCTCGGGGGTTCGGGCCTCGCCGCGGTGGCGGCAGCCGTAGAGCATGGCCTGTCGGTGGTGGGCGTGGATGCGGGCAGGGTCGCCGGCCGTGCCGCTGGGCGCAACGGCGGATTCCTCATCGCCGGACCGGAGGACCCGCTACACACCTCGATCGAACTCTGGGGCGAGGAAGCGGCGGTGTCGCTCTACCGGGACACGCTCGCCGAGATCGACCGCCTCGCGTCGCTGCTCGGCCCCAGGGTCGTGCGTCGTACCGGCTCGATCCGCCTCGCCGGGTTGCCCGGCGATCCGCTCGACGAGGACGAGGCGGCTGACCGGCAGCGCGACGTGGCCGACTGTGCGCTGCAAGCCGCCGCGATGCGCGCGCATGGCATCGCGGTGCAGGAGTACGGCGGCGATCTCGGCAGCGGGTTGTTCCTCCCCGACGACGCCGCGGTGAACCCGGCCCGCCGCGTCCTCGGCGAAGTTCTCGCCGTCGCGGGTAGCGCCGTTCTACATGAGCAGACGCGGGTCACAGCCATCGAGGCAGGACGGGTCACGACCGAGCGGGGTGTCATCTCCGCGGCGGCGGTCGTGGTGGCGGCCGACGGCAAGCTCGAGGCCCTGCTGCCGCAGCTGGTCGGACGGATACGGACTGCACGGCTGCAGATGGTGGCCACCGCGCCGGTCGCGGCCGCGCGGTTGCCCTGCCCGGTCTACGGCCGTTGGGGCTATGACTACGCGCAGCAGGATCCGAGCGGCGTCATCGCGATCGGCGGCGGTCGCGATCGCTTCGCCGAGGACGAGTGGACGCATCAGGACACTCCCAGCGAGCCGATCCAGCAGTACCTCGACGGCGTCGCGGCGCGGTTCGCCGGTGAGCCTGTCGGGATCACCCACCGCTGGGCGGCCTCTGTCGGCTTTACCGAGGACGGGCGGCCACTCTGCGCCCAGGTCGAGGACGGGGTCGTCGCGGCCGGCGGCTACAACGGCACCGGCAATCTCGTCGGCCCCCTCACCGCTCGCGCCGCATTGGCGCTGGCACTCGACGGCACCCCGCCGCCGTCCTACCTGCAGGCGTGATCACTGGTACTAGCCAACTTAAGGACAGTGCCTTAATCTGGGTGTCGGGCCGCGCCGGGTCCGCCAGGACAGCCCCCGGCGCGGCCCGTTGATTG
>DASXYU010000120.1:0-8011 GCA_036502295.1 Jatrophihabitans sp. | reverse complement strand
TACCAACCTGCGGTGTGGGCGAGGTTGAGCGCGAGAGTCGAGTCGAACTGACCCGCCGGGCTGGTGCTCGTGCCGCATACGCCGTCTGACTCACCGGGGTGTTTGAGCCACAGGAAGGCATCCGCTACCGCATTCCCGGTCGCAACACCGGGCAGGATGCCGAGAGATGCGCCCGACGGGTTGCACCAACCGGCGACCATCGGGCTCGTGCCGTCGCGCGAGGTGTCGACGACGAACCGCTTCCAGCCGACCAGGGACGAGATGGCCGTGCCGTAGATGACCTCCACGGCAGCCGGGGCGAAGTTGGAGACGTCGAGCGCGAACCCACGGGCGTTCACGATTCCTGCCTTGATCAACAGGTTGGCCATCGTGCTCGCGCTCTGCCACCCGGAGTGGCCGCCGTCGAGATAGACCTGGGCACCGGTACCGGCCAGTGTGGCCACAGCCTGCTTAAGCAGGCTCAGCCGCTCGGTCTGCTGTGCTGCGGTGAGGCAGCTGAGGTCGGCCAACGAATCGGGCTCGAGGACGACGATGGCATGCGCGCCCTTCAGGGCGGCAGCGATCGCGGCGACGTAGGACTGATAAGCGCTAGCCGACGCGGCGCCCCCGGAGGACTGCCCGCCACTGCAATCGCGATGCGGGATGTTGTAGACGACGAACTCGGTGACCGCGCCGGCACCCGCCGCCGCCGAGACGCGACTCGACACCACGCTCGCAGCTGAGGACGCCGTACCTCCGACGACCCAGGTCGCCTGGGGAACGCCCGCGAGTTTGGTCAGCAGCGTCTTTGTCGTCGTGTTCGTCGTCGCGGCTGCGGCACTGGCGGCCGACGTATTCGGATCGACGTACAGCGGACGGCCGGCGAAAGGTCCGCCCGAGAGAATGTGGGAGGATGTCGCCGCGTGCGCGACGCTAGTACCGGCGAGTGTCGCGGCCAGTGCGGTGACGACACCGGTGACGCAGGAGATGAGTAGGACGAAACGGCGCGGGCGGGCGAAGCGAAACATGGAGACCTTTGCGGAACGAGTGGAGCCAGTGAAGGTGGCAGCTCATTCCACTGCGCGAATCGTGATCGCAGAACGGGTAAAACGAACGATTACGCCAGTGCGATGTTCCCTTTCCCGGGGTGCCTTTGGTAGGTCGCCGACAGGTCGTCATAGGTCGCCGTGAGCCGAGCCAGCACCTCGGGCAGATGCTCGGCCGCAGCAGGCATGAGATCGGTCGAGACGAAGTACTCGTTGCTGCGGTTGTAGAGATCCCGTGTCGGGTCTGCCTCGGCCCGGTCCGGATCGGGCACCGCGAAGACTCCCTTCAGAATGGCGATGTCATACGGAATCGCGAAGGAGTCCGCGGAGTCGCGGTGACTGAACAGGTAGGCGAAGTTGTCGAACCCCGACCACGTGATCCCCGAGAGGCACAACGAGCACGGTTCGTGAGTAGCAAGGAAGACGCACTCGTCAGGCGCAGGATGACTGGCGAGGTCGAAGAACTGCGCGATGGTATGGATCTCGCCGTGCCATAGCGGGCTCGCCGTCTCGTTGTTCGTCCCGGCCAGCACCAGCGACAGGTCGGACTTGCGCACCACGGCGGCGCCGAAGAGCTTGTTGCCGGCTGCGACGCCGGCACGCGTCAACGGGACGATGTCGTCCTCGATGACCTCCAGCAGACGGGCGAGGACCTCCACCGACGGTTCGATCTGATCCACGGTCGTCCTCACGTCGAGTAGGCGCTTGTCTGCCTCGCGAGGACGTGGTCGCGCGCGGTGACTCCGTCCGCCGCGTCCTTCGTCACCGGAGCCACCCACGTCTCGAGGTCGGGGTGGTGGAAGTAGACGACCGAATACCGCTCGGGCGCGGGCCACTCGGAGGGGTTCACCACGCGGTGGTTGTTCTTCGGGATGAGACCGTTCGTCCAGAGGTGCAGCAGGTCGCCGGCCTGCAGCAACACCGTGTCGGGCGGGAACTCGACCGGCACCCACTCACCGGTGTCCGGTTTCTGGACGTGGAGTCCGCCCGTCGTGTTCTCGCCCCAGAGCAGGGTAATGCCACCGATGTCGGTGTGCGCGCGGTTGCGCTCCTGCCCGCTGGTGGGCGCGGCGTCCTGGGCCAGGTAGTGGTTGACGCAGAGATTCGCATGCTGGTCGGTGGTCCAGGCCGGTAGGTCGGCGGCGGGCAGCTCCAATGACTCGGCGATCTGGGTGACGAGCCGGATCGAGAGCTCGCGCATCTTCAGGTAGTACGCCGCCCAACTCGGCATCATCGTCGCTGGCTCCGCGGGCCATTGCCTGAACGTCGCGGCCCAGATGTCGCGCGAATCGAAGGCGTCGGGATTGGGCAGCGCGACCTCGAAGCGTTCCATCGGTGCTGCGCTCGTTGTACCCGTGCCGCCCTGGTACAGCGGCTGCCAGCCCTGCCATGGCGGCACGCCGTCCCACTGATAGGCGACCTTCTCCGTCTCCGGCAGGTCGAAGAAGTCGCGCGAGGAACGCATCAGCGAATCAAGGCTCGACGCGAGCCACGGCAGGCCACTGAGAAACACGGACGAACTGTGGCGAAGGCCGGCGACAAGTTCGTCGCCGGTGGCGCTCGTCGCGTCGATGAACGGAATGTCGATGGAGTCAGCCATTGCAGCCTCTCTCTACTCGGAAGCAGTAGGAGGGCCGCCGTGTCGTCATTGGCCGGTGATACCCGTGTTCACACCTTAAACCGAGGGGACGCCTGTGGTGACCAACGCCCACAGATTGTCGCCCGCCGCCGCCGCGAGTCGGGTCAGCCGCTCGTCCCACGACCGCACCGAACCGAACTCCCCGCGCCTGGCGAGGATCGGCAGCGTGAGGGTGTGCAGTTCGTGCTCCAGGGTCGTCCCGATCGCGGCGATCACCTGATGCGCGTTGCGGACCACCGTCGAGGACGCATGTCCGGCGCACGACGCGGCGGTAGCGACGAAGAACTCGATACCCGCGTCGCTCCAATCCGACCGTGCGACGCGTGCGATCGCGCTGTCGACCGCTGCCCGGGTGAGCGCGGTCTCGGTGGCGATGTCGCTGATCATGTTCTGCACGGCCTGGAACTTGCCAAGAGGACGGCCGAACTGCACGCGTTCGTTCGCGTGCCGGCTGACGACCTCGAGCGCCCGCTCCATACCGCCGGCGATCTGCGCGGATCTGGCGAGCGCGCCGCGCAGCTGGAACTGCAGCCACGTCTCGTCCGCAACCTGCATGCCTGAGCGGACACCGGAAAGATCAACCACGTCATACGGCTCGCCCGCACGATTGCGTCCTGGCGTGATCGTCAGTTCGCTGGCCGGAATGTCGCTGACGAAGGTCCGTCCATCGTGTCGGTTCAGCACCACGATCGAGACGGCATCGTGCGCGTACGGCACCGCGCACACTGCGTCCTCTGAGTCGGTTCGTACCGCGGTGCGCAGCCGCCCATCGGTGGCCGGCACTCCGGCGAGGCGTAGTAGCCATCCGGCCAGCAGGTCGTGCTCGACCAGTGGGACCGGCGCCGCCGCACCCGCAGCGAGGCCGAGCAGCGTCGCGGCCTCGGCCCATCCTGCGCCGCTACCACCCTCGGACTCGGGTGCGGTGAGCCTGCTCAGTCCCAGCTCCTGCAGCGCCGCCCAGAGCGCCGCGTCGAAGTCGACCTCCGCACCGACATGGCCTCGCGCTGTGCGGTAGTCCTCGAAGAAGCCGGTGAGCATCGTGACGAGCTCCGCGTCGGGGGCGACGCGCTGAACCAGACTCATCGCAACCCCAGTCCGCGGGCGATGACGCCATGCAGGATCTCGTTCGTACCGCCGCGCAACGTGAAGCCGGGGCGTTGCAGCAGAGCAGTGTCGAGCAGCACCTGCAGCTCGTCGTCCGCCTCTCCGGAGGCGAGCAGGTGGTCTGCGAACTCGGCGATGTCGCCCTCATGTGCGGTGCCGAGCACCTTCACCACCGCGGCCGCGGTGTCCGCCGGCGCTCGCGCCTCAAGCGCGGTGGAGACCGCAAGCGACATCTGGTGCAGCGCCGCGGTCCGCGCGACGAGCGCCCCCAGTTCGGGAGTTGCGGGCAGCGTCTGTGTCCCGGCACGCGCTGCGACTGCTTGCAGCAGCCGCCACGTCGAGAGGAACCGTTCCGGCCCGCTGCGTTCGAAGCCGAGCTCGGAGGTAACCTGCTTCCAGCCGTCCCCGACCCGGCCGAGCACCCGTGAATCCGGGACGAAGACACCGTCCAGGTGCACCTCGTTGAAGTGATGCCCGCCGCCCATCGAGACGATCGGGCGGATCGTCACCGCCGGGTCGTGCAGGTCGACGATGAACTGGCTCAGCCCGTCGTGCCGGTCTAATGGCGGTACTCCCGGCAATGAGGGCGTAGTCGCCGGGGGAGGGTCGAGGGGCGCGCTGCGGGCGAGGGCAAAGAACCCGTCCGCGTGATGCGCCCCCGACGTCCAGACCTTCGTGCCGGAGAGCCGCCAGCCTCCCTCGACCTGCTCGGCGCGAGTGCGCACCGACGCCAGGTCCGAGCCCGAGTCGGGCTCGCTCATGCCGATACCGAAGAAGATCTCGCCGCGACAGATGCCGGGCAGGAATGCCAGTTTCTGCTCCTCGGTGCCGTACTTCAGCAAGGACGGGGCGATCTGTCGGTCCGCGATCCAGTGACCGGCTACGGGTGCGCCCGCCGCGAGCAGTTCCTCGGTGACGACGAAACGCTCGAGGAAGGTGCGCCCGCCGCCGCCGTACTCGGTCGGCACCACCATGCCGAGCAGTCCGCGGCGAGCCAGCTCGAGTGTGAATGCGCGATCCGTTCGGGTCAGCCACGTGTCGACGTGGGGGACGAACGCCCCGGCCGAGATCTGCTCGACGAGGAACTGCCGGACCTCGTACCGCAGTGCGGTCAGTTCGGCGGACTCGAGGACCACTGGGGGGATCAACGCCGAAACCATTCTGTATGGCTATCACACGAACTTTTGGTCTTGAGTCAGGCGATACCCGGACTCCAGACCAAAAGCTGAGCTCAGGCCGTGGCGTCGGCGATCGCGGCGAGCAGAACGTCGGCGAATTCTGCCCGGCAGATGAGCAGATCCGGCAGATAGGGATGCGCGCTGTTGTAGAGCAACTCGGAGCCGTCGATCCTGCTGGCGTGCAGCCCCGCGGCGAGCGCCACGCCCACCGGCGCCGCCGAGTCCCACTCCCACTGGCCACCGTCGTGCAGATAGCCGTCGTACTCGCCACGCACCACGGCCATCGCCTTCGCCCCGGCAGAGCCCATCGGCACCAACTCCGCGCCGAAACGCTCAGCCACCGGCGTCGCCCATGCAGGAGGGCGCGAGTCGCTCACCAGAAGCCGGGCAGGACGATCAGACCCCGCCGCGACACGGCCGAGGGTCGCCGCCACACCATCCGTGGAGTAGATCGCGCTCAGGGCCGGCTGAGACACTGCGGCGGCGGTGATCGCACCGCGGCCGCTCAAGCCCGCTGACCGCTCCCAGAGCGCGACGTGCACGGCCCAGTCGGTACGGTCCTCGGCCACCATGCCGTACTCGCGAGTTCCGTCGAGCGGGTCGATGATCCAGACCCGGTCGGCATCGAGTCGGGCGGGGGAGTCGGCCGACTCCTCGGAGAGGACGGCGTCATCGGGCACCGCCGCTGCGAGTTCCTGCAGCAACAGCTCGTTCGACTCGAGATCGCCCGCCCTGCCGAGGTCCTTGCCGCTCAACCCCGACGATGCGCGCAGCTGCAGCAGCAGATCTCCGGCCACGTCAGCCAAGCGCGCAGCCAGCCGCGCGTCGGTGGGGCGCATGGACACTAGATAAGCCGCTCGACACGGTCGAGGATGATCTGCGCCATCGTGACGGGGTCGCCGTCCTCAGGCCGTAGCAGCAGGTCAGGCGACTGCGGCGCCTCGTAGGGGGCGCTGATGCCGGTGAAGTCCGCGATCTCGCCGGCACGCGCACGCGCGTACATGCCCTTCGGGTCGCGCTGCTCGCAGATCTCCAGCGGAGTGTCGACGAAGACCTCCATGAATGGCAGATCGAACTCCTCGTGGGAGGCACGCGCCGCGTCGCGGTCAGAGCGATACGGCGAGACGAGTGAGACGACGGCGATCACACCCGCGTCGGCGAGCAGCTTCGCCACCTCGGTGACGCGCCGAACGTTCTCGACCCGGGCGACCGCGCTGAAGCCGAGGTCGCTGTTCAGGCCGTGCCGCAAGTTGTCGCCGTCGAGACGGTAGGCGGGACGTCCCGACGCGACGAGGCGCCGCTCCAGCTCTACCGCAACGCTCGACTTGCCCGAGCCGGAGAGGCCGGTGAGCCACACCGTGAGTCCCCTTGTCGGGCGTTGCTCCCGGGTGACCGCTCCGCCGTGCCAGACGACGTTGCTCTCATTCAGCGCCGGCCCGAGGATCATGCCGCCCGCGACGGTGTTGTTCGTCGCCTCGTCGATGAGGATGAAGGCGCCGGTGTCGCGGTTGCGGCGGTACGCGTCGAACTGCAGCGGCGTCTGCGTCCTCAACCGCACCCGGCCGATCTCGTTCAGGGCAAGCGTCGGGGCCGTCTCATCGCGGTGCAGTGAATTGATGTCCAGGCGGTACTCCAGCGACCTCACCGCGGTGCGGGTCAGGCGCGTGGTGTGCAGGATCGAGTACGTCCTGCTCGTATCGAGCGAGGCATCAGAGTCGAACCAGCACAGCATCGCATCGATGTCCTGTCCGCTGTGCGGCCGGTTCGCGGGACGGCAGATGAGATCACCGCGGGCGATGTCGATGTCGTCGTCGAGTTCGATCGTCACGGCCTGCCCGACGAACGCCTCAGGCAGCGCCGCACCGCCCGGACCCCAGACCGCCTTCACCGTGGTGGAGAAACCGGAGGGGAGGACGGTGACCTCGTCGCCGGCCTTGAAGGTCCCGCCGGAGACCGTGCCGGCGTAGCCGCGGAAGTCGTGTAGGTCCGCCGAGGACGACTTCTGCGGCCGGATCACGTACTGCACGGGAAAGCGCGCGTCGATGAGGTTGTGGTCGCTGGCGACGTGCAGGTCCTCGAGGTGGTGCAGCAGCGCGGCGCCCTCGTACCAGGGCATCGCTTCGCTGCGGGCCACGACGTTGTCACCGGAGAGCGCCGACATCGGGATGAACGTCAGATCGTTCACCTCGAGTTTCGTGGCGAAGCGGCGGAAGTCGGCGCGGATCTCCTCGAAGCGCTCCTGGCTGAAGTCGACCAGGTCCATCTTGTTGATGCAGAGGACGAGGTGGGGGATACCGAGCAGTGAGGCGAGGAAGGCGTGCCGTCGGGACTGCTCGAGCACGCCATTGCGGGCGTCAATCAGGATGAGCGCCACGTCGGCGGTCGAGGCGCCGGTGACCATGTTCCGGGTGTACTGGATGTGCCCCGGAGTGTCGGCGATGATGAACTTCCGCTTCGGCGTCGCGAAGTAGCGGTAGGCGACGTCGATCGTGATGCCCTGCTCCCGCTCGGCGCGCAGGCCGTCGGTGAGCAGCGACAGGTCCGGCGCGTCGTGGCCGCGGGCGTGGCTCGTGTGCTCGACCGCCGAGAGCTGATCCTCGAAGATCGCCTTGCTGTCGAAGAGCAGGCGTCCGATGAGGGTGGACTTGCCGTCGTCCACTGAACCGGCGGTGGCGATGCGCAGTAGCTGCGAAGCGGAGGAGGACATTAGAAGTACCCCTCCTTCTTGCGGTCTTCCATACCGGCCTCGCTGATCCTGTCATCGGCGCGGGTCGCGCCGCGTTCGGTGAGGCGCGCCGCGGCGACCTCGGCGACGACTGCGGCGGCATCGGTCGCACTTGACTCGACACAGCCGGTGCAAGTGGCATCGCCGACAGTGCGGTAGCGCACCAACTGCTCGTAGGCGGTCTCGTCCTCGGCGGGCTGGATGAACCGGTTCACCGCGAGCAGCATGCCGTCGCGTTCGACCACCCGGCGGCGGTGGGCGTAGTAGAGCGAGGGGAGCTCGATGTTCTCCCGCTCGATGTAGCTCCAGATGTCGAGCTCGGTCCAGTTGGAGAGCGGGA
>DASXYU010000119.1:0-14453 GCA_036502295.1 Jatrophihabitans sp. | reverse complement strand
AGGCGGCGAGCGCGCCGCCGACCGCGGTGGCGACGACGATGAGGGCCAGGCCACTTAGTCCCGCGCGAAAGACACCGACGTTGTGGAAGTAGTTGCGATACAGCAGCACTGTGCAGACGGTCGTGATGCCATGGCAGAGCCGGACCATGCCGATCGCACTGAGGTAGTGGAAGACCTCGGGCCGCGCGCGGACATGCTGCCCCGCGGCGCGCAGCTCCCGGGCGATCTCCCCGACGCGCTGCCTCGCCGCGCGCTCGGCGTCATCCGGGCCTAGCGCAGTGATGGCGAACCGGACCGCGACCAGACCGGCCGCGACGTAGAAGACCGGTGCACAGAATCCGATCACCCCGTAACCGTGGTTGCTCTCCCCCACGCCCTCGCGCAGAAGCAGGGCGGCCGCGCCGCCGATCGTGGTGGCGACGGTTCCGGCGGTGGTGCTGAATGCGTTGGCGGTGGGGAGCTCCTTCGTGGTGACGACGTGCGGCTGCGCAGCACTGAGCGCGGCGAGGACGAAGCGTCCGAAGGAGAGCGAGACCAGTGCAATCACATAGAGCGGCGCCCCGTGGACACCGCCGAAGACCGCGATTGCCGCGATGAGCGCTCCGAGCGCCCGAACCGGTCCGCCGATCCACAGGATCCGCTGTCGCCACCAGCGGTCGATCAGGACGCCGGTGAACGGCCCGACGATCGAGTACGGCAGGAGCAGTACCGCAAAGCCCGCCGCCACATCAGTGGCACTCGCCTGCTGCTCGGGGTTGAAGAGAACGGCGCCGGCGAGCGAGGCTTGAAAGACGCCGTCGCCGAATTGGGAGATCAGCCGCACTGCGAGGAGGCGACGAAAGGCATCGCCCTTGAAGAGTTCTCTGACATGGTGATCGACGCGCCAGTCAGCCAGCATTGCGCCAAGATATCTACGTGACGACGCAGTGGGCAGCGCTGAGCCGCGGAGAACCCGCAGGTGGCCGTCTTCTTGTTGCCACTCCCCTACTCGGCGACCCGCATTTCAATCGCACCGTCGTCTACCTGCTTGAGCACAATGACGACGGCACGCTCGGTGTCATCCTCAATCGCCCCAGCCACACTCCGGTCGGCCAAGTACTGCCCGACTGGCACGACGTGGTGAGCGGCCCCTCCGTCGTCTTCGGCGGTGGCCCGGTACAGCCCGACGGCGCGCTCTGCCTCGCCCATGCCCACGGCGATGCGCCCGGCGTCCGCCGCGTCGTCGACGGAGTGGCGACCATCGATCTCGACGGCGACGTCTCGACCATCACGACGGTCGCTAATCGCTTCCGGGTCTTCGCCGGCCACGCCGGCTGGACGGGGGGCCAGCTTGAGGAGGAGATCGAGGAGGGTGCCTGGTGGGTGGTGTCGGGTTCGACCGAGGACGTCTTCAGCGACAACCCCCGTCCGCTCTGGCAGCGGGTGCTGCGCCGGCAATTGCCACCGCTGAACCTGATGAGCACCTTTCCCGAAGATCCCACCCTCAACTAACGCAAAGAGCCGGCTCCCAGAGGGAACCGGCTCTTTACACGCGGTGATCGAGTGGGCCACGGAGCGGGCCCGGGGCACCTCCCCGCTTGCGGGGGTCGAGATCTAGGCGTCGACCTTGCCGTCGATGAAGTCCTGGACGGCCTGACGAGCCTCGTCGTCGAAGTACTGCACCGGCGGGCTCTTCATGAAGTAGCTCGACGCGGAGAGGATCGGGCCACCGAGGCCACGGTCCTTGGCGATCTTTGCCGCACGCAGTGCGTCGATGATGACGCCGGCCGAGTTCGGCGAGTCCCACACCTCGAGCTTGTATTCGAGGTTCAGCGGAACGTCACCGAAGGTCTTGCCCTCAAGACGGACGAAGGCCCACTTGCGGTCGTCGAGCCACGCGACGTAGTCGGACGGGCCGATGTGCACGTTGCGCTCGCCGAGGTCGCGGTCGGGGATCTGCGAGGTGACCGATTGCGTCTTGCTGATCTTCTTGGATTCAAGGCGATCACGCTCAAGCATGTTCTTGAAGTCCATGTTGCCGCCGACGTTGAGCTGGTAGGTGCGCTGCACCTCGACGCCGCGGTCTTCGAAGAGCTTCGTGAGGACGCGGTGCGTGATCGTGGCACCGACCTGGCTCTTGATGTCGTCACCGACGATCGGCACGCCGGCGTCCTTGAACTTCTGCGCCCACTCCGGGGTGGAGGCGATGAAGACGGGCAGGGCATTGACGAAGGCGACCTTCGCGTCCAGTGCGCACTGTGCGTAGAACTTGGCAGCTGCCTCCGAGCCGACGGGCAGGTAGCAGATGAGGACGTCGACCTTCTGGTCCTTCAGAATCTGCGTGACGTTGACGGGCGCTTCGTCGGACTCGGTGATGGTCTCGCGGTAGTACTTGCCGAGGCCGTCGAGGGTCTCGCCACGCTGAACCGGAACATCGAGCTGTGGCACATCGCAGATCTTGATGGTGTTGTTCTCGCTGGCGAGGATCGCCTGGGAGAGGTCGAGGCCGACCTTCTTGGCGTCAACGTCGAACGCAGCGACGAACTTGATGCTGCTGACGTGGTAGCCGCCGAAGTCGACGTGCATGAGACCCGGAACCTTCGCGGTCGGGTCGGCGTCGCGGTAGAAGTGGACGCCCTGGACGAGGGAGGCGGCGCAGTTGCCGACACCCACGATGGCAACGCGAATGTCGCCGGTGTTCGAACCCATCAGGGCTCCTCCTAGGTGTTGTGAGGTGTGGTGTTACGCGGCACTGACGTCGTCGTCAGCGTTGTTCGGTGACGTCCGTGTGCTCGGCCTCGATCAGTTCGGTGAGCCAGCGCACCTCTCGGTCGCTGGACTCCAGCCCGTGCTCTTGGAGCTGCCAGGTATAGCGATCGAGCCGCTCCCCGGTACGCGCGAGTGTGGCCCGCAGGCCTTCGCGCTTCTCCTCGACCTTGCGGCGACGTCCTTCGAGGATCCGAAGCCGGATCTCCGATCGCGTCTGCCCGAAGAAGGCCAGCCGAGCTCCGAAACCCTCGTCGTCGAAGGCCTCCGGACCGACCTGACCCAGCAGCTCGGCGAGATGCTCCTTGCCGTCAGCTGTCAGGCCGTACACGCGCTTGCCACGACGGGAGCGCGGTGCCCCACCAGTCGCAAGCGGCTCGATCGCTTCCTCTTCGGTGATCCACCCGGCTTCGGAGAGACGCCGAAGGGTCGGATAGAGCGATCCGTAGGAGAACGCACGGAAGCCGCCGAGCAGGTTGGAGAGACGCTTGCGGAGTTCGTATCCGTGCATCGGGCTCTCATTGAGGAGCCCGAGAATGGCGATTTCCAGCAAAGTCAGTCACCCCCTGTATTGACGCGATGTATCAGCACGATACATCAGCGCGACAGGTAAAGGTTAATTCGTGGTGTCTCGCCAGTGACTCAGAGAAGATTCACAGCGTGCTCGGCCGTTCCCCAGGCGAGGGTTACGCCGGCTCCGCCATGGCCATAGTTGTGCACGATCCGGGTTGATCCCGGCCCCGGCGGACCCAGTCTCTCCGCTTCGATCCGCAGCGAACCGTCCCGGTAGGGACGCAGGCCGGCATAGGTACGGATCACGTCCTCCGGGCCGATGGACGGCAGGATCCGCCGGGCCGCTCGCAACAAGGTGTCGATCACGGCGGGTTCGACCTGTTCCGAGTCGGCATCGAATTGGTTCGTCCCACCGATCACCGTGTCCGTCGCCCGCGGGTAGACATAGAAGCCGTCATGGCTGATCGAGTAGCCCAGTTGCGGCTGCGGTCCCACCACCGCGATCTGCCCGCGCACCGGCCGTACTGCACTGTCGCGGAAGAGGATGCCCGCGCCGAGCCCGGTGCAGTTCAGGACGAGCTTCTCCGGTAGTTCCCAGACCTGGGCGAGATCGGTGAAGGCGGGCACGGTGACGACTCGTCCGCCGAGCGTGGTCACCTTCTGCACCAGCCAGGGCAGGTAGCTCGGCGTCTCAGCCATGAACGTGGTGAAGCTCCGGCCGTGTGCGTACCCGCCGGGCACCTCGGGAAAGAGCGCCTCGGCCACGTTGAACACCTCGTCGAGGTATGCCTCCTTGCGCAAGGGCAACGAAGAGGCTTCCCAGTGGGTGTGCCACCTCACCCCAGCACTCGGGTCCGTCCTCTCGATCTCGGTGAAGCGAGCCATGGAACGGGCGAGGACGTCGGGCGGAACTCCGGCGAGTTCGACGGTATGCGGGATGACACTGGCGGCAGCCTTGGCCGAGGTGGTCTGCAACGGACCTGTCGGCGTGTAGACCGTCACGTCGTGACCGGCCTCGAGTGCGACGACCGCACTGCTCAGTCCGACAACACCCGCACCGAGGACTGCTACCGCTGGCATTGGGCGAGAGTAGCGAGCTTCCGGGCTCGAAAATCCCGGAGTCAGGACGTCGCAGCGGAACTAGGATGTCCAACTATGGCGTTCAGCATCACCCGAAATCCCAACCCGCGCAGCGCCGAGGAGCGGGAGGCGATCGTCGCCAACCCGGTCTTCGGCACCGTCTTCACCGACCACATGGTCGTCGTCGACTACGCCGACGGGCAGTGGGGCGAAGGACGCGTAGTGCCGTACGGGCCGTTGACCCTCGACCCGGCGACCACCGTCCTGCACTATGGCCAGGAGATCTTCGAAGGACTCAAGGCGTACGCGCAGCCCGATGGTTCGGTGGCGACATTCCGTGCCGATGCCAACGCCCGGCGCTTCCAGCGTTCCGCCCACCGGATGGGGATGGCTGAACTCCCCCAGGCACTCTTCATCGAGTCGCTGAAAGAACTCGTCTCCATCGACAAGGCCTGGGTGCCGACCGGAGAGTCGGAGTCGCTCTACATCCGGCCGTTCATGATCGCGACCGAGGTCGGACTCGGCGTGAACAAGCCGTCCTCGACGTACAGCTACATCGTCTTCGCCGGCCCGGCGGGCCCGTATTTCTCCGGCGGGGTCAAGCCCGTGAAGGTGTGGCTCAGTACCGACTTCGTGCGCGCCGCCCCCGGTGGTACCGGTGAGGCCAAGTGCGGCGGCAACTACGCTGCGTCATTCCTCGCGCAGCAGCAGGCTGTAGAGCAGGGCTGCGACCAGGTGGTATGGCTCGACGCGATCGAGCACCGCTGGGTCGAGGAGATGGGCGGCATGAACATGTACTTCGTGTATGGCTCAGGTGCCTCGGCGCGCGTCGTCACACCCGCGCTCTCCGGCTCGCTGCTGCCCGGCGTCACGCGAGACTCGCTGCTGACCATCGCCACCGACCTCGGCTATTCCGCAGAGGAGGGCAAGATCTCCACCGACGAGTGGAAGGGCGGCGTCGAGTCCGGACAGATCACCGAAGTGTTCGCGTGTGGAACCGCTGCGGCGATCACGCCGATAGGTTCGGTGAAGAGCGCGGGTGGCGAGTTCACCATAGCTGACGGCAACCCCGGCCCGATCACGTTGCAGCTGCGCGAGACGCTGCTCGGCATTCAGTCCGGCACCGTCGCCGATGAGCACAACTGGATGAATGAAATCGCCTAACCCCTCTGCCGGTTGAGGAGCAGGCGTCACTCAGGCAGTGGGCCAGCGCTTGAAGTTGAGGAACGACCGGCTCGGCGTCGGGCCGCGCTGTCCCTGGTAGCGAGAGCCGTACTTCTCCGAACCATAAGGGAACTCCGCCGGCGTCGAGAGCCTGAAGAAGCAGAGCTGGCCGATCTTCATTCCCGGCCAGAGTGTGATCGGCAGGTTCGCCACGTTGGCGAGTTCCAGCGTGATGTGACCGCTGAAGCCCGGGTCGATGAAGCCCGCCGTCGAGTGGGTCAGCAGTCCCAGCCGCCCGAGCGATGACTTGCCCTCGAGCCGCGCCGCGAGATCCTCCGGCAGCGTCACCACTTCGAGCGTCGAACCGAGAACGAACTCCCCCGGGTGCAGCACGAACGGCTCCTCCCCCACGGGTTCGACGATCGAGGTCAGGTCGTCCTGCTGCAGCGCCGGGTCGATGTGCGTGTACGCCGAGTTGTTGAAGACCCGGAAGTAGCGGTCCAGGCGGACGTCCACGCTGGAAGGCTGGATGAGTTCCGGCTCCCACGGATCGAGGACGACCCGTCCCTTGTCGATCTCGGCTCGGATGTCCCGGTCGGAGAGCAGCATGGCCGTGAGGCTACCGGCTGACGGAGCGAGAGTAGAGCCGCATTGGTGCGAGTCTCTCCCGAGCGAGGAGGCCGGTTGAGGCGCGTAGCGCCGAACATCGAGCGGTAACATCTCCGGGGTCATGCCGGTGTAGCTCAATGGCAGAGTCTCTGCTTCCCAAGCAGATTGCGCGGGTTCGATTCCCGTCACCGGCTCTCAGCGAGCCGCGATACGTTCCCTGTTTCTCGGCTCTTGCCTTCCGCTAGAGATGGGGGACGGGCGTGACCTTGCGCACCGCGTGCCGTCTCGAATCACGCAGGATCGCGAAGGGTCGTAGCCGTACGCGAGCCGGATGCCGTCCTCGGCGGTGATGACCGACGGCGCACCCGCCCAGTAGCCGTAACCGACCCCGGAGGCTCGACGACGACCTCCGCGTCTCCGGAGGAGATGACGGCGAGGACGGCCTCTATCCAGGCCGGGTCCGTCGCCGTCGCGGCGGAGTCACACTCATGCAGAGCGGGCCTGCCTGATGAGGGACTTGCCGAAGTCCCACATCAGACCGGAGCCCCGATGTGCCTGCTCCATCACGTCCTCGAAGGCAGTGACGAAACGGTCCACCTCTGCCTCACCGATGATCAGTGGCGGAATCAGCTTGATCACCTCGACGTGATCACCGGAGACCTGCGTGAGGATCCGGTGCGCGTGGAACAACTGGTGCACCACCGTCTGGGTGAAGAGGCCCTTGCGCGCCATCGAGAGCATCGTCCACGCGGGCCGGAGCTTCAGCGAGGACGGCCTGGTGAACTCGATGCCGATCATCAGACCGCGGCCGCGAACTTCGCCGACCATCTCGTATTTACCGACGAACTCCTGCAACCGGGTGAGCAACTGCTCACCGACCTTGCGGGCGTTCTCAACCACGCCGTCGCGCTCCATCACGCGCAGCGTCGCCAGCCCGGCGGCCATCGCCTGCGCGTTGGAGCCGAAGGTGGAGTCGTGCACCAGCACGCGCTCCATCGAGTTGTAGACCTTCTGGAAGATCCAGTCCTTGCCCATCGTGGCGCCTACCGGAACGTAGCCGCCGGAGAGGCCCTTGGCGGTGGCGACGAGATCCGGCTCGACCCCGTCGGCCTGGTAGGCGAAGAAGTCACCAGTCCTGCCGAATCCGGTCTGCACCTCATCGCAGATCAGCAGCGCCTCGTACTTCTTCAGCAGTTCATGCGCCTCGCGCAGGAAGCCGGGGCGTGGCATCGAGACGCCCTTGCCCTGAATGGGCTCGACGAGGAACCCGGCGACGTCACCCTTCTTCAGCTCGCGCTCCAGCGCGGCGAGATCACCGAAGGGGATGACTGTGTCCGGCAGCAACGGACCGAAGCCTTCGCGGAAGTCGGCCGAGCCGTTCACCGAGAGCGAGCCGGTCGTCAGGCCGTGGAAGGCGTGGTCGCAGTAGATGATCCGGCCGCGCCCAGTGGCGTAGCGCGCGAACTTCAGCGCGGCCTCGACCGCCTCCGTACCGGAGTTGCCGAAGTAGACACGCTCCAGATGCGGAGCCTTGGCCAGCAGCTGCTCGGCGAGGATGCCCGCGAGCGGCGGCGCGTCGAACTGGGTGAGATCAGCCAGCCCTAGGTCGATGACGTCATGGATCGCCTGGCGAACCGTCGGATCGTGCCGCCCGAGCTGATAGACGCCGAACCCGGCGAGCATGTCGAGGTAGTCATTGCCCTCGTCGTCGAAGAGCAGTGCCCCGTCGGCGCGGACGTAGGTCTTGTCGAAGCCGATGGTGTGCAGCGTGCGGCTGAGGACGGGGTTCGTGTACTTCTCCGCCAGCTCGTAGCGCTCGCTCCCGCGCGCCGCGAGAAGGTCTTCGATGAAATGTTCACCCGCGTCGCTCATACACGCAGGGTAGCGAGCACCGCACTGCTCAGGTGTGCGCGGCATTAGAGTCTCCCTGATGACTACAGCGGCCGAAGAGTTACAGCGCGTAGCCGCACGTTCGGCCGAGCAGATCGGCGCCGAGAACTTTCCGGTTGCGCTGCGCCTGCTCCCCAAGGCGCCACGAGATGCGCTCACGCGGGTGTATGCCTACGCGCGATTCGTCGACGACATTGGCGATGAAGCCAGCGGCGACCGTCTCGCGATGCTCGACCTCATCGACGCCGACGTCCGCGCGCTCTGGTCCGGCCGGGCGACACTGCCGCCCGTCCTCGCCCTCGCCCCGCACACCGAGGTGCTGCCACAGCAGGCGCTCCTGAACCTCGTCGAGGCGAACCGTATCGACCAACGTACGACCCGCTATGAAACCTTCGATGACCTCATCGGCTACTGCACCCTCTCCGCTGCCCCCGTGGGACGGGTCGTCCTCTCCATCGCGCGGGTGAACGACCCGGAAGCAATCCGCCGCTCCGACGAGGTCTGCAATGCGCTGCAGGTACTTGAGCACTGCCAGGACATCGCCGAGGACGCTCGGGCCGGCCGGGTCTACCTTCCCGCCCGCGAACTGCGTGCCGCCGGCATCCCGGATGCCGACGTCGAGACTCTGCTCACCGCCCCGGCGGCATCGGCAGTGCTGCGCCAGGTCGTGGCCACTCAGGTTGACCGGGCCGGACGGCTTCTTGGGGAAGGACGCCCGCTCGTCAGCTCCCTGGGCGGATGGGCACGGCTAGCGGTCGCGGGGTACGTCGCCGGTGGACTCGCCACGATCCAGGCGATCCGTGGCGCCAGATACGACACGCTTTCTCGTCCGGTTACGCCGAGCAAGGGTCGGACTGTCGCCCACGCTCTGCCGCTCTATTTGGGACGATAGCGAAATGGGGATTGGAGTAGAGGCCGCGTACGAGGAGGCCGAGCGGATCACCCGCACCGAGGCGAAGAACTTCGCCTGGGGAATCCGTCTGCTCCCCGCGCCCAAGCGCACCGCTCTGTCGGCGGTCTACGCGATGGCCCGCCGCGTCGACGACATCGGTGACGGTGACCTGCCCGGCGAGACCAAGATCGAACTGCTCGCGGACGCCCGTGCACGGTCGACGCAGCCGGAGAACTTTCCGGATGACCCGGTCTGTGTGGCGCTCGCAGACGCGGCGCAGCGCCTGCCGATCCCGCTGCCGGCCTTCGGTGAGCTTGTTGACGGTTGCGAGATGGACGTCACCGGCCGGACCTACGACACGATCGACGACCTCGTCACGTACTGCCGTTGCGTGGCCGGCTCTATCGGCAGGCTCTCGCTCGGTGTCTTCCACCCCGGCCTCAGCGCTGCTGAGATGTCACGGGCCGCGCAGCTCGCCGACGAACTCGGCGTCGCACTGCAGATCACGAACATCCTGCGCGATATCCGCGAGGACCTCGGCAACGGCCGCGTCTACCTGCCCAAGCACGACCTCACCCTCTTCGGCGTCGTCCTGCAAGAGATGCCCTCGGGAGGCCTCGACCCGAACAGCGGGTCGCTCGCAGAATTGGTGCGCTTCGAGGCGGCGCGTGCGATGGGCTGGTACGACCGCGGCCTGCAACTCATCCCGCTGCTCGACCGCCGAAGTGCCGCCTGCGTCTCGGCGATGGCCGGCATCTACCGCGAACTGCTGAACAAGATCAGCGCCGATCCGTCGATCGTGATGCGCGAACGCACGTCGCTGCCGACCAAGCAGAAGCTCAAGGTGGCCGCGCGTTCGCTCGTCGGTGCTCATTTCGAGTATCAGCGAGGACGGAAGGCCGCCCGTGGCTGAGTCCGGCACGGTGGTGATCGGCGGCGGCCTCGCGGGGATTTCGGCCGCGCTGCGTCTGGCTGACGGTGGTCGCAGGGTCGTTCTCATCGAGAAACGCCCTCGTCTCGGCGGCGCAGCGTTCTCGTTCAACCGTGCAGGGCTCTCGGTCGACAACGGACAGCACGTCTTCCTGCGGTGTTGCGAGGCATACCAGGGCCTTCTTCGGCGGATCGGTGCTCTCGACCGTGTGCGCCTGCAATCGCATCTCGACATCCCGGTACTGCGCGCCGACGGTAAGTCCGCCCGGCTCAGCCGCATCCCCGGTCTGCCTGCTCCGGCACATCTCGGTGCCGCGCTGAGCCGCTACAAGCTGCTTCGTCCTACCGACCGGGCCAAGGTGATCAGAGGAGCGATGGCTCTGCGGTTCCTCGACCCTGCCGACCGGAGCCTCGACTCACGCACCTTCGGTGAGTTCCTCCGGGCACACGGACAGAACGACAACACGATCGAGGCGATGTGGGCCATCGTCGCCACCGCCACGCTCAACCTCCCGCCGGATGACGCCAGTTTGGCGCTCGCCGCGAAGGTCTTCCGAACCGGCCTGCTCGACCACGCCCCCGCCTCCGACCTCGGTTACGCCGCGGCCCCACTCGGCGAGCTGCACTCCGTCCTCGCCGGCAAGGCGCTGGAGGCATCTGGTGTTGAGGTGCTCACCGACCTCGGTGTCGATTCGGTTGCGGACGGGGTCGTCACGGCGGGTGACCGTAGATGGCACGCAGACGACGTCGTCCTCGCACTGCCACATCAGCAGGCGTTCGAAGTCGTGCCGCAGCTGGAGCAGACCGGGGCGAAGAACGCCGCCGACCTGGGCAACTCGCCGATCGTCAACATCCACGTCATCTATGACCGCAAGGTCATGGACCTCGAGTTCGCGGCCGCGGTGAGCTCGCCCGTGCAGTGGATCTTCGACCGAACCGACAGCTCCGGGCTGCACGGCCTGCACCCGGGCGGCCAGTACCTCGCCGTAACAGTGTCGTCGGCTGACGCCATCATCGACGTTCCGAGTCGTACGCTTCAGGAACAGTTCATCGATGCGCTGGCCGCCCTGCTGCCAGCGGCATCGCGGGCAACGGTGCTCGACTCGTTCGTGACGCGCGAGCGTCGCGCCACATTCCGCCAGGCCGCGGGGTCGTGGGCTTTGCGCCCGTCGACCTCCGCCGGCCCGGCCGGGATCTGGCTCGCCGGCGCATGGACCGACACGGGATGGCCGGACACGATGGAGAGTGCGGTGCGTAGCGGGATCGCGGCGGCGGAGGCGGCACTGCGGCTATCTGGGTGCAGGACGACGTCCTTCGCCGACAGGCTGGGCGCCGCATGACGCGTAGTGCGATCCAAGCACCCGAGGCGTTGTCCCGCATCAAGGGACTTGTCGATCCGGCGATGCGGGCGGCGGTGGCCGCGCTCTCCGATGAGACGATGCGCCTGATCGCCGGCTACCAACTCGGCTGGAACGACAAGGACGGCCGAGCCAGCGACGCCGGCGGCAAGGCGATCCGTCCCGCTCTGGCGGTGCTCTCCGCCGAAGCGGTCACCGGCGTACCCGACGGGGGCATTGCCCCTGCGGTGGCCGTCGAACTCGTGCACAACTTCTCACTGCTGCACGACGACGTGATGGATCGTGACGTCGAACGGCGACACCGTCCTACCGGCTGGGTGGTCTTCGGCGAGGGGCAAGCGATCCTCGCCGGGAATGCAATGCTCACTCGTGCTGTCGAAGTACTTATGGAGACCGGTGAGAGCGGGCTGCGCAGCCTGCCGTGTCTTCTCGCTGCCACCCAGGTCCTGATCAGTGGTCAGTCACGCGACCTCTCACTCGAAGGACGCGAGACCGTCACGCTCGACGAGGTCATCGACATGGAGGGTGGAAAGACGGCAGCCCTGCTCGCCTGCTCGTCCTCGATCGGCGCACTCGCCGCCGGTGGGGACGGCGCGGTGGTGAAGGCGCTTGAGACCTTCGGCTGGGAGCTCGGCATCGCCTTCCAACTCGTCGACGACGTCCTCGGCGTCATCGGTGATCCGGCCAAGACCGGTAAGTCGTCCTCCTCCGACGTCCGCGCGGGCAAGCGCAGCTCGGTGGTCGTTGCTGCGCTCAGCAATGGCGGTACGGCAGGCGAACAGCTCGCCGAACTGCTGGCGAAGGGCGCGCCGAGCGTCGAGGAGGACGTCACACTCGCGACCAAGCTCGTCGTCGACTCCGGCGCCATCGAGTGGGCGAACACAGAGGCGGATGCGCGACTACAGAAGGCGGTCGACCAGCTGGGCTCGCTCGGCCTGCAGGAATCCTCCGCAGCCGATCTGGCAGCTGTTGCGACGTACGTCGTCAACCGGGACCGCTGATGACCCAAACCCAGCGCCCCGACGTGCTCGATGCCGAAAGCGCTGTGAAGTCGGCTGTCGAATACCTCATCAGCCGCCAGGACGCGACGGGCTGGTGGAAGGGCGAGCTGCGCACCAACGTCACGATGGACGCGGAGGATCTGCTGCTCCGGCAGTTCCTCAACATCCTCGACCCGGCGGAGCTCGCCGCCGCAGCCCGCTGGATTCGTAGCCAGCAGCGCGCTGACGGCACGTGGGCGACCTTCTTCAACGGCCCCGCGGACCTCTCCACCACAGTCGAGTCCTACGTCGCGCTCAAGCTCGCGGGCGACGACATCGACGCGCCACACATGGCCGCAGCACGGGACTTCATCCTCGCGCGAGGTGGCATCGCTGCCACCCGCGTCTTCACCCGCATCTGGCTCGCCCTCTTCGGTGAGTGGTCGTGGAACGCGTTGCCCGAGATGCCGCCCGAACTCATCCTGCTGCCGAGCTGGGCACCGCTGAACGTCTACGACTGGGGCTGCTGGGCGCGGCAGACGGTCGTGCCGATCACCGTCGTCGCCACCTTGCGCCCGATCCGGCGGCTGCCGTTCACCCTCGACGAGATCCACACGACGAGGACGGCCAAGCTCAAGACCAAAGGTCTTATCGGGGGCGCGTTCGGCGTCCTCGACAAGGTGCTGAAGGTCTACGCGAAATCGCCGATCAAGCCAGGTCGCGAGTTGGCGTTCCGCCAAGCGGCCGAGTGGATCCTCGCCCGCCAGGAGGCCGACGGTGGATGGGGCGGAATTCAGCCACCGTGGGTCTATTCGATCCTGGCCTTGCACCTGCTTGGCTATCCGCTCGACCATCCGGCAGTCGAGCGGGCGATCGACGGCCTGGACGGGTTCCTCATCCGCGAGGACTCCGCCGAGGGGCCGATCCGCCGGCTTGAGGCCTGCCAGTCGCCGGTGTGGGACACCTGCCTCGCGATCACCGCGTTGCTCGACGCCGGTCTCGGTGCTGACGACCCCGCCGTCCTCAAAGCGGTGCGCTGGATGCTCGACGAAGAGATCACCGTCTCCGGAGACTGGTCGAAGAAGCGCCCGGACCTGCCTGCCGGTGGCATGTGGGCCTTCGAGTTCGCCAACGACGGCTACCCCGACGTCGACGACACTGCCGAGGTGGTCCTCAGCCTCGATCGGATACCAGAGGACGTCGTTCCGGGTGTCACAGTCGCGGTCGAGCGCGGCGTGCGCTGGAGCGTCGGTATGCAGTCGAAGGACGGCGGCTGGGCTGCCTTCGATGCGGACAACATCCACACCTTGGCCGAGAAGCTGCCGTTCAGTGACTTCGGTGCCGTCATCGATCCGCCGAGCGCCGATGTCACCGCCCACGTGGTGGAGATGCTCGGACACCAGGGCCTCTCCGCCAGCACCGAATGTCAGCGTGGAATTGCGTGGTTGCGGAAGTCGCAGGAGAAGGACGGCTCCTGGTTCGGACGCTGGGGCGCGAACTACGTCTACGGCACGGGTGCCGTAGTTCCGGCTCTCATCGCTGCGGGCATCGACTCTTCCGACCCGGCGATCGCCGCCGCGGTCGCGTGGCTTGAGGCACATCAGAACGAGGACGGTGGTTGGGGCGAGGACCTTCGTTCCTACACCGACGACGCGTGGCGCGGCCGGGGCGTCTCAACGCCGTCGCAGACCGCCTGGGCGTTGCTCGCTCTGCTTGCCGTCGATCCTTCGACCACTGCCGTGGGACGTGGCGTGCGGTACCTCATCAACACGCTGAACGAGGACGGCAGCTGGGACGAGGAGTACTACACCGGCACCGGCTTCCCCGGGGACTTCTACATCAACTACGAGATGTATCGCTTCGTCTTTCCGATCAGCGCCCTCGGGCGGTGGCTGAGTAGCGCGCGAAGCATGCGTGTCGAAGCCACAGAGGACGCGGAGCGATGAAACAGGGCCCCTTCGTCGTCGTCACGGCGCTACGCAGCGAGCACGCGGCGATCGCCAGCACGCTTCCCCCGGATACCGTTGTCGAGCGCTGCGGCATGGGTCCGGCCAAGGTGCGGCAATGGCTTCCGCGGCTCATGGAACTGACACCCGGTGTCGTTGCTGTAGCGGGCGTGGCGGGTGGACTCGACCCGTCGCTGCGTGCCGGTGACATCGTTGTCGCCACCGAAGTGCGAGATGAACGAGGACGTGCCCTCCTCCGTGGCGCGGCTCCGCTCGTTGCCGAGTTGCGCCGTCTGGGTCTGCGCGTGCACACCGGCCCGATCGTGAGCACTGACCACATCGTGGG
>DASXYU010000118.1:0-9257 GCA_036502295.1 Jatrophihabitans sp. | reverse complement strand
AAGCGGAATTCGGCGAGATCACGGAAGGGTAGATGGCTGAAAACGCGCCGACGGGATCGCGCAAGCGCCATCGTTGTCCGCGGCGAGATCACGAAGCTTCCGAAGAGTCGCGTGAGAGAGATCTTCGATGCCGGCGCGTTGATCGCCGCGGAGCGTGGCGACCCGCAGATGTGACTGGCGACGGCCGCCGACTTGCACGTCGACATCGTTCCTGTCTAGCTGAAGGGCACCCAGTCCTGTTGTTTCAGGCTGGTCGGGTCGGTGATGTTCACACCGCTGCCTGACAGCGTCCACAGCTTGCCGTCCACGAGCAGGCTGCGCTGGATCCCGAGGCCGTCGTCGTGCGCGTTCGCGGCCGGCGGGTTGTCGACGAGGCCGACCTTGGTGAGGGTCGATCCGTCGACCTTCAGGACGAGCACCTCGCCCGAGTGCTTGGTGCCCCAGCCGTCGATCGGAACGACGACCAGCCCCGAGTCCTGCCAGTAGAGGAAGGCGTGCGGGTCGAGGCGTGACCAGCTCGGGGCGTCCTTGAGGACGACCTGGCCGGTGCGGGTCGGCTTGCTCGGATCACTGACGTCGAAGAGCGAGACCTGCAACCCGTTGGGTTCGTTGTTACTCCCCACCTCGTCGCCGACGCCGACGATGCGGCCCTCGCCCGCGTCGTGCAGATAGGTCGAGTAACCGGAGACCTCCAGCGAGCCGGAGACCACCGGCTTCGTCGGGTCGCTGAGGTCGACCACGTAGAGCGGGTCGACCTGCTGGTAGGTGACGACGTATGCCTGCGTGCCGACGAAGCGGACGGCGTAGATCTGCTGTCCCTTGCCGAGCCCATCGACATGGCCGATCGTCTTCAGCGTCGCCGCGTCGAGGACGTAGAGGCTCGACTCGGCCTTCTTGCCCCAGTTGTCCGTGGTCGCCGCGCGCAGCTGCCCCTGGTACTCGGAGAGGGAGTACTGATCCAGCAGGCGCCCCGGGATCGTCGTCGACCCGAGGTACAGCGGCGCGGCCGTCCCCTCGATGTCGAAGCGGTGCAGCATCGTGGTCTCGTCCTTGTCGTTCTGCGGCTTGCCTTCGGCCGCCGCGGTCGTCCACGGGTCGCTGGCGATGTAGAGGCTGGTGCTGCTGGCGTAGACAGTGCTGCCGTCGGCGGCGACCGTGAGGGGTGCTGCCATCTGGGTTGAGGGATGAGCGAGATCGAGGGTGTAGACGCTGATCATCGACTCGCCGGTGAAGTTCTCCGGGTGGGCGATCTGCCCGCAGGGCACCGTGCCGCTCGCCGTGTCGGAGCCGACGGTGAGTTGGTAGCTCGGCTGCCACGCCGACAACGGAGCGTTCTGCACGATGCCCTGGTCCGTCTTCGTCGCCTCGGCATTGATTTCGTTGAAGCGTTGCTGCGAGACCCCGTTGCCGTAGTTCGGTTGCGGGAAGTTGATCACCGGCGAGCTGGCGAGGACGAGGCGTACGGTGTCACCGATGAGCCGCGCCGTGAGGTAGCCACCGCTAGCGCGGAAGGACCCGGTGACGGCCGGGGCGCCTACGAGGTTCACAAAGAGATAGGTAGAGCGCGTAGAAGTGCCGTAGTAGGAGTACCCGAGCAGGACGAGGGCGTTGTCGCCGTCGACCAGTAACTGCGCGTTCTCCCAGCCGGAGTAGATGCTCAGGTCGAGTTGCCCGGTGATTGCGCCGGTACCGGCGTCGAGGACGCGCAGCGTACCGTCGGTGATCGTGACGACGCGGCCGGCTTCGGTCTTCACGATGTCGGGCTCGTCGACTCCGGCCTCCTGGTCGTTCGTCACCGACGTCCCTTCAGCGGCTGACGGCACGGCGGCCTGCGGTGCGATGTTGCCACCTGCCGCTGCCGTATCCGCCTTGCCCGCAGACAGAGGTGCCATCTTGTAGAAGCTGCCGAAATTGACGCCGGGGCCGTAGGAGGTGACGTGGGCGGCGGTGTGCTTGCGCAGTTTCGTCAGCAGGTCGGCGCAGGAGTCGGTGGAACTCAGTAGCTGTGCTGCCGGACGCATCGCGGGAGCGGGCGGCACCTCAGAACCGGGGAGGAAGTTCTGACCCGGAGCCTGAGCGCCGCCGATCGCACCATCGGCGATGTTGCTGCCGCCGTCACCACCGCCGGTGCCGAGGGTGACCCCGACCGCCACGGCCGCGATCGCGGCGAGCGCCGTGACCGGCACCCAGCCACGGCGCAGGACGCGAGCGGCACGGCCCCGTCGAGTTCGCGACCGGCGGGCATCCTCGTTCAAGCGGGCGTGCAGGGCGACGAGCGCCTCCTGCCCCTCATCGCTCTCCGTCCAGCGTTCGTCGGCGGCGGTAGCAGGACGCAGCTCGCGCATCCAGCTCGAGAAATCTTCAGGCACCATCACGCACCTCCGCCCGCGTGCTGGCCCCTGAGGGCACGGGCGAAGCGTCCTGCCGGCGTATCGCCGTGATAGCCGGCCTCTTCGAGCGCGACGCCGAGCCGCTTGCGGGCCCGGTGCAGCCGCACCGCGTAGGCAGAACTCGAGCACCCCAGCGCCTCAGCCGCCTGGGTGGGGGTGAGGCCGTACCAGCCGGTCAGTGTCAGCACCTCGCGGTCACCGGTGGCGAGCGTCGCCATGGTCTGCGCGAAGGCGAGCTTGAGGTCGTACTGGTCGGCCTGCGGCTCGTCCTCGATCGATCCGACCTCGTCAAGGAGACGCTCGATGAGGGCATCGTGGCGGCGCGTGCCGCGGTAGCGGTTGGCCAGCAGGCGGCGAGCGGTGCCGAAGAGCCAGCCGATGGGCGGGTCGGGCACGCGATCGAACTTGATGAATGCGGTCACGAAGACCTCCTGGAGCACGTCCTGAGCGGTGTGGGGGTCGGTGCGGTGCAACAGGTAGGGCAGCACGCGACCGGCATAGAGGCGAAACCAGCGGTCCACCACCACGCGCCGTTCAGCCGCGTCCATTTCTCGCCCCATCCCCTGCCCTGCGCACCGGCACCGTTACCAGGTAGGTGTCCGGGAGTCGCCCGAGGATTACACCCTCACTCCGCTTTGCGCAGTAGCGGCACCAGCAGCACCAACGCAACCGCCTGGACGATGCCGACGAAGATCGCTGTCGGCGCGACGCCGTACTCGTACAGCCAGCCGATCACCACGGCGCCGACGAGCCAGGCGAGGCCGTAGATGGCGGTGAAGATGCCGTAGCCCGCGCCGCGGCGGTGTGCCGGGACGAAGTCCGCGACCGCGGCGCGCATCGTCGACTCGTGCACCCCCATCACGCCACCCCAGAGGATCGCGCCGATCACGACGAGTGCGATGGTGGTCGAGAAGGTGAAGAGCGGCAGGACGCCTGCGAGGACGGGCAGGACGATGAGGCCGCGCAGGCCGACCCGGTCGTAGAGGCGTCCGAAGGTCACAGCGGCCACCGACGCGACACCCATTGCGACGGCGTAGAGGACGGCCACCCACGCCTGCGACATGAGGTGGCGGTGCGTGAGGTGATACGCGGGCACGGCCCAGGTGGCGAAGCCGAACATGGTGACGCCGGAGAAGAGCGCGTACTGCCAGAACTTGCGGGGCAGGCCGGACTCGATGCGCAGTCGCTTCGCGTCGGCGACGGTGGCTTCGGGCTCCCACGCCAGCGGCTGCGGGGCGAGGATCCGCACGCGCAGCAGCGCGACCATGGCAAGCGCACCAGGGATGGCGAGCAGGGCGAAGGCGAGGCGGTAGTCGGCGCCGAGGGCGAGCGCCGCGGCCAGCAGCAGCGGGCCGATCATCGCGCCGAACTGGTCGAGCGCCTCGTGCAGACCGAAGGCGTAGCCCCGCCCCATGCCCGCTGAGGCGTGGGCGAGCATGGTGTCGCGTGCAGGCGTCCGCACCGCCTTGCCGATTCGCTCGCCGTTGTAGAGCAGCCCGGCGGCGGCGAGGTTGCCGGTAGACGCGACGAGCGGCACGCAGACCATCGTCAGCAAGTAGCCGATGATCGTCTGCGCCCAGGGTCGGTCGCTGCGGTCGGCAAGCGGACCCGTGAAAAGGCGCAGGACGAGCGCGGCGGCCTCGCCCGCGCCGGAGATAACGCCGACCACGAGCGCCGATGCGCCCAGCGAGCCGAAGTACGGACCGATGAGTGAACGCGCACCCTCATAGACCACGTCGCCCAGCCCGGAGACGATGCCAAAGCCGACAACGAACTGGAGCGGCGAGAGGCGATTCGGCGCGACGTTCATCACAACAACTTCCCAGATGTCACACAGTTTTCACTAATTTCATTCACATACAGCTGCTTAACTCGATCACACGTAAACAGAGGCAACTGAATTCAATCGCGGGCTACGGGACTCGTCCGCGCAGGAGAAAGCCGCCTCACCATGACAGCTGCACTCGCCCCACCGCTTGATGACACGCCAACCGTGCCCGTTGCCCTTGCCGCTCCCCCAGCACTTGCCAAGCCCCGCCTCGTCCTCGCCGTGCGGACGGCGCCACGACGAGAGCCACCGTTCGATGACGAACTCGCCGAGCCGCTGCACCGGGGCCGTTACGAGCAGCGACTACCGCTGCCGCGGGCGGAGCGACGCGAGTTCGAGCCGGTAGCACTCGATCCGACGCTGCCGGATCCGAGTCGCTGGGCGAGGACCTTGCTCGTCGGCGTCGCCGAAGTAGCCGGTGGCAGGCGGGCGCTGCAGCAACTCGGCGCGATGTTCTCGTTCGGCGTGTCGCACGGCCTCGGCCGCGACCTCGATCGCGTCTCGATGCTCGGGCGAAAGCACTGGACCGCAGCCTCGACCGTGCGCTCCGTCCGAGCCGCGCAGCCGGTGGAGGGGGTGGCAGAGGTCAGCGCAACGCTGCAGTGCGGCGAGCGGATCCGTGCTGTAGCGATGCGGCTGGAACGTCAGCAGGGCCGCTGGAAGTGCACGCGTCTGCAACTCGGCTGATGTGACCGGCTCCTAGCGGCGCTTGCGAGGACGGTTGCCGCGGTTGCCGCGGTTCGGGTTGCTCCTCGCCTGCTGGCGACGTGCGGTGTTGCTGTCGCCGTTCGCCTCGCTGCCGCCCTCGGTGGTCACCGTCGGCGCCTCGGAACCGAGTTCCGGCGCGCTGTAGATCATTGGACGGTCGACCGGTTCGCGGTCGAGTCCCTTCGCGCTGATCTGCGGCACAGCCGCCTCGGCAAGCATCGCCACGTCAAGCTGCGGACCGGCGGCCGAAACCTCGATCTCGTCCTGCGCACTCTCGGACGTGCCGTCCTCGGCCTCGACCTGCACCTCGAGGTTGAAGAGGAAGCCCACCGCCTCCTCGCGGATCGCCTCCATCATCGCGCCGAACATGTCGAAGCCCTCGCGCTGGTATTCCACCAGCGGGTCGCGCTGGGCCATCGCGCGCAGGCCGATGCCCTCCTGCAGGTAGTCCATCTCGTACAGGTGCTCACGCCACTTGCGGTCGAGGACGGAGAGCAGGACGCGCCGCTCAAGCTCGCGCAGCACCTCGGGACCGAGATCGGCCTCGCGCTCGTCATAGGCCGAGAGCGCGTCGGCGACGAGTTCCTTCTGCAGGAAGTCGTAGGTGAGGTCGGTCTTCGCTCCGCCCGCCTGGGTGACTGCCTCGTCCTGCGTCACCGAGATCGGGTACAGGGTCTTCAGCGCGGTCCAGAGCTTGTCGAGATCCCACTCCTCGGCGTAGCCGTCGGAGGTGGCCGCCTGCACGTAGCCGGTGACGACGTCGGTGATCATTCCGCGGATCTGCGGGCTGAGGTCCTCGCCGTGCAGCACCTTGCGCCGCTCGTCATAGACGACGGTGCGCTGCTTGTTCATCACCTCGTCGTACTTGAGCACGTTCTTGCGGATCTCGTGGTTCTGCTGCTCCATCTGCGTCTGCGCGGACTGGATGGACCGGCTCACCATCTTGTTCTCGATCGGGATGTCCTCGGGCAGGCGCAGCAGGCTCATCATCTGCGCCACACGCTCGCCGTTGAAGCGGACCATCAGGTCGTCGCCGAGGGAGAGATAGAAGCGCGACGCGCCCGGGTCGCCCTGGCGGCCGGCACGACCGCGAAGCTGGTTGTCGATGCGACGAGACTCGTGCCGCTCCGTGCCGAGGACGTAGAGACCACCGAGTTCGAGTACCTCGGCATGCTCCTTCTTCACGGCTTCCTCGGCGGCGTTGAGGGCCTCGGGCCACGCCGCCTCGTACTCCTCCGGCGTATCGGCAGGGCTCAGGCCCTTGTCGCGCAACGCGGAGTCGGCACCGAATTCGGGGTTTCCGCCGAGCATGATGTCGGTGCCACGACCGGCCATGTTGGTGGCGACGGTGACGGCACCCTTGCGTCCCGCGTTGGCGATGATCGCGGCCTCGCGCGCGTGCTGCTTCGCGTTGAGCACCTCGTGCGGAATGCCACGACGCAGCAGCAGCGACGCGAGGCGTTCGGACTTGGCCACGCTCGCGGTGCCGACGAGGACGGGCTGCCCCTTCTCGTGGCGCTCGGCGATGTCGTCGATGACGGCGGCGAACTTCGCGTCCTCCGTCTTGTAGATGAGGTCGTTCTGATCCAGGCGCACCATCTCGCGGTTCGTCGGGATCGGAACGACGCCCAGCTTGTAGGTCTGGTGCAGTTCGGCGGCCTCGGTCTGTGCCGTACCGGTCATGCCCGAGAGCTTGTTGTAGAGGCGGAAGTAGTTCTGCAGGGTGATGGTCGCCAGCGTCTGGTTCTCCTGCTGAATCTGCACACCCTCCTTCGCCTCGATCGCCTGGTGCATGCCCTCGTTGTAGCGGCGCCCCTGCAGCACGCGGCCGGTGAACTCGTCGACGATGAGCACCTCGCCGGTGTTGACGATGTAGTCGCGGTCGCGCTTGAAGAGTTCCTTGGCCTTGAGGGAGTTGTTGAGGTAGCCGACCAGCGGGGTGTTCGCGGCCTCGTAGAGGTTGTCGATGCCGAGCTGGTCTTCGACGAACTCGACACCGGCCTCCGTGACGGCGACCGTCCGCTTGCCCTCTTCGACCTCGTAGTGCTCATAGCGGTTCATTCGCGGCGCGATGCGGGCGAACTCGAGGTACCAGCGCTGGTTCTCCTCCGCCGGGCCGCTGATGATGAGCGGTGTGCGGGCCTCGTCGATGAGGATGGAGTCGACCTCGTCGACGATGGCGAAGTTGTGCCCGCGCTGCACGAGGTCATCGCCCGACCAGGCCATGTTGTCGCGCAGGTAGTCGAAGCCGAACTCGTTGTTGGTGCCGTAAGTGATGTCGGCCCCGTAGGACTCCTTGCGGGTGGAGGGGTCCTGGTTGCTGAGAACCTTGCCGACGGAGAGACCGAGGAAGCGGTGCACGCGCCCCATCCAGTCGGCGTCGCGCTCGGCGAGGTAGTCGTTGACGGTGACGATGTGCACGCCGCCGCCGGAGAGCGCGTTGAGGTAAGCGGGCAGAGTCGAGACGAGGGTCTTGCCCTCACCCGTCCTCATCTCGGCGATATTGCCCAGGTGCAGTGCGGCACCACCCATGAGCTGCACCTTGTAGTGGAACTGCCCGAGTGTGCGACGCGCGGCCTCGCGGACGAGGGCGAAAGACTCGGGGAGCAGGTCGTCGAGGCTTTCGCCCTCAGCGAACCTCTTCTTGAACTCGTCGGTCTGCCCGCGGAGTTCGGCGTCGGTGAGATCGACGTAGTCCTCCTCGAGGGTCTCGATGTGGTCGGCGATCGCCGCCAGACGACGGACGGTCTTCTGCTCACCTGCGCGCAAGATCTTGGCTAGAACCACGGGTGCCATGGTACGGGCCGAGATGAACAACAGGTTCTCCGCGGTTGCCGGGCTCCGACCAGTCCCCGTTCGAGCGTCTGGAAGGCTGGCACCGTGGGCGTCTTCAATGGTGTGGAACTCGATGATCTCGTCCTCAGCGGACCGCGGCTGACCCTGCGCCGCTGGGAGTTGCGCGACGCGGGCCCGGTGTACGCGATCTTCGCGGACGGCTCGATGAACCGGTACCTCGGCGTTCCCGAGGTCTATACGCCGGAGATGGCCGGGCAGTTCGTTGTCGCCCTCGGCCACGAAGGACGCGGCGAGGGAACCGGCTTCGGCTGTGCGGTCGAGTTGACCGAGACCGGCGAACTGGTCGCTTCGGCTTCACTGCGTCTGCCGACGGCGGGACGGCGCCACGGCGAGATCGGCTACTGGGTGGCGCCTGCGGCTCAGGGGCACGGCTATGCCGCCGAGGTCACCGACGTCCTCTGCCGCTGGGCCTTCGAGCACGGCGTGCACCGCATCGAACTGTTCTGCGAGCCGACGAACCTCGCCTCGGCGGCGAGTGCGATGCGGGCCGGATTCCGCTTCGAGGGCTTTCAGCGCAATGCCACCCTGGTCCGTGGCGAGTGGCGCGACACCGCCGCGTTCGCCCGCCTCGCCGGCGACTCCGGTGAGCCGACGCCGTGGTCATTCCCGAAGCTTGCCGAGCCCCTCACCGACGGCGTCGTCGCGCTGCGCCCGTACACCGAGGGCGACACTGCCGCGACACTGGAGATCGAGAACGACGCGGTGACCATCGGGGTCGGTTTCACGGGCAAACCCGTCACCGAGGACGACCTCGTGCGGCGCACCGCGTCACTTCCGCTGAAGTGGTTGGTCGGTGGCCCCGCGCAGTTCGTCATCGAGGACGTCGCGACCCGGCACCCGGCCGGAACCATCCAGCTCCGTAACGAGGGCCCGCCGAAGGTGGCGAGCATCGGCTACGACATGCACCCGTCATTCCGAGGACGGCGCTACACGACGCGGGCGCTGCGTCTGCTCTCATCCTGGGCGTTCTCGATCGGCTACGAGCGGCTCGAACTCGGGGCGAAGTGGCACAACCTCGCCTCGCAGCGCTCCGCCGAAGGCGCGGGCTTCATCTTCGAAAGCGACCGCCCGGCCCGGCTACCCAACCCGGACGGCGCCTACAGCGACGAAACCTCCTACTACCTCCTCAACCCGACGACGCGCCGCTCAGCCAGCGAGCCTGATTAGCCCGTAGTCGTAGGCGTGGCGGCGGTAGACGACGGCGGGCAGGCCGCTGTCCTTGTCCATGAACATGTAGAAGTCGTGGCCGACCAGCTCCATGTTCGACAGCGCCTCGTCCACGGTCATGGGGACGGCGGGGTGCTGCTTCTCGCGAACGATCCGCCCCGGGCCGTCGTCCTCGATGAGGTCGGATATGCGGCCGATCGACATCGTGTCGGGCAGCGCCGCGTGGTCGACCGCCACAGCCTGGATGGAGGCCGGGTTACGGCGCCCGTGATGGATGCGGCGACGGTCGGCGGCGTTGCGGAAGCGGC
>DASXYU010000117.1:0-23128 GCA_036502295.1 Jatrophihabitans sp. | reverse complement strand
GCACCAAGTGGATCGTGCAGGGCGGCAAGTCCGACCGTGTCTACGTCCTGCGGCAGAGCAAGCTCGGCCATATCGGCGGCGAGGTCTCCGTCGCGAACATCTGCGCGTCCTACGGCGGCGCGGCAGTAAAGGGCAGCATCGTCTACCTGCCCTGTACAGACGGAGTTCGCGCCGTGCGAGTGAGTACAGCGGGCAGGCTCAGCGTCCTCTGGCATGCCTCGTCCACGATCACCGGCTCTCCGGTGATCGGCGGCAAGCGGGTCTGGACACTCGACCAGAACGGCGGCGTGCTGCACGCGTTGTCGCCGGCAACCGGTCGCAGCCTCGAAGAGGTGCAGGTCGGCCAGACGAGCCGTTTCGCCACGCCGGCCCTGTACGGCCACCTCGTCGTGGTGCCGACGCTCGCAGGCGTGACGTTCGTGCACATTTCCTAGGCGAGCTGCCCTCGACCTTCGGTCGACCCGCGCTATCGCGCGACGCAGCCGCCGCCGGGCGGGTTGGTTACGTAGTCCTCCGCTCACGGCTCAACCAGATGCCTTGAGCACGCCCTCGTTCGCCAGCGCGTCGGCGCGCTCGTTACCCTCGTCACCTGCATGGCCCTTCACCCAGCGCCAGTCAATGCGATGCGGTGCGGCGGCCTCGTCCAGCGCCTTCCAAAGGTCGTCGTTCTTGACGGGCTGCTTGCCGGAGGTCTTCCAGCCGTTCTTCTTCCAGCCGTGGATCCACTTGGTGATCCCGTCCAGGACGTACTTGCTGTCGGTGTAGAGGACGACATCGCACGGGCGCTTCAGGGCGCGGAGCGCCTCGGTGGCGGCGGTGAGCTCCATGCGCTGATTGGTGGTGTGTGCCTCGCCGCCGCTCAGTTCCTTCGCGTGTTCTCCGCCGTCCTGGGAACTCCAGCGCAACCAGACGCCCCACCCGCCGGGTCCAGGGTTTCCCTTGCAGGCGCCGTCGGTGTAGATCAGTACATCATCGCTCACGACAGCAGCTCAAGGATCAGTGCGAGGGCGATGTCGACGGTCCTGGCGCGGATCGCGGCTCGGTCACCGTCGAGGTTGACCTTGCGGATGAGGCATGTCTCGCTGCCGTCGGGCCCGGGGCCGACGACGCCGAGATAGACGAGACCCACGGGCTTCTCCGGGCTGCCGCCGCCGGGGCCTGCGATCCCGGTGGTGGAGATGGCGATGTCGGCACCGAGGGCCGTCCTCGCGCCTCGCGCCATCGCTTCGGCGACCTGGGCGCTGACGGCTCCGTGTTCGGCGATGAGGCCGGCAGGCACCTTCGCCAGCGCCGCCTTCGCCTCATCGGAGTAGGTGACGAGACCACCGAGGACGTAGGCCGATGAGCCGGGACGATCAGTGAGGCGCCCGGCGACCAGCCCACCGGTGCAGGACTCGCAGGTCGCAATGCTAAGGCCGCGCTCGAGAAGTGCGCCGGCAACCAACTCGCCGGTGCTCAACTCGCCGGTGCTCAGCTCATCGATGCTCACGCCGCCCACCTTATGAGGAGTACCGCCCATCCTAGTTAAGTGACGTGTCAATAACTTCACGAGAAACCTGGGCCGAATCAAGGAGGCAGCGATGCAGTTCGGACTCTTCTCCGTCAGCGACATCACGGAGGACCCCACCACGGGGCACAACCCGCCGTTCTTCTCGTCCTCCCCGACCACGACGCTGGCCTACATCGCTGCGCAGACCGAGCACTCGCGGCGAAGGCCGAGATGGTGAGTGCATGACTCAGCCTTCGCCCCGGTGAATCGCAGTGGTGACGGCGGGACTCAGCGTCCCGTCGTGTACCCGCGTCTCCGCCGACGAACTCGCCACGGCCGTTTCGACAGCGTCAACAGCTTCGAGAAGCTTCTCGGCAACTAGTGCAAAGCTGACCGGGTGCGCCTGAGCTTCGACCCGGGGTTCGTCGAACTGAGGACCGCCGCCACCACGATGGCGGCGGTCCTCGCGTCGTTCTTCTCCGCGTGGGGCATCGAAAGCGCGGCGCACCTGCACACGAACGTCGTCGTCCTCGCCGTGATGCTGGCGATGCAGTTCGGACGGTCGCATCGCGCCCCCGACCGGCGCGGGGACGTCCTCGGCGTGCTGATTCTGGTGTTCGTCTCGGTGGCGACCGTCGGCGTGGGCTGGCTGATGCTGCATGTCGAGTGGCTCGGCGATTCCCTCTACGTCCTCGCCATCAGTTTCGGCATCTGGATCCGTCGTTTCGGTGGGCGGGTGCGCCGTGCAGGCACGCTGCTCACGCTGCCCTTCATCGCGCTACTCGTCGCTCCGGCGGGACCGGGATTCGACGCCAGCCACCTGCTCTGGAATGCACTCATCGCGATCATCGCCACGGCCTGGGTGCTGATCTTCCGGTGGCTGGCATTACGGGGCAACGTCCTCACACGTCGCATCGGTCCACCGCCGGAACTCAGCATCACGCGGAAGGGTCCCGAAAGCCCGACCTGGAGTCAGCGCATCCTTCCAAGCACCAAGCTCGCCGTGCAGATGGGGTTGAGCCTGGCGCTGGCGTTCCTCGTCGGCCGTCAGCTCTTCGGGGCGCACTGGCCGTGGGTCGTCATCACCGCCTACGTGGTCGCAGCGGCGAACCGGGGACGCGCCGAAGTGCTGCACAAGAGCTGGCAGCGCATCGTCGGCGCGCTCATCGGCACCGTCGTGGCAACGCTCATCGGCACCCTCTTCGATGCGGGCGAGCACCTCGCCGTGGTCCTGATCTTCGTCGTCCTCGGTGTCGCGACGTGGTTGCGCGCCGCGAGCTATGCGATCTACGCCGGCACCGTCACCGCGGGACTCGCGTTCCTTTACGCCTACCAGGGGCAGAGCGGGGTCTCGGTGCTGGTCGAGCGGCTGGAGGCCATCCTCTGCGGCGCGGCGATCGCAGTGCTCATCGCCTGGTTCGTGCTGCCGATCCGTTTCCGGGATGTAGCGCGGCGCCGGATCGCCGATGCGCTCGCCGTCCTCTCCGACTACCTCACCGCCGCCCGGCACAACCAGCCCGAGGAGGTGGCCGCGCAGGCGAAGCGCTTCGGTGACGCGATGGTGCTTGTCGAACAGCTCGCACCGACGTTGCTCGTGCAGGGACGGCTCAGCCGCGACCCCACCCACCCGGTCGTGCTGCTGAACCGCCTGCGTGACATTGCGCCGGCTGTGGCGACGCTCACCGCAGAGGCCGCGGACCGTCCGGCCGTCCTCACCGATCCCGAGATCAGGACGGAGCTGGTGGAGCTGCATGAGACAGTGACCGCTGCACGTCGCGCACTGCGGGATAGCGCGCGGCGCGACGGCGCGCAGAAGTAGGGGAGGGCGGCGATGTCGGCACCGCCGACGGGTTGGTACACCGATCCGTGGGAGCCGAGGCAGCTTCGGTTCTGGGACGGACAGCAGTGGAGTCCGCATACCGCGGTACCCAACCGCTACGTGCCGCAGGCTCCCGCACTGGATGCCGCGATCGGCGCCATGCGCCAGGAGGACGCGCGTACCTGGGGTTGGCGACCGATAGTCGCGCCGATCGGGGCGATGATCGCGATCATCGTGGCGACTCAGTTCGTGGGCTACCTCGAACCGGATAGCCGGACCGGTCAACTCATCTTCGTCGCGGTGGTCAATCTGCTCATCACGACCGCGGTCGCGACGGCCTTGTATCTCTCTGGTCGACGGGTTGCCCTGCGGCACGGCGGCTGGGGCAGGACCTTCGGCTGGCGGCGTCCCACGCCGGGCGACCTGCCTGTCGCGGGCGTCGGCTTTCTCGTCGCGACGGCTCTGCGGATAGCCGTCGGCGTCGTGCTCGATCTCGCGAGCGGCGGAGCGGCGACGAACGAGTCGAGGAACATCGAGGTCGACTCGATCAACGTGCCGACCGTGCTGCTGCTGGTAGCGGTCGTGGTCATCGCCGCGCCGCTCACCGAGGAGCTGATGTTCCGGGGTCTGCTGCTGCGGACGTTCATGCAGCGCTGGTCGTTCTGGCCGGCCGCGATCGTCTCGACGTTGATCTTCGGCCTGTTCCACACCTACGAGGTCGGCACGGTGCTCGGCGCGGTGACGCTTGCTCTGACGGTCGGCGTCATGGGTCTCGTCAACTGCTACCTGGTGCGCCGTACGAATAGGCTGATGCCCGGGATTCTGGTGCACGCGGCGAGCAACGGTCTCGCCGTGCTGGTTCTCGTCCTCACGGTTCACAACGCCGCCTTCGGCACTTAGCCCGCTCTTAACAGGAGCAGCGGGTTCCTAGAGCTGAGCTGCCTAGCGTTGGCCGCGACGACCGATCGGGAGGACGCCGTGCGCGCGCTGAACGTCATACGAGCAACGGCGGAGCCGGTCGCGGCGAAGGTGCCGGCGATCGGCGTGCTCTTCTGGGTGATCAAGGTGCTCACCACCGGCATGGGCGAGGCGTTGTCCGACTATCTCGGCAATCTCAACCTGGTCCTCGCCGGCGTCGTCGGGGTCGGCGGCTTCGTCCTCGCGATGCGCCGGCAGTTCCACGCGCCGCGCTACCGGGTCTGGACGTACTGGTTCGCGGTGGCGATGGTTGCCGTCTTCGGGACGATGGTGGCCGACGTCGTGCACCAGGCAGGTATCCCGTATCCCGTCACGACTCTGCTGTACGCGATCGCGGTCGGCGTCGTCCTGACCCTCTGGTATCGCAGCGAGGGGACGCTCTCGATCCACAGCATCACGACGACGCGGCGCGAGACCTACTACTGGCTCACGGTGCTGGCGACCTTCGCCCTGGGCACAGCCGCGGGCGACCTCACCGCGTACACGCTGAACCTCGGACTGTTCTCCTCCGGTGTTCTCTTCGCGGTAGTGATGCTGGTGCCGCTCATCGGTTGGCGCCTCGGCCTCAACCCCGTGGTGGCGTTCTGGTTCGCCTATGTCGTGACACGACCGCTGGGAGCCTCGTTCGCCGACTGGTTCGGCAAGGACCACCATCTCGGCGGGCTGGGCTGGGGCGATGGGACGGTGGCTGCCGTCGCCTCGGCGGGCATTCTCGTGCTGGTCGCCTCAGTGGCCCGGAGCCGCCGCGATACGCAGGAGCAGGTCGAGAACGAATCCGATCCCGGGCTCGAACTCGCGGCGTCCTGACTCACCGCCCGGTATCGGCGCCGCCTCCTTGTAAACATGCAGGCCGTAGGCTCCGCCCATGGGAACGGGCGCGGTCGCGAGTCGAGCGTGGCACGCGACGATCACCGTGTTGGTCCTCGTCGCACTGGCGCTGCAGGTCGTCGTGGCGGTACGGGTCTCCGGCGCTCCGCCGCAGACCACGGCAGGACTGCTGCGCGGCGCCTCGTTGCCCGGACGCATCATCCGGGTCCTGAGTTTCTTCACGATCCAGAGCAACGTGCTCATCGGCGTGGCCGCAGCGTCACTCGCGTTGAACCCAGCGCAGGACGGACGAGTCTGGCGACCGCTGCGACTAACGAGCCTCGTCGGCATCACCGTGACGGGCATCGTGTATTCGACGGTGCTCGCCAAGGTCCACCAGCCGAACGGCACCGCTGAAACCGTCGTGAACACGCTCGTCCACTACGTAGTACCGATCATGGCCGTCCTCGGTTGGCTGTTGTACGGACCGCGTCCGCGGGTGGGGCGTGCGGATGTCGTGAAGTCGCTGGTCTTCCCCGCTGCATGGATGGCGTACACGCTGGTGCGCGGCGCGATCTGGCACTGGTACCCGTACCCGTTCGTGGATGTGGTGACGCACGGTTACCTGACGGTGGCGGTGAATGCCGTCCTCGTGCTGATCGTCCTGAGCGCGGTGGCGGCCCTGATCGCCTACGGCGACCGTCACCTACCTCCGCGGTCGGCTCGTGCCTCGAGCACCCCGGCCGTTGCCTGAGCTGCGGACTTGGTGAAGCGTTAGCAGGGCGACACGCCGGATTTCGTCGGCAGACGCTTCACGAAGTCCCTTGGGAGGACACAACGCGTCGTGCCCCCGGCTGGACTCGAACCAGCAACCTACGGATTAGAAGGCCGTCGCTCTATCCGTTGAGCTACGGGGGCGCGTCCTCATCGTCTCATCCGCGGCTCAACTACCGTCAAAGGATGACTGTGCTTCGCGGCGTGCGGGTGGTCGAGATCGCTGCGCTCGGGCCCGCCCCGCACGCGTGCACCATCCTTGCCGATCTCGGTGCCGACGTCCTGCGGATCGATCGCCCGGGCGGGCAGCTGCTCGCCGGCGGCCCGTTCGACCTCCTCACCCGCGGCCGCCCGAGCGTGACGTTCGACCTCAAGAATCCTGTCGCCGTGCAGACCGTCCTCGATCTCGTGCAGAGTGCGGACGTCCTCATCGAGGGCATGCGTCCAGGTGTGATGGAACGGTTGGGCCTCGGGCCGGAGGAGTGCTCGGCCGTAAACCCACGTCTCGTCTACGGTCGCATGACCGGCTGGGGTCAGGACGGTCCCCTGGCGACTGCGGCCGGCCACGACATCACCTACTTGGCGACATCAGGCGTGCTCCACGGCCTCGGGCAGGACAAGCGCCGCCCGCACTTTCCGGCCAACTTGCTCGGGGACTTCGGCGGCGGCTCGACCTACCTCGTTATCGGCGTCCTCGCCGCGGTGCTCGAAGCGCGGCGCACCGGTCTGGGACAGGTCGTGGATGCGGCGATCGTCGACGGCGTCGCACACCTCTCCACGATGATCTCCGGCTTCGTCGCGGCCGGGGCCTACATAGAGGAGCGGGCCGCTAACCTTCTCGACGGTGGCGTTCCGTACTACGACCTCTACGAGACCGCCGACGCCCAGCACATGGCGGTCGGCGCCCTGGAGCCGCAGTTCTTCGCCGTCCTCGTGGAGAAACTCGGATTGGTCGGCCGCTGCCCACGGCAGGAGGACGTGGATCGCCACGGCGAGATGCGCGAACTGTTCACGCGCGCCTTCCTCTCGCGTACCCGCGCCGAATGGAGCGCGATCTTCGAAGGGACGGATGCGTGCGTGGCCCCCGTTCTCACTCGGAGTGAAGCGGCCGCGCATCCGCACATGGCGGCTCGGGGCACCTACCTCGCCGTGGACGGCGTCGTGCAACCTGCTCCAGCGCCTCGCTTCAGCCGTAGCCGCCCGGCGTCTGTGGTGCGCGAGTCGTCTGCGGACCTGGTGGCGGTGTTGGGGGAGTGGGGTATCCCTGACGTCGACTCGTTGCTGGCATCTGGGGCGCTGGTGCACGAGTACTAACGAAGGTGGCCCGATTTCCTTTTGCGCTGTTCTCCACAGCACGGCGTGTTTCCACAGGCGCACGAATCGCTCGTCCTTCAGTCGCCGTCCTGCGGTGGAGTACCGGCAGTCCTCACGACAGGTCGTCGCAGGACGCAACGGAATCCATCAGGAATGGGAGACAGACAAATGAACGAAGTGATGATGACGCTCGTGGGCAACGTGGTTGACGACCCGACCGTCCGGGTCACCGGCGGTGGCCACAAGGTCGCGAACTTCCGCATGGCGTCGACGCCCCGGCGATTCGATCGCGAGCAGGGTAGGTGGGTCGACGGAATCACTTTCTTCGTGACCGTCACCGCGTGGCGCAACCTCGCCGACGGCGTCGAGGCCTCGATCCAGAAGGGGCAACCCGTGATCGTGATGGGTCGCTACCAGACGCGTACCTACGAGGTGGGCGAGACGACTCGGGTCGCGCACGAACTCGAGGCCATCTCCGTCGGGCACGACCTGAACCGGGGCAGCACCGAGTTCCGCAAGCGGGCGCGACCGAGCAGTTCCAATGAGGTCGAGCTTGACGAGGACGGTGTGCCCGCGGACGTGAGTGCCGGCTGGATCGATCCGCAGACCGGTGAGGTGTTCGAGCCGGTGGATGAGATCGCGTCGCTCGCGGTGGTGGGCTGAGCGCGGGGGAGCAGAGCGATCGGCCCGCTGCTTCCGGGCGGGGGAGTCCGGGAGACGCGGGCCGATTTCGCTGTGCGGGCTCCGCGCGGGGGATTCGGTGCCCTGGTGGCCGGCCTCAGAGGCGGGGACTCTGTGGCGTTGAGAAAACTATGTCATGTAGCTGAGAGGCCAACTGTGACCATCGCGCACCAAATCCCTGGTGCCGATGCACCAACCGTGTGGTGACTGGCCACAGCAGTCACAGCCGCCACAAGCGGGGGTGAGGCTCGGAGCGGGCGTCGTCCCTGACAAACTGGGGACGTGGCCCAATTCATTTACACCATGTACAAGGTCCGCAAGGCGCACGGCGACAAGGTCGTCCTCGACGACGTGACGCTGTCGTTCCTGCCCGGCGCGAAGATCGGCGTCGTCGGCCCGAACGGTGCGGGCAAGTCGAGCGTCCTGAAGATCATGGCCGGTCTCGACCAGGCATCCAACGGCGAGGCCCGCCTCGCCGAAGGCGCCACCGTGGGACTGCTGCACCAGGAGCCGCCGCTGGACGAAAGCCTTACCGTCCGCGAGAACGTCGAGCTCGCGGTCTCGGAACTCCGCGGCACGCTCAAGCGCTTCGAAGAGGTCTCGGCCGCGATGGGCGAACCGGACGCCGACTTCGACAAGCTGCTCGCCGAACAGGGCGAACTGATGGAGAAGATCGAACACGCCGAGGGCTGGGAACTCGACAGCCGCATCGACCAGGCGATGGACGCGCTGCGCTGCCCGCCCGGGGACTGGCCCGTCACCAACCTCTCCGGTGGTGAGCGCCGCCGCGTCGCGCTCTGCAAGCTGCTGCTCGAGCAGCCGGATCTGCTGCTGCTCGACGAGCCCACCAACCACCTCGATGCCGAGAGCGTGCAGTGGCTCGAGCAGCACCTGGCCAAGTACCCCGGCGCGATCCTCGCCGTGACCCACGACCGGTACTTCCTCGACAACGTCGCCGAGTGGATCCTCGAACTCGACCGCGGCCGCGCCTACCCGTATGAGGGCAACTACTCCACCTACTTGGAGAAGAAGGCCGAGCGTCTTGTCGTGCAGGGCAAGAAGGACCAGAAGATGGAGCGGCGCCTGCGCGAAGAACTCGAGTGGGTCCGGCAGAACGCCAAGGGGCGGCAGGCCAAGAGCAAGTCTCGCCTGCAGCGCTACGAAGAGATGGCGACCGAGGCCGAGAAGACCCGCAAGCTCGACTTCGAAGAGATCCAGATCCCGCCGGGCCCGCGTCTGGGCACCATCGTCATCGAGGCCAAGAACCTCAGCAAGGGCTTCGACGGTGACGTCCTCTGGGAGAACATCTCCTTCAGCCTGCCGCGCGGTGGCATCGTGGGTGTCATCGGCCCGAACGGCGTCGGGAAGTCAACGCTCTTCAAGATGATCGTGGCTGAGGAGAAGCCCGACGCCGGCGAGATCAAGGTCGGCGAGACGGTGAAGATCAGCTATGTCGACCAGCACCGCGGCGGGCTCGACCCCAAGAAGAACGTCTGGGAGGTCGTCTCCGACGGCTTGGACCACATCATGGTCGGCAACGTCGAAATGCCGTCGCGTGCCTACGTCTCCGCCTTCGGCTTCAAGGGTCCCGACCAGCAGAAGCCCTCCGGCGTCCTCTCCGGTGGTGAGCGCAACCGCCTCAACCTGGCGCTGACGCTCAAGGAGGGCGGCAACGTCCTCATGCTCGACGAACCCACCAACGATCTCGACGTCGAGACGCTCGGATCACTGGAGAACGCCCTGCTCGACTTTCCGGGCTGTGCCGTGATCACCAGCCACGATCGGTGGTTCCTCGACCGCATCGCGACGCACATCCTGGCGTGGGAGGGCACGGACGAGAACCCCGGTCAGTGGTTCTGGTTCGAGGGCAACTTCGACAGCTACGAGAAGAACAAGGTCGAGCGACTCGGCCCAGAGGCCGCCCGCCCGCACGCGGTGACCCACCGCAAGCTCACGCGGTAGTCGGCAGGCATGGCGAGGTTCATCTACCCGATCCACATCCGCTGGGCCGATATCGATGGCTACCAGCACGTGAACAACTCGGTGTATTTGGAATACCTCTCGCAGACACGGGTGGCGATGTTCTTCCATCCGAGCATGCAAGGGCGCTTCGGTCTCCTCGATGGCATGGTCATCGCGCGCCACGAGATCGACTACAAGCGGCAGATCACCTACAAGCCGGAGCCGATCGAGGTGCACATGTGGGTCGAGGATATGCGGGGCGCCTCGTTCACGACCGGCGCGGAGATCCGCGATGGTGACACCGTCGCAGTGCGCGCCAAGACGATCTGCGTCCGCGTCGACAAGGAGAAGATGGAGCCGCGACGCCTCACGCCCGAAGATCGCGAGTTCTTAAGTGGCTTCGTGGACGAACCCGCAGGCTGAAATGAGCGAACTCGACGCCCTTGATCGCGAGACGATTGGTGAACTCGTCCCTCTGCTGCGTCGCGCGGTCGGCCTCGATCCGACCGTCCTGGTGCGACTGCGCGGCACCGGCTCCGCCTTGTTCGCGTTCCTGTCGGTCTTCGACGTCCTCGTCGCGCGCGGCGTGGGTTCGGAAGCCCGGCCCGCCGACCTCAGCTACTACGCCGCAGAACTCGTCGCCTGGGCGGAAGGCTCACTGGGCGCACCGCAGCGCAAGGACGTCGACTGGCGCGGCAGCCTGCCGCCGCTGAATGGCTGGCGGCGTATCGAGACGATCCCCGACGAGACCATCCGTCCTCTCGTGCGCAGCGGTGCGTTGGCGTTGAAGGAGGCGGGCGCCCGCGGCCCTGGACTCAGCGCTCGCAATGACGTCGCCGAGGCGCTGCTGAATTCGATCGTCCTCACGGTCTCGGATGAGGACGCGCCGAAGTCGGTGGAGTTGACACTGCGGATGGTGAGCGCGCTGACTCGTATGGGCTTCCTGCCGCGCGGCGGGTCGGCCGGTGTCGACGTCAGCGGCGGGTGGACGCGCCTGGCGGCCGGGTACGGCTCGGTCTACGCGCGTCCGTCGGGCCTGAGGCTGGGGTAGCGCTGTAAGTTCGGCGCGTGCGGATCTACCTGCCGGCTACCTCGACCCTGCTGCGGACCCTCGGCGACACCGGCAGGATCGGCCCTGCGCCGCTCACCGCCTTTGCGGTGACGCCGGGACTGCGCGAGTGGTACGTCGACGACGAGGCCGAAGAACTCGAGTACGCCGCAAGCATGGAGGCGGCGCGTGCCTCCTTGCGCCTTCTCGACGGCGATCCGTCGGCCGCGCGGCGGCGCGTGGTGGTGTCGCTCGACGCGCCGGAGGCAAGCGTCACCATCCGCGACGACCTCGACCGCGGCGTCGTCTCGCTCGACACCGAGGTGAGTCGCGCACAGATCGCCGCCTTCCATATCGACGACGCCGAGGCCGAGCGGACCGTCGCGGCTGCCGCCGGAGTGATCGATCGCGCGGACATCGGCGACGAGGACGCCCAGCAGGCGGTCGATGATGCCGAGGGGTTCGAGCTCTCCTGGTATGACCCCTCTGAACTTGAACTCCTTCTCGTCGATGTCGGCGGCGAGTAGCACCAGATCACGGCACCGCGATCTGGATTTGCGTAGGCACCGGATCGCGCCACGCGGGATCGGCGATGAGCAGGCCCCGCCCCGGGATGACCTGAGGACGACGCCGTGGCAGCGGCACACCCACCAGCTCGCCGTCGATGCTCGACGGCTGCAGTAGCACGGCGCAGCGGGACTTGCGGACGTCGGCGGCGATGCCACGGTAGGTGACGGCGAGGTCGTCACTCCGTCCGGCGACGACAGCAGCGACACCAGCCGGCATTCGCCGCAGCCAGTCGGTGAGCGCGTCGCCGAGCGGCGTGTCGAGCAGGGTTTCGGAGTCGTCCACCAGAAGCAGCGTCGGCACGCCTGGGTCGTCTGTCAGCTCGCTCCTGGCGTGCAGGGTGTGCAGGACGTCCCAGCCGTGCCCGGCAGCGTCGTGAGTGAGTTCGGATCGCGGCGGAGCGGCAACGAGCACACGCGCTCGTCCAGCGGCCTGCGCGGCGATGCTGCGCAGCAGCGTCGTGCGCCCCGAGCGCGGCGGACCGGCGACGAGCAGTCGCCCGCGACCCGCGAAGAGATCGACGGCGATCGGAGCGGCGCCGTCACCGCCGAGGCCGAGCACAACTCCGTCGCCCGCGGGTAGTACGTCGCCGCGACGCACCCGCGCCGGCAGGCTGCGCACCACGATCCGGTTGGCGGGCGCAGAGGAGCAGGCATGCCCGGCCGCGATCCGATCGAGCATCCCCGGATCGGCCTGCGCGATGTGCACCTGCGTGTCGTCACGCAGTACGCCGCGTCCGGGCATCGGGTCGCGCGGCACGTCACGCTCGGCGATGCCGGCGAGGAGGTAATCCTCCCGCTGGCCGAGCGGCAGAACGATCCGCTCCGTGAACGCCGCCGACGTGCGAGTGGCCAGCAGATCGCGACCACCCCCGACTGCGAGAGTCAGCCCGGTACTCGGCGCTCTGCGGGCAAGTTCGATGAGGCGTTCCGCGAGACGTAACTGCCCGCTCTCGTCCGCCGCGACGACATGGTCCCAGTCGTCCACAAGAAGCACGAGCCGGTGCGGTGCCGCGGTCCCCAGCTCCTCTTCGACCAGCGCGAGGAGGCGGTCGACCGCGGTGACGTCGCTGCCGTGCAGGACGGTGCCGAGGTGGGGCAGGCCTGCCAGGTCCGTGAGTCCACCCGAGTCGATGACGTGCAGATGTAGCTGCGCGGGCGTGTGTCGGTCGGTGGCGGCCACCGCGAGACTGCGCAGTGCGGTGCTTCGTCCTGATCTCGACCGGCCGACATAGGCGAGCGAGCTGCCGAAGGCGACACAGAACGGAACCTGGCGCTGCTCGAGCGGCCGGTCGGCAAGGGCGATCGCGACGCGGTCAGGCTCACCGGGTTGTGCGAGTGAAGCCAGTGGCAGCGACCGCGGCAGCGGCGGCAGCCATGGCCTGCGGACCTCGCTGCCTCCTGAACGAGCCGCGGCGCTGCGCAGGCAGTCGACGAGCGAGGCGAGCTGAGTCGCCTCAGCCGGCGCGGCGGCCCGTGGCTCGGTGTCGAAGCGCTCTCGCCACTCGTCGAGGAGCGTGACGGTGGGCGCGCGATCCCGGGTCCGGGCGCTCGCGCCGCCGGTGAAGGCCGATTGGAAGAGGAGGCGCCGCCCGCCGAGCAGGACGTAGCCACGGCCGGGCTGTGCGGCGCTGATACTGCTCGCTGCCGGCGAATCGATGATGTCGGCGGAATCCGGACCCGAGACAGTGCGCAGCGCGATGCGAAGTGATGCGTTGGCGCGGATCTCGGGTGAGATCACGCCGTTCGGCCGCTGTGTCGCGAGGACGAGATGGATGCCGAGCGATCGTCCGCGTTGTGCGAGCGAGATAAGTCCGTGCACGAACTCGGGCAACTCGCTCGCCAGTGCCGCGAATTCGTCGACGACCACTATCAGACGTGGCAGCGGCTCTTCCGGATCGAGCTCGCGGTACTGCAGCCACTCAGCGATGCCGTGCTCGGCGAAGAGCATCTCGCGCCGTCGCAGCTCGCTGTCGAGCGAGCTCAGCACCCGACGGACCTCGGCGGGGTCGAGGTCGGTGACCATTCCGGCCGTGTGCGGAAGCTGGGCGCATTCGGCGAAGGCCGCGCCGCCCTTGTAGTCGACCAGGACGAAGGCGACATCGTCGGGCGGATGCTCGAAGGCGAGGCCGGCGATCCAGCTTCGGAGCAGTTCCGACTTGCCCGCGCCGGTCGTCCCGGCGACGAGCGCGTGTGGTCCGTCCTGAACGAGGTCCAGACGCAACGCGCCCTCCTCGCTCACGCCGACCAACGCCGAGGGCGAGTGATCGCTGAGCTTCCACCGCAGGAGCACGTCCTCGACAGTGAGTCCTGCGCGGTCGTGCAGTTCGTCGAATTCGCAGGACCCGGACAGCCGTGCGTCCTCATCCGGGACCGGGAATCCGGCGAGACTGCGGGCGACGTCCTCCGCGAAACCCTCCGTGACGCGGTCGGCAACGACGCCGCAGTGCGCTCCGAACGCGACGCGTGCGCCGGTCTCTCCATCGGGGCGCGCCACGCGCCCGCAACCCCCAGGAAGCGTCTCTGTCGCGCGACCGAGGCAGAGCGCGGTGATGCCGACGGCGAGGCCGGCGGAGAGGACCTCCGCGAGGCGGGGCAGATCCGCGGACGCCACGGCGTCAACGACGAGGACGCTCCACGGACCGCTCCAGTCGCCGCCCGTGCGGCGCTGTTCGGCGAGCCGCTCGTCGATGAGACGGTGGATCGCGGTGACGACATCGCCGCGCGTACGTGCCGTCCTCGCGACGGGGCGATGGGTGTGCGGCAGCCAACGCACCCAACGCCAGTGCTCGCTGTCGACGAGTAGCGGCACGAACCGCAGGTCACGGGGCGAGACGTGCACCGCGAGCTGGAGCAGGCACCATCGTGCGAGACCGTCGACCAGCGGACGGGGCCCCGTGAGGCCGAGCGGACCATCACGCAACGTCACCGTCAATGGCACCGCGCTGAGCATCCTCGCGCCCTGTGCTGCGCCCTGTCGGCGGATCTGGAGGTTGGCCGGAAGTGACGTGAGACCGAGGCGCAGGGTGAGCAGGCCCGTATCGCCACGTCGACGCTGCCACGGACGGCCGCCCGGTGCCGCCACCTGCTCGGCAAGCGTCAGGGGGTCCGGATGGGCGCGTCGTCGTCGACCTGCCTCGGCCCGTAACCCGGCGGCGATCGCGGCTTCGGCCCGACGTAACTCCGCGTCGACGCGTGTCCGCTCGCGTCGGCCCCCACGCCGTCCTCTCAGCCGGTCGACCGCGGCGGTGAGCAGCAAAACCAGCGGCGACAGCAATGCGAGCACGAGGTAGGTCCTCGACTGCAGCATCACGGCGAGCAGTACGCCGCCGAGGGCGGGCACGATTGCCGCGCCAAGGCCGACGAATCGTACTGAGTTTCGTTCCGATACCGCGGGAAGGTCTATCGGAGCCGTTGCCGCGGGTTCCGCGACGCGTTGGGGCGCGGCGCTTCGCAGTTGCAGGGTGGTGTCGCCGATGCGGAGCAGGTCGTCCTCGCCGAGGGACGCCGTCGCAACGGGTTCGTCATTGGTGCACGTGCCGTTGGTGGAGGCGAGGTCGTGCACTCGCACGCCGGTCGCGGTCACCTCGAGCCGCGCATGATGGCGAGAGACGTCGGGATCGCTCAGCGCGAGGACGCAGTCTGCTTCGCGCCCGACCACCATTCCGTTCGAGAGGGGGACGGAGAGGCCGGCATCGGGGCCGTTGACGACGACGATCCGCAGACCGTGGGGTGCTGGCGCGGTGCACGGTGCGCCGACCAGGAGGCGATCTCCGCTGCGCAGTCCGCTATCGCCCAGCGGCGTATCGGCGTCGAGTGGTACGCCCCGCCAGTCGATGACGGTCTCATCGCCGGCGCATCCCGCGGCAGCAAGGGCGCGCGCAATGATCTCGCCGAGCGGGCTCCATTCAGCAGCGTCGATCCCGACGTCCTGCTCGGAGCCATCGGGCAGGCACAGGCTGAGATCGAGACGCATGCGCGAAGGATCGGCCCTGGCGGCGGAACACGCATCTCGATCGCCGGCCGCCTGTGGATGACCAATCCGCTATCCACAGCAGCGTCGTCCTCGGCCACCGGCGCCGGCGAATCGTCCTATGGTTCGGGTCACTTCCACCCTTCACGAGAGGACGAGTCCATGTCGGGCTTCCGGGTTACTCCAGCACAACTGCAGTCGATGAGCGGCACGGTCGCACGCGTCAGCGGCGACGTGCGCGGCCAGCACGTGTCGTTGAAGACGCAGCTTGCCCCGCTCTTCGGCTCCGAGTGGTCGGGGGGCGCGGCCACCCAGTTCGCAGCGCTCTACGAGCAGTTCGACCAACACGCCAAGGGGATGTCAGACGCGCTGGAGGGCATCGGGCAGCTGCTGAACCGCGCCGGAACCGCCTACGCCGACGTCGAGTCGCAGATCGCGGCCAGCTTCCGCTGAGCGGTCACGTAGGGTGCGCGAGTGGCGGATCCGGCTCTCCTCGCACTCCTCGATGCGGCACTCGCCGACCATTTCGGGCATCGCCCCTCCAGGGCCTCGGTCTCCTTCGTCGGCGTCGACCCGATCGAAATCCTGCGGTTCGAGCCCGTCCCGGGGGAGCGCGCCTACGTGAGTCTGGGCATGTCGTCGCTGCCGATGACGCCCGCAGACTCCTTCGAACTCAGCAATGCGGGGCCGCGGGCGGAGCTCGCCCTCTTCGTCCGCGACGAGATCGACAGGTTCACCGAGGTCTGGCGCAAGTTCGCCGTCCTCGCTGCCGGCCCCGCCGTCGAGGGCGTCGTCTACACCGACGGGATGACGGTCGACCTCGGTGAGGCGCTCGCCCCCCGCAGTGCCTGTACCGGCGTCCTGGTGAGGACGTCCTCGATCCCGCCGGCCGAGGGCGTCGACTTCCTCGAGGTCGTTCCCGCGCTGTCGAACGAGCTGGCCTGGGCACGGGTGCATGGCGGCGCCGAACTCGCGCAACGCTGGGTTGGGCACGGCACCGATCTACTCGATCTGACCCGCGCTGCCGTCGATCTGAGCTGACTGCCAGAATCGGGCCGTCGGCTGTGGAGGCCGTCGGTCGAGGAGAAGGAGAAGACGTTGCAGTTCGGTCGGTACTACGAGGAGTTCGAGGTCGGTGCGGTCTACAAGCACTGGCCGGGCAAGACGGTCACGGAGTACGACGACCACTTGTTCTGCCTGCTCACCATGAACCACCACCCGCTTCACCTGGACGTGAACTTCGCGGAGAAGACGACCGACTTCGGCAAGAACGTCGTCGTCGGTAACTACGTCTACTCGCTGTTGCTGGGTATGTCAGTGGCGGACGTCAGCGGCAAGGCGATCGCGAACCTCGAGGTCGAGTCACTGCGCCACGTCGCACCGACCTTTCACGGCGACACGATCTACGGCGAGACCGTCGTACTGGACAAGACACCGAGCAAGAGCAAGAGCGACCGTGGTGTCGTCTACGTCGAGACCATTGGCTACAACCAGGACGGCAAGGTCGTCTGCATCTTCCGCCGCAAGGTGATGGTCCCGACGCAGGAGTACATCGACGCGCGTGGTGGGGAGCAGCCGGGCCGTCCCGAGCCGACCGACCGCGAGAAATACGCCCGATAGGCGCGCTGATCGAGTATCTGCAGTGTTGATCGACCTCCACGCCCACAGCACCGCCTCGGACGGGACGGATGACCCCGGCGCGCTCGTGCGGGCGGCTGCAGCCGCGGGTTTGGACGTCATCGCCATCACCGACCACGACACGACGGCCGGCTGGGCGAGCGCACTCGCGGCGCGCCCGGCCGGCCTCACTGTCGTCAGGGGCGCGGAGTTCAGCTGCGTCTACGAAGCCCCCGGCGCTCACGGCGTGAACCTGCACCTGCTCGGCTATCTCTTCGACCCGGCACACCCCGGACTGCTCGCGGAGCAGGGCAAGCAGCACGACGCGCGCACTGCACGGGCTCGGCGAATGGTGGCCCGCCTCGTTGCCGACGGCTATCCGATCTCCTGGCAGCAGGTCGAGGAACTTGCCGCCGGCGGCCCGGTCGGGCGTCCTCACGTCGCCCGGGCGTTGGTCCAGGCCGGAGTGGCGCCGAGCGTTGACGCCGTCTTCGCCGACCTGCTCGCGCATACCTCGACGTATCACGTCGGCAAGCGGAACACCGACGTCCTGGAGATGATCCGGCTGATCCGTGACGCCGGCGGGGTCACGGTCTTCGCACACCCTCTTGCGTGGCGCCGTGGACCGGTGGTGGACGACGCGGCGATCCGCACGATGACCGAGGCGGGGTTGCAGGGCATCGAGCGCGACCACCCCGATCACGATGCGGAATCGCGCGCCCACATCGCGGCGCTGGGCGGTGAACTCGGCCTCGTCCTCACCGGCGCCTCGGATTATCACGGCAGCAACAAGACGCATAACGATCTCGGGATCTGCACGACATCGACCGAGTCGTATGAGGCGCTGCTCGCCTTCGGCACGGCATTGCCGCCCGTCTCCGACTGAGCCCTATACGGTGACGGCGTGCGTCGGTCGGTTATCGCGGTCCTGGGGGTAGCGACCTTCGCCGTCATGGCTCCGGCATTTGCGGACCCGGCCGGTGATGCCGCCGCCACCCTGAGCCTCAGCTCGATCTACGTGAGCACTGCCGCGCAATCACTCGGATTCGAGGTGCCTGCCGGACCCGGGACCGTCGGCACTGCGCCGCGCATCGCTGTCTTCGCCGAGGACGAGGTCGACAACGCGGGAAAGCTCGCGGCTCAGCTCAAGTCCGAACTGGGCAGCGTCACACCGACGGTGGGAATCGTCCTCGTCGACACCTCCGGCGTCGCGGACTTTCATGCGGTGAGCGACTCGACGTCCTTCTGCAAAGGCGGGGCCGACTACGCGGCCGGTGAGGTGCTCGACGATGTCGTGGGCACGCGCCCGGACACGCAGGCGCTGCTCGCTGAATTCACGACGAAGCTGTCGGACCTGCCCCCGGACAAGGGTGAGTCGAGCTGCGCCAGCGCCCTGGCGCACCACAAGAGCCACGACCTGACCGCGTGGCTCTGGATGGCCGCCGCTGCAGTGGTCGGCGTCGCGGGCATCGGCGCCTTCGCCGCCTTTGTGCGCAGGACGGTGCGGGCCCGTGGCGTCGAACCGGTGCGCGAGAACCTCCCCGAGTGGCTCACCGACGCCGATGCTGAGGACGGGGACGACGCTGCCGGGGACGACGCTGCCGGGGACGACGATGAGCAGCGCTGACCAGCTGACGCTCGGCGGCATGCCCACGAGGCTCTTCAGCTGCACGCCGTCGCGGCTGGCGGCCTTCGACTGCCCCCGCCGCTACCGCTTCACCTATCTCGACCGCCCCACGCCGCCGAAGGGACCCGCGTGGGCGCACAACACCGTCGGCGCTGTTGCCCACCTCGCGTTGGCGACCTGGTGGAACGAGCCGCTCGCGCAGCGCACGCCGCAGCGCGGGGCGGAACTCGTCGAACGCAGCTGGGGGAGAGCGGGCTTTCGGGATGAGGCACAGTCCACACGCCATCGCCGCATCACCGCCGGATGGGTGCGGCAGTATCTCGAGGACGTCGACCCCGCCCACGAACCGCTCGGGGTCGAGCGGACCGTGGGTGCACCCGTCGGCCACCTCGCGCTGAGCGGCCGCATCGACCGCATCGACGAGCGCCCCGCGGAGATCGTCATCGTCGACTACAAGACGGGGCGTCGGGGCATCGGGGCGGATGATGCGCGCACCTCGCAGGCGCTGGCGCTCTACGTCCTTGCAGCGCGTCGTTCGCTGCGGCGCGACTGCCACCGCGTCGAGCTGCACCACCTGCCGACGGGCGACGTCGTGGCGTTCGAGCACACCGAGGAGACCCTCGCGCGCCATGTCGCCCGCGCGGAGGCCACCGCGGATGACATTCAGGCGGCGACCGACACCATGGAATCGGGCGCAGATCCCGACGACGTCTTCCCCGTCGCGACCGGCCCCGGTTGTTCCTGGTGCGACTTCCGCCCCTCCTGCCCGGAAGGACGTGCCGCGTCCTCCCAGCTGGACCCGTGGGCGGCGCTGGCCGAGGCGGGGGAGTAGGCCGCATGTTCTACGACCGTCGTCCCGACGGTTTGCCGCTGGTCTCCGCCCATCGCGGCGGTCCCGAGGCAACCAACGCGCCGAACAGCCTCGACGCGGTGCGGGCAGCCACGGCGCTGGGAGTCGATCTCGTCGAGTTCGACGTCCGGGTCACCGCCGACGGCCGCTTCGTCACGTGGCATGACCACGCCGCCTGGGTGGAGGGCAAGCTCGTCCCCGTCGAGAACCTCACCTACGCGCAACTGCGGCTCTACGCCCCCGACGCGGTCGACGTGAAGGAGGTGCTCAACCTGCTCCGCGGTCGGGCCCGCGCGCACGTCGACATGAAGGACGCGCGGCTGGAGATCGAACTCGCCGACCTCTGCGAGCACGTCCTCGGCGTTGACGGCTTCGTCCTCACCACGCTGCAGGAGGAGAGCGTGCGCAAGGTGCGCGAGGCACGTCCGCACCTGCACGTCGCGCTCTCCCTCGGGCGGGGCATGCACGGGATGCCGTGGTGGAAGGTGCTCGCGATCGCCTACGGAGACCTGCGTCCCGGCCGGCGGGTGAAGCACTGCAACCCGACGGCGCTGGCGATGAACTACCGCGTGTCGCGTGCGCTGACGCTGCGTTGGGCGCATCACCACGGGTTCCCGGTGCTCGTCTGGACGATCAACCGCGCCAAGATGATGCGCAAGGTCGCACGTGATCCCCGCTATTGGGCCTTCACCACCGACAACCCGCGTCTGGCGTTCGAGGTGCTACGCGATGAAGGACGTACGAAGCGGCGCTGGCGGCGCCACGCTCGCTAGCGCCAGACGCTGGTCTGCTCACCCGCGACGAGGAAGCCCGTTCCGTAGGGCCAGGCGCGCGCTCCGTCCGGGATTGTTCCGCCGTTCACGGTGACGCTGCGCTTCACGGTGCCCTCGACGAGATCGAGGAGATCGATACCGCTCTTACCGGGGACGGCGAAGACTCCGCTGTCGATGGCGGGATCGGCACCGTCCTTGCCGGAGATCGTCGGCAGGGCCCTCATCGCGGTGTCCCAGTCCTCGGTGTTCCCACTGATCGAGTACGTGCGTCCGCCGGTCCAGACCAGTTCGGTGCTGCTGATCTCGACCGCGTCCGCTGTCTGTCCGGGATCGGTGAGATCGGTGGTCGCCACGGTCTTGCCGCTCTTGCTCCCGAGGACGGCGAGATGCTTCGCGCTGCTCGCCACGATCTGGGTGTCGGCGGCGACCGGCATGAGTGTCGAGCCCATCAGGCTCCACGTGATCATGTCGGGATTCTCGCTCTTGCTGGTGTCCTGGCCGTTGTAGGCGTTGCGGAGGAACAACTGGGGTCCGTCGCCGCAGAACTTCTCGCCTGTCTTGCACTGCACGCCTGTGCAGGTCGTCGAGATGAGGGCGCCCGAGGTTCCGTAGGCGACGCCGTTGATCGTGCAGCCGGGCCGCTGGAACTGCCAGCGGTCCAGACCGTGCGGGTCGTCGGCCGCGGTGGCATAGACGACGGTCGGCGTCCACAGCACCAACGTCGAGTTGTTGATCAGCACGTGCGGCGTGCCGTTGAGCGGCTGGGCGTCCTTGTCATAAGTGCGGGTCCACTTTCGCGCACCCGTGCTGGAGTTGAGCGCCGTCATCTCGTCGCAATTGCCGCCGACGCGGTAGAGGGCGAGGGTGACGCCCGCGTCCTGCACGACGGTGCAGAGGGTGCGGTCATCCCGGGTGTAGGACCAGGTCTCGGCGCCGGTCGTGCCGTTACGCCCGCGGACGGTGTGCGCGTCGTGCGTCACGACGGTGCCCGACCAGTAGGGAGTGCCGATCGCCGCGGCATCGGTGCTCGACCACGCCTGGGTGACGGACTTGGCGGGCGTCCGCACCGTGATCGCCGGAGGCGGCGTGCTGACGGCGTGCAGGCTGGTGTGGGCTGCCTCGCCATGCTGGTAGGCGAGCACGACGGTGACGACGAGCGCCGCGAGGACGGCCGTGATGACCGCGGTGTAGAGGATCCGAGGACGCCGCAGGCTGGCGGCGTACGCCGAACGGGCCTGCACGTCCTTGTCCCTGGACGCCTCCGGCGCCGGGTCAGGCTTCGGTGCCTGCTCCGCCAGCTGATCCGTCACGTCGGGTCCTCTTTCGGTTGCGGTTGCGCGGGGCCGAGCGGACGGCAGCGTGCCCGTCACTGGACTTTGTAGCGGATCGTTCTGTGTTCGGTGCTGAACCCGCCCCGGAACCGGACCGGGAACCCGACCCGCCGCGCGAGCGGCCGCGGTCACGGTCGTTGCTGGCCGGCTTCTTCGGAGCGCGGCCACCGAGGTCCTCGATCACCTCTGCCCCGAGGCCGGCCCGAGTCTGGTCGGCCTTGGGCAGCACGCCCTTCGCCTCGGCGGGAATGTCGAGTTCGAGGAAGAGGTGCTGGCTGGTCGAGTAGGTCTCCACCGGCTCGTGGAACGGCAGGTCGAGCTTGTCGCAGATCAGCTTCCAGCGCGGGATGTCGTCCCAATCGACCAGCGTGACGGCTTTGCCCGTCGCGCCGGCGCGCGCAGTGCGGCCGATGCGGTGGACGTAGGTCATCTCGTCCTCAGGTGCCTGGTAGTTGATGACGTGGGTGATGCCTTCGACGTCCAGGCCGCGGGCGGCGACGTCGGTGGCGACGAGCACGTCGACCTTGCCGGAACGGAAGGCGCGCAGGGCCTGCTCGCGGGCGCCCTGGCCGAGGTCGCCGTGCACGGCGGCAGCGGCGAATCCGCGGTCGGCGAGGTCGTCGGCGACCTTCTGGGCGGTGCGCTTGGTGCGGGTGAAGATCATCGTGAGGCCGCGGCCACGGGCCTGCAGCACGCGGGCGAGCACCTCGACCTTGTCCATGGCGTGCGCGCGGTAGACGAACTGCTCGATGTGGTCGGTGCGCGGCTTCTCGGTGGCCTGCTCGGCGCGGATCTGGATCGGCTGGTTCAGGAACTGGCGCGCGAGCGCCACGATCGGGCCCGGCATGGTGGCCGAGAAGAGCATCGTCTGCCGACCGTCCGGCACCATCGCGAGCAGCTTTTCGATATCGGGGAGGAAGCCGAGGTCGAGCATCTCGTCCGCCTCATCGAGCACCAGGATGCGCACCGCGGCCAAGGTCGCCGACGACCTGCTCGACCGCGGCTTCGCCGCGGCGGCCGTCCACGGCGACCTCGGGCAGGGCGCGCGTGAGCAGGCGCTGCGCGCGTTCCGCTCCGGCAAGGTCGACGTGCTTGTCGCCACCGACGTCGCCGCTCGCGGCCTGGACGTCGAGGGCATCACGCACGTGATCAATTACCAGGCACCCGAGGACGAGATGACCTACGTCCACCGCATCGGCCGCACCGCGCGCGCAGGTGCTTCGGGTACCGCGATCACCTTCGTGGACTGGGACGACATCCCGCGTTGGAAGCTGATCTGCGACAAGCTCGACCTGCCGATGCACGAGCTGGTCGAGACGTATTCGACGTCGCCGCACCTCTACCTGGAGCTCGACATCCCGACGGAGGCCAAGGGCACGCTGCCGCGGGCCGAGCGCACCCGCGCCGGCCTCGAGGCCGAAGAGCTGGAAGACCTCGGCGGCCGCGACGCCAAGCGCGGCGGCGCCGGCCGCGACGCCAAGCGCGGCGGCGCTGGGCACGGCGGCGCAGGCCGTGATCG
>DASXYU010000116.1:0-11007 GCA_036502295.1 Jatrophihabitans sp. | reverse complement strand
GACGCGGGGGAACTTTCCGGGAGGGACGACGGGGACGGCCCTGAAGGGGAGGAGGAGGACGACTGACCTGAGGACGAGCCCGACGCGCCACAGGCGGCAAGCACCACACCTCCTGCGCTCACGGCGGCGATGGTGAGGACGGTGCAACGGTTCATGTCTTCCATACCCATCACCACGGGGCCCGCCCGAGATTGGTTCACCGCGAATCGCCTTGAACCAATCGCCGCATCGCCCCGTGTATCCAGATGTGCGGACCTTCCTCGTCGACACCTCCCGAGCGCTCGCCTCCGCCGGCGTCCTGCTCTCAGCCGTCGTCCACCTCGACCTCTACGCCGTGCAGGGCTTCCGCGACATCCACACCATCGGGGTGCTCTTCCTCCTCGACGTCATCGGCGGGCTCGTCCTCGGCGTCCTCGTCCTCGTCTGGCGGCACTGGTTCAGTGCCTTGCTGGCAGCCGGCTTCGGCGCGGTGACCGTCGCCGCCTTCTGGATCTCGGTGACCCGGGGCCTCTTCGGCATCCACGAGACCGCGGGCGGCTCGGCGCAAGTGCTGGCTGCCATCGCCGAGTACGTCGCGATCGTCTTCGGTCTCACCGCCACGGTCGCGCTGTGGACGCGACCGGCACTCTCACTGCGCCCGGCACGGTGGCGGCGCCCGGCACGATGGCGGCGGGCGGTGTGAGTGCGGCGCTGGCGCGAACGGCGGAGGATGCAAGCGTGACGTCCAGCGATGCTCAGCTTCTGCGCGCGCTGCACGACGAACATGCGCAGGCTCTGTGGCTGTTCGCCGTGCGGCTCACCGGCGGCGATCACGCGCGTGCCCAGGACGTCGTGCAGGAGACGCTGCTGCGAGCGTGGCGCAACCCCCGCGTCCTCGACGAGTCCGAAGGCTCCGCCCGCGGCTGGCTCTTCACCGTCGCCCGCCGGATCGTCATCGACGAATGGCGCACCTCACGGGCCAGACTCGAGGTAGTCACCGACGAGGTTCCAGAACGGCGTGAGGACGATGGGACCCAACGAACCGTCGACCGGCAGGTCGTCCTCGCCGCACTGCGCACACTGTCGAACGAACATCGCGCTGTCGTCGTCGAGTGCTATTACCGCGGTGCGACGGTGAACGAAGCCGCCGCCGCGCTCGGCATTCCGCCGGGCACCGTGAAGTCGCGGCTGCACTACGGGCTGCGCGCACTGCGACTCGCCCTCGGCGAGCACGGAGGTGCAGCATGAGCGACCAGTTCGAGTTCGACCCGTTCCGGTTCGACGACGCGGCGTACGTCCTCGGTGCACTCGATGAGGACGCGCGTCTGGCCTTCGAGCAGCACCTCACCGAGTGCGACGCGTGCCTGGCGGGGGTTGCCGAACTCCGTGGCGTGCCTGCCGCGCTCGGGACGGTGTCGACCGAGGAGATCGGCCCGGAGGTCGTCGAGGACGCGGTGCCCGAGACGCTGCTGCCGGGACTGGTCCGCCACGCCGCCGCAGAGCGGCGCCGTCGCCACTTTGGTGTCGCGGCCCTCGGCACACTCGCCGCGGCCTGCCTCGTCGTCCTCGCCGTCGTGCTCTGGCCGTCCTCGTCAACGCACGCGCGGCAGCAGACGATGACCGCGCTGGCGACGGCGCCGGTCGCCGCGACGGTCGAGCTGGAGTCGACCTCGTGGGGGACGCAGATCCGCCTCGACTGCCGCTATACGGCGACCGTCTCCACGAGTTACGCCTACGGACTGACTGTCATAGACACGGCCGGTAACGCCCACGACCTCGGTGCCTGGAGCCTCGCGCCGGAGAAGTCCATCGAGTTCACCAGCGGCACCGAGGTTCCACTGCACGACATCGCCAAGGTTCAGATCACCGCGGGCGGCGCCGCGGTGCTTCAGCTGGTGACGTGAGGCTCAGGCGGTCGCGGGCGGCCACGGCTGATTCGAGATCGCTGCCAGAGCGTGCACGATCGCCTGCGTGCCATCTCGTCCTCGGCCCTGCTCCTGCAACGTGACGTAGAGGCGCTCGGCGAGTTCGGTGCCGGGCAGCTGCAGTCCTGCCCGCCTCGCCTCGGCGAGGGCGATGCCGAGGTCCTTCACAAAGTGGTCGACGAAGAAACCCGGCGCGAAGTTGCCGGCGAGGATGCGCGGCACGTAGTTGGTGAGTGACCAACTACCGGCCGCGCCACTGCCCACCGAGGCGAGGACGGTCTCGACATCGAGGCCGACGCGATACGCGTAGACGAGCGCCTCGGCGATGCTCACCATCGTCCCCGCGATGAGGATCTGGTTCACCATCTTGGTGTGCTGTCCGGCGCCGGGACCGCCCTGCAGGACGATCGTCTGCCCCATCGCCTCGAAGCACGGCCGCACCGCGGCGAAGACCTCGGCCTCGCCGCCGACCATGATCGACAGCGTCCCGTTCCTGGCGCCGACGTCGCCGCCGGAGACGGGGGCGTCGAGTGCATAGACGCCACGCGCGAGGGCGGCAGCGGCAATCTCGCGGGCGAGCTCCGGCTGGCTCGTCGTCATGTCGACGAGGACGGCACCGGGCGCGGCGGCCAGGAGGGCGCCGTCCTTGCCGAGCAGTACCTCGCGGACGTCGTTCGGGTAGCCCACCATCGAGAAGATGACGTCGCTGGCGGCTGCGACCTCGGCCGGCGTCTGCGCCCAGGTCGCACCCGCCGCGAGAACATCCTGTGCCTTGTCGCGGTTGCGCGTCGTCACCGCGAGGCCGAACCCCGTCGCGAGCAGGTGCTTGCACATCGAGGCGCCCATGACGCCCGTACCGATCCAGCCGAGCCGGGTTGTCCCCGGTGTCGCGATAGCAAGGCTCACGGCCCCAACCTATCGGCGACTTTTGGTCGCGAGACCGGGGATACCCTGACTCGCGACCAAAAGTGGAGTGAATGGGCGGCTATGAATGACCTCGCGGAGCGGGCGCTGCGTGGCCTCGACAACGCGCGACGGCAACTCGTCGGCTACCCGGTCACCTCGCTGGCGATCGGCGGGTTCCTCGCATCGGCGCTCACCGTCGCCGGTGGAGGACGAGTCGTGCTCGGCCGCACGACGACCCCGCTCAGCACCTGGCTGGGGCTGCAGGCACGGCATCCGCTGAGCCGTCCGTGGATCGCCGCGAGCGCGAGCTTCGCCGGTATCTGCGCGCTCGTCGTGCTGTGGCTCATCGCCCTCACCGTGCTCAAACGCCGCGCGGCGGCGACCCCAGGTGGTTACCCGGCAGCCAGCAACGACCGCACGGTCTGGACCCTGGCCGGCATCTGGGCGATCCCCTTCGTCCTCGGCCCCCCGCTGCTCACCACCGACGTCTACGGCTACGTCGCCCGCGGATTGCTTCAGCGCAACGGCCTGGACCCGTACGTGCACGCTCCGCTCGACCTCGGCAACTTTCCGGTGGTCGCCGCCATCGAGGTCACCTGGCGCGGCACGTCGAGCACAGCCGGCCCCCTCGCCACCCTGCTGCAGCACGCCGTCGTGACGCTCGCCGGAGGCAATGCGCTCGCCGCTGTGCTCCTCTACCGCGCGATCGCGGTCGCCAGCGTGATCGCCATCGGCATGCTCGTGACGAAACTTGCCGGGGCGAGGCACGGCGCCGCGCTCTCCCTTACGATCCTCAACCCGGCGGTGCTGCTCTTCGTCATCTCCGCCGCCCACCTTGAGGGGCTGCTTGCTGCCGTGCTGCTCGCAGCGGTCGTGGCGGCGACCCGAGACCGCTGGATCCTCGGCGTCGTCCTCGTCTGCCTCGCTGCCGGGTTCGCTCCGATCATGCTGCTCGCCCTGCCGGTGCTGCTCCTCGCGCACATGGCGGTCAACGGCAGCCGGACGCCCTGGGCCAAGTTGGGAGTCGAACTCGCCGCCGCGGCCCTCGTCCTCACCGGATGTGCCCTGAGCGTGCGCAACGGCATGGGGTGGGTGCACAACCTCGACGAGATCACCCGCGAGCACACGCCCTTCGCGCCGGCGGCAGTGCTGGGCGATCTCATCAAGCCGATCATCGGTCCCGCCTCCGGCGACGACCTCGCCGCGGGAGCCCGAATCGCCGCCGGCCTCGCCGCGGGCGCAGTCGCGGTCTACCTGCTCGTCACGACCAGACGCCGGCCCATGGCGCGCACCATCGGCTGCATCCTGCTCGCCGTCGGCCTGCTGGCTCCGGTCGTCTACCCCTGGTACCTGCTCCCGGGACTGCTCGTCCTCGCCCCGGATGCCTCCGGAGCCAGACGCGACTGGGTCATTGGCCTCAGCGCGGCCGTCTGTGTCCTCGTCCCGGTCGGGTTCGCCTCGGACGTGGCGGTGAATCTCACGCGCGTCGCGCTGGCAGGGATCGCCATCGTCCTCGTCGTGCGCCTCAGTAGCCGTCGTTTCGGCGCCGACGCCTTCATCGTGCGCACCCGCTGACCCGTCTCGCGGGCGAGGAGGTCACCGCCCGGTGATCTCCTTGATCGCCGGACGGACGTCGGCAAGGTAGACCCCCGCACAGCACGTCGCGATGAGGGCGACGAAATGCGCGCAGCTCGCATAGCCGAACGGCTGCATCACGAGATATCCGAAGAGGGTCGCGAGGACGAGGATCGTCAGCCAGCCCGTTTTCGTAAGCTTTCCGGCAGCGGCGAAGGCGGCCGGGCGCCGTGTGGCGCAATCGACAACGGCCCAGATCCACAGCGCGAACTCGCCCCAGGCGAGAATGTGGTTGGTCCAGTAGAAAAAATCGTCAACGACATCCACGCGCTCAGGGTACCGACGACAAGTGTTCACCCACTTCGGAACTCTCCCGGCGATAACCCCGTTGAGCGAGCAGGCAGAATTGTTGTGCTCGCTCCCCCGCACACCCAGACCGGAGATCCGTTGAAGAGCTACGCCCTGTTCATGGTGCGCCACCGCTGGTACGTCCTAGCTGCATGGGTGCTACTGATCATCATCATGTCGGTGGTCGCCAAAGGCGCCGGTGGCGCGAACTACAAGGACGAGTTCAAGCTCCCCCACACCGAGACGCAGACCGTCTCCGACCTGCTCAGCAAGGCCAATCTCAACAGCCAGAACGGTATCGACGGGTTCGTCGTGTTGCATACGAAGGACGGCAGCAGCCTGACGCAGCCTCCCGGCGCTCTCTTGCAGGACGCGACCATGATCTGCGCTCCGAGCTACAAGATCCTGCAAATCACCACCCCTTGGGCGGGCGTCACGTGCACCAACGGCAAGGCTCAGCTCAACCCGGCGAACGCAGCCCCGTACTACCTTTCCAAGAAGGATCCGACGGTCGCGATCGTCGACGTCACATTCAACGGCGACAAGTACGACCAGAGTGCGATCAACAGCGCGTGGAAGCAGCTCAAGAAGCTCAACAGCAGCACGCTGCAGGTCGAGTTCACCGGCAACGCCTTCGACGGCGTCGATCAGCAGACCCAGAAGGGCGTGCCGCCGGAGCTGCTCGGCTTCATCGCTGCGCTCTTCATCTTGAGCATCGTCTTCAGGACGTTCGGCACCGTCGTCATCCCGCTGCTCTCGGCCGCCTGTGCACTGAGCCTCGGCTCTGATCTCATCTCGCTGCTCACCCATGTGATGAGCGTCAGCAATGTGACGCCGCAGTTGGCGCAACTGATGGTGATCGGTGTCGGCATCGACTATGCGCTCTTCATCGTCACCCGACATCGGCGCAACCTGCAGCACGGTATGTCCGTCAACGACTCGATCGTGGTGGCGGTCAACACCTCAGGACGCGCCGTCCTCTTCGCGGGCATCACCGTCTGCATCGCGATGCTCGGTCTCATTGCGCTGGGTGTGAACTTCTTCTACGGCATGGCGATCGGCGTGGCGATCGCGGTGAGCATGACCATGCTCGCCTCGCTCACCCTGCTGCCGGCGATCCTGAGCTTCCTCGGTCAGCGCGCCCTGCCGCGCGGCCGCCGCGAGGCACTGCCGTCGGACGGTCGCGTCAAGCTGCTGCTCTGCGTGATCCCGCCGATCTGCGTGGTGTTCTGGGTCCTCTACGGCGTGCAATACCTGATCAAGCCGCTCACCTCGCGGCGAACCGCGAGCCGCGCCGCGACACCGCGGGTGACCTTCTGGCACCGCTGGTCGGAGATCGTCGCGACCCGCAAGGCGATCCTGGGCATCGTCGCGGCGGCGGTCATCGTCGTCCTCGCGATCCCGTTCTTCTCGATGCGCATGGGGCATGCGGACGAGGGCAACGACCCTGCGAGCACGACCACCCGCAAGGGCTATGACCTGATCAGCGGCGCGTTCGGCGTGGGCTTCAACTCGACGCTCACCCTCGTCGTCAACGGCACGAACCCGGAGGCGATGGCGCAGAAGGTTGGCGCGGCGCTGAAGGACGTGCCGAACGTCGATCCCACGAGCGTCTTCGTCTCGCCCACACCGGCCGCCCCCGACATCGCACTGGTGTCGGTGAAGTCGCTCACCTCACCGCAGGACATCAAGACCGATCAACTGGTCACCACCCTGCGTAAGGACGTGCTTCCGCCGCTCTACAACGGCACCGGCGACAAGGTCTACGTCTACGGACAGACGGCAGTGTTCAAGGACTTCACGCACGTGCTGTCGAGCAAGATGCCGATCTTCATCGGTGCCGTCGTGCTGCTCTCCTTCATCCTGCTTGCCCTCGCCTTCCGCAGCCTGCTGATCCCGCTCACCGCCGCCCTGATGAACCTCTTCGCAGCGGGCGCGTCGTTCGGTGTCCTCGTGGCGATCTTCCAGTGGGGCTGGTTCTCCGAGGCACTGGGCATCGGCAAGGGTGCGCCCATCGAGGCCTTTGCCCCGGTGCTCTTCTTCGCCGTCCTCTTCGGGTTGTCGATGGACTACCAGGTCTTCCTCGTCAGCCGAATGCATGAGGAATGGGTGCATACCGGCGACAACCGCCGGGCCATCACGGTGGGCCAGGCGGAGACCGGCGGGATCATCACCGCCGCGGCGATCATCATGATCGCGGTCTTCGGTGGCTTCATCCTCGGCGACAACCGGGTGGTGAAGCTCATCGGTATCGGTCTGGCGAGCGCGATCTTCATCGATGCCTTCATCCTGCGCACGATCCTGGTGCCGGCGATCATGCACCTGCTCGGCAGGGCGAACTGGTTCTATCCGAAGGCGCTGGACAAGGTGACGCCACGCGTGTCGATCGAGCCGGCCGATGACGACGCGTGGGAGGACGTCATGACCGACGAGACCGTGCAGGCGGCCCACTCCGGATCAGGTCAGCACTGACCGGCGGGCTGGGCGCCCATCCTCAGAACGCCGAGCCCAGCGTCCACCCGAGGGCCGCGGCGACGATGCCGAGGACGAGGCTGATCGCCACGTTCGCGGCGGCCAGCGTCAGCCCGCGGTTCTTGCCGCTCTGCGCGAGACGGATCGTTTCGTAGCCGAAGGTGGAGAACGTGCTCAGCGCGCCACAGAACCCGGTGCCGACGAGTGCGGCGACGTCCTCACTGACGTGGCCGGCTGCTCCGGCGACGATGCCGAGGACGAGCGAGGCGACGACGTTCACGGCGAAGGTGCCGAGCGGCAATGAGCTGCGGTGTCGCGTCTGGACCGCGCGATCGGTGAGGTAGCGGGCGGGGGCGCCGACAGCGGCGCCGAGGGCGACCATCAGCGCGATCACAGGGCCGCCTTCTCGGCATCGCGGATGAACAGCCGTCGGCCGACGACGAGGGCCAGCAGTACTGCCGCGAGGCAGAGCACCACCGAGGCGAGGACGTAGAGCAGCGCCAGCCCCGCGCGGTGTTCGTCGACGAGGTGCACCACGTCGACACCGAAGGTGGAGAAGGTGGTGAAGCCGCCGAGGATCCCGACCCCCAGGAAGGGCCGGACCAGGCGGGTCGGGGGCAGCACCTCGAGCACCCACACCATCAGCACGCCGATGAGCAGGCAGCCGAGGACGTTGGTGAACAGCGTCGCCCAGGGAAAGGCTCCGTGGGCGCGAGGAATGGCCTCGGCGAGGCCGTACCGTGCCTCGGCCCCCAGGACGCCGCCGGCGGCGATGCCCGCGAGGATGTCCCATTGCCGGAGACGGGTTTCCGCTGCTTGGGCCGGATCGCCGAGGTCGACATCCGGGTCGATGACATCCTTGAACTCTTCGTCTGGGGGCTGGCGCACGGCAGCTACCTCTCGGGTTGACTCGATCGAGGTAGGGACCGTTGGCGGCGAACCGCGGTTATACGGCGAGCCCCTCCGCCGTGGGACCCAGCCTACGGGCCGAAATTGACTCTTTTCAACGCCGATGCATTTGGTTAGGCTTGCCTAACTATGTATGCCTGCATCTGTCACGCCGTCACGGTCGACGAGGTCGAGACCGCGATCGATGCCGGCTGCGAGAGCGTCGAGGAGATCGGCGAGACAACGCGTGCCGGCACGAACTGCACCATGTGCCACGACCACCTCGATGACATCATCGAGGCACGCTGCGGCAGCTGTCCTCGCAAGGTGCTGACTCACGCCGCGGTGGCCTGAGCCCGCTACGCTTTCGTCATGCAGGGTGACCCGCGCGTCCTCGAACTCCTCAATGAGCAGTTGACCGCCGAGCTGACTGCGATCAACCAGTACTTCCTCCACGCGAAGATCCAGGAGAACCGCGGCTGGACGAAGCTGGCGGAGTACACCAGGCACGAGTCCATCGACGAGATGAAGCACGCCGAGACCGTGACGGATCGGATCCTCTATCTCGACGGGCTGCCGAACTATCAGCGCCTGCTGCCGCTGCGCATCGGACAGACGGTCCGCGAGATGTTCGAGGCCGATCTCGCCGTCGAGATGGAGGCGGTCGCACGGTTGCGCGGCGGAATCGACTACATGCGCGGCATCGGTGACGTGACGAGCGGGCGCGTCTTCGAGGAGATCCTCGAGGACGAGGAGCGGCACGTCGACTACCTCGAGACCCAACTCGACCTGCTCACGACCCTCGGCGAGGCCCTCTACCTGCAGAACGTCACCGATCATCCCGACACCTGATCCGCACCGCTCCATGTTGAGTGGTCACTTATGTCGTTGAGTGGTCACCTACAGCTGACCACTCGAGTGCATAAGTGACCACTCAACGTGAAAGTCAGGCGAGAGTGACGGGGCTGCCTGCGACGGTGAGCCTGGCGGAGGACGTGGCGGTGAGCCTGGCGGAGGACGTGGCGTCCTCGGCGAGCGAGCGCTTGATCACGGCCAAGGCGATCGGGCCGAGTTCGTAGTGCTGGACGGCGGTGCCGACGAAGCCCACCGTCCTGCCGTTGAGTTCGACAGCGGTTCCGGGCTGAGGCAGTTCGTCACCCTCCCCCGCAAGATGCAGCAGGACGAGGCTCCGCGGTGGCTTGCCGAGATTCTGCACGCGGGCGACCGTCTCCTGGCCGCGGTAGCAGCCCTTGTCGAGGTGCACCGCGCTGCCGATCCAGCCGACCTCGTGCGGGATCGTCTTGTGGTCGGTCTCGAAGTTCAGCCGAGGCTCACGCCGCTCCACGCGCCGCGCCTCATAGGCCCACTGCCCCACCGGCTCGGCACCCGCAGCGGTCAGCGCCTGTGTCGTCCTGGGGACCTCGGCTCGCGGCACCAGCAGGTCGAAGGTCTCCCCGGCGGCTACGCCTTCGCTGCCGGGGGTGCCCCCACTGTCCTCACGGTGGCGGACGAACCCCGCCGACAGCGCGATCGCGCTGTTCTGGTCAGGCACAGGCAGGCCAGCGCCTACCAGCACGCCCGCAGCCATCGGGCCGGCGAGGGTGAGGACACCCCATTCGCTTGAGACGTCGGCAGGCTCGACCCGCTTCATGAAGATCATCTTCTGCAGATAGGTGAGCACGTCAACGGCAGCGCCGGGTTCGGTGTCGATCCAGGCGGTTCCGCCGAGTTCGGTGAACTGCCAGTGCTGCTCGACGTGGCCGTGCGGGGAAAGGACGAGCACCTGGGTGCTGTCGCCGTCGAGCAGCGCGGAAAGGTGCTGGGAGGTGATGGAGTGCAGCCACGGCAGCCGCTCCGGCCCGGTGACGGTGAGGACGTCGCGGTTGTCGCGCACCACCACACCCGCGCGGCGGGCGAGGACGCGCTGCTCGCGCAGCGGGTCGCCGAAGTGCCACGCGATGCCGGCATCGACGCCCTCAGGTACCTGGACCGCAGCTGTCGTCATAGCAACCTCAGCGCTTGCCGGGCGCTGCTTTGTTCCCGGTCACGTGCGTGCCGGAACGCTGAGCGCAGTCCGCGCAGGTGCCGAAGACCGTGAAGTGTGACCGGTCGATGCTGAATCCGTTCGCTTTCACCAGCGCGGCGTCGAGATCGTCGACAGCGTGCTCCACGTCGTGCGGCACCTCCACCACGCGTCCACAGGAATGGCAGACGACGTGCAGGTGATCGTCCTCAGAAGGACGGTAGGACGGCGCCCCGTGGCCGAGGTGCGTGTGCCGCACGAGGTCGAGTTCTTCGAGGAGTTCAAGCGTCCGGTAGACCGTCGCGACGTCGACGTCGGAGACGGCGTCGCTGATCTGCTCCGGGGTGGCATGCCCCAGGCTCCGCACCGCGTCGAGTACCTGCTCTCGCTGCGCGGTCATCCGCAAGCCGCGCGACCGCAACCGGCGCGCGAGATCCGGGGGCTGCTCCGGAACGCGTGCCGTGGCGTGCGCGTGGGTGTGCGTGCTCATCGCCCCCAGAATAGGCCGGGTCGCAACGCCTGAGGCGCCTAGAATTGGGACGATGACGCCCGAGGCTCGCTCCGGAGACACCGCCCCCGGTGTTGCCCGTTACGTTCCGGCGCGGGCGGGCCTGGCGAGCGCCGCCGATTTCGACCCCGCCGACTACGACGCCCTGATCTTCGAGGCCTTCCGGTTCGACCCGGCCAAAGGCGCGGTCACCTTCCGGTATGCCCTCACCGGACGCAAGTGGTTGGGGTTCACCGAAACGCTGGACCTACCGTTACCCAAGGGCCCTGTCGCCTCTGCGTCGCTCACGGCCGCCGCTGTAGTCCTGAGGCTCGTGTACCTGGTCGGCGGCATCAGCTATGCCAAGGCCGGCGGTGTGACCCGCATCGAGGTCGGCAAGGTCA
>DASXYU010000115.1:0-4045 GCA_036502295.1 Jatrophihabitans sp. | reverse complement strand
CCGAACTGGTCGAAGAGGATCTCCTGCAGCTGCTTGGGCGAGCCGAGGTTGAACTGCTGATCACCGGCCTCGTGCCATGCCTGTTGTTCGACGTCTTTCACGTTCGCGGCCATCTCCGCCTGCAGCGCCAGCAGCGCGTCGGTGTCAAGTGCGATACCGGTCGCCTCCATGTCGGCGAGGACGTAGCTCAGCGGCAGTTCGAGGTCGGTGAGCAGGTGCGTCGTGCTGCTGGCATCGAGCTCGGTATCGAAGGCGATGGCGAGGTCGCGGACCGCAATCGCACGCAGTGCCTCCGCCTCGGCCACCGCGGTGTCGGACTCCTCCTCGCCTCCGTCGAGGGTGAGCTGCCCGGTCTCTTCGACGTTTGTCCGCAGCTCACGCTTGAGGTAACGCAGCGCCAGATCGGCGAGGTCGAAGCTGCGCTGGTCGGGACGCAGCAGGTATGCGGCGAGCTGGGTGTCGCTGGTGACACCGGCGAGGCTCCAGCCATGCTCGCGCAGCGCCAGCAGCGGACCCTTCACGTCATGCACTGCCTTCGCCGCCGTCTCGTCCGCCAGCCACGCCGCGAGCACGGCGTCATCGGCAGGCGAGTTCGCAACCGGGTCGATGTAGGCGGCCGCGTCGCTGCTCGCGATGGTGATCGCGGTGAGCTGCCCGGTGCCGCGCCCCCACTTTCCCCGGAACGCGAGGCCGACCCGTTCCGGTCCACGGGCGTACGCGTCGAGCCAGGACGCGAGTTCGTCCGCGGCGAGGCGCGTGACGCTGACGTCGAAGCCTTCTTCTGCTTCGGCCTCCTCGGTGCCGGCGGTGGCGAAGAGCCGCTCGCGCAGGACGGTGAACTGCAGATCGTCGAAGAGCTTGTGCACCTCCTCGCGGTCCCACTGCGCGCGCTCCAGTTCGGCGACGGTAAGAGCAAGTGGGACGCTGCGGACCAGTTCGGTGAGGCGGCGGTTGGTGAGCACCGAGGCCAGGTGCTCGCGCAAGGCCCCGCCCGCCTTGCCCGGGACCTTGTCGACGTTGGTCACCAGTTCGTCGAGTGAGCCGTACTCCACGATCCACTTCGTGGCCGTCTTCTCCCCCACCCCGGGAATGCCGGGGAGGTTGTCGGACGGGTCGCCGCGCAGTGCGGCGAAGTCGGGGTACTGCGCCGGCGTGAGACCATACTTCGCCGCGACCTCCTCGGGTGTGAAGCGGGTGAGGTCGCTGACTCCCCGCTTGGGATAGAGGACGGTGACGGAGTCGTTGACGAGCTGCAGAGCGTCACGATCGCCCGTGCAGATCAGCACCTCGAGGCCCTGTGCCGTCGCCTGCGTCGTGAGCGTGGCGATGATGTCGTCGGCCTCGTAGCCGGCGACCGAGAGAGCCTGGATGTGCAGCGCGGCGAGCACCTCGCGGATCAGTTCCACCTGTCCGCGGAAGTCGTCCGGTGTCGCCGACCGGGTCGCCTTGTACTCCGGAAACGTCTCGGTGCGGAAGGTCGTCCTCGAGACGTCGAAGGCGACACCCACGTGCGTCGGCTGTTCGTCGCGCAGCAGATTGATGAGCATCGACGTGAAGCCGAAGACCCCATTCGTCGGCTGCCCGGTGGTGGTCGACATCGCGACCTCCCGCAGCGCGTAGAAGGCGCGGTAGGCGAGCGAATGACCGTCAAGCAGCAGGAGGCGAGGCTTCACGCCCTGAGTCTAGGCAGCCCCGACGACATCGATCGCGCCCGCGAGCGGCGAAGCACAGCGAGGCGAGACGGTGCGTCTGAGATGCCCAGGGAACGGCGCAGCGTCGCGGTGGAGGCGACGCGTTGCACTACCAGCGGCGCGAATCCGAGACGCGCGAAGTAGCGGTTGGCCTCCCGTGAACCTGAAGCTGCCGTGGCGACCATGCGGTCGAAACCGCGCTCCTCTGCGACCTGCACCGCGATGGCGAGCAAGGCGCGACCAACGCCGCGACGACGGGCGTCCTTCGTGACGATCAGATGGCTGACGTACATGGCCGGGGTGAGGTCAAGAGCACCGATCTCGTCGGGACGGGCCACCAGGACGCCGACGAGGGTGCCCCCGTCCTTCGCGAAGAGGTTGTCATCGGCGGCGACGAGCACGGAGCGCGCGGGATCGTCGACGAGTTCGCCGATGCGCTCGGCCAGGTGCTCGAGGCTCGATTCATGGGTGGCCTGCGGCGTGCCGACGTGCGTCAACGACGAGAAGTTGCGGACGATCCGGGCGAGTTCCAGCGCGTCGGCGGCTTCAGCGGGACGGACCCGGACCCCAGTGCGAGACACGCGCGAACCCTATCCCCCGAGGTAGGCGCGCGTCACCGAGTCGTCGTCGATGAGATCGCTGGCCTTGCCTTCGAGACCGAGCTCGCCGTGTTCGAGGACGTAGGCGTAATCGGCGACCTCTAACGCGGCAAGCGCGTTCTGCTCCACCAGCAGGACCGTCACGCCCTGGTCGCGGATCTTCGCGATTGTCTCGAAGATGAGGTCGACGAGAACGGGGGCGAGCCCCATCGACGGCTCGTCCAACAGCAACAGCTTCGGGTTGCCGAGCAGGGCGCGGGCCACGGCGAGCATCTGCTGTTCACCGCCGGACATCGTTCCCGCCTTCTGGCTGAGGCGTTCGCGCAGGCGCGGGAAGAGTTCGAGGACGTTCTCGCGGTCGGCGGCGATCTGCTCCGGCGAATCGGTGCGCGCGTACGCACCGAGGTCGAGGTTCTCCGAGACGCTCATGCGCTGGAAGATGCGCCGCCCTTCGGGCGACTGACAGATCCCGAGCTTGACGACGTCGTGACCGGGGATGCCCTTGAGGTCCTTGCCGTTGAAGGTGACCGAGCCGCGCCGCGGCTTCAGCAGGCCGGAGACCGTCCGCAGTGTCGTGGACTTGCCGGCGCCGTTGGAGCCGATGAGTGTGACGATCTCCCCCGGAAACACGTCGAAGCTGATGCCACGCACCGCCGAGATGTTGCCGTAGGAGACCGCAAGGTCCTTCACTGCGAGCAGCGGCGCTGCGCCACCGCCACGCACCGACGCGGTCTGGGCTTCAGTCGCCGTGGTCACTGCACACTGCCTTCCGTGGTTTCGGCGGTGGCGTCCGGGCCGTCGGACTTCTGGCGGCGTCCTTCGCGGGTTCCGGTCTTGCCGAGGTATGCCTCGATGACGCGTTCGTTGCCGCGGATGTCGTCGGCGGTGCCTTCGGCGATCACTGCGCCCTGGTCGAGGACGGTGATGCGCTCGCTGACTCGCATGACGACGCTCATGTCGTGCTCGATGAGCAGGACGGAGAGTTCCTTCTCGTCACGGACCCGGCGGACGAACTCGGTGAAGACCGAGGACTCCTGCGGGTTCATGCCTGCGGTCGGCTCATCAAGCAGCAGCACCTTGGGACGCAGGCCCAACGCGCGAGCAACCTCGAGGCGGCGCTGGTCACCGTAGGAGAGGTTGCGGGCTGCTTCACCGGCAACCTTGCCGATGCCGACGAACTCCAGCAGGGCGTGCGCCTCTTCGCGGGCGGCCCGCTCCTCGCGCCGCTGCCGCGGCGTGCGGACCACGGTGCCGAAGATGCCGGATTTGAGGTGGGAATGCATCGCCACCATCACGTTTTCTTCTGCCGTCATCAGATTGAAGAGGCGGATGTTCTGAAACGTGCGCGCGATACCGGCAGCTGCCCGACGATGCGGCTACAGCGCGGTGATATCCGTGCCCTGGTAGAAGACCGCACCCTCGGTGGGCTCGTAGAGACCGGTGATGACGTTGAAGAATGTTGTCTTGCCGGCACCGTTCGGGCCGATGAGGCTGACGATCGACTTCGGTGGGATGGTGAAGCTGACGTCGTTGACCGCGACGAGACCACCGAAGCGGATCGTGATGTGGTCAGCATGCATCGGGTTCTGTATGACCAGCTGCTCAAGCGTCGGCTCAGCGACAGGCGCGCTCACTTCGTGGCCCCCTCGGCTGCAGGAGTCTCTACGAACTCGGATTCGAGGCCGGCCTCGGTGACGTCCGCCCCGAGATGGTCGGCGAGTTCGCGGCTGGGTTCCCTCATCAGCGCCTTCGTCC
>DASXYU010000114.1:0-22969 GCA_036502295.1 Jatrophihabitans sp. | reverse complement strand
TTCTTGCGAAGGACCCGCTCTGGAAGGTCGTGCAGACCCAGCCGTCCGCGGTGCGCTTTCCCGGTGGCGAATCGTTGGTCGAGGTTTCGGCGCGCGCCGTCGAGGCGGTGCGCGAGTGGGACGCGAAACTCGGTCCTGACGCGATCTGGGTGGCGTGCAGCCACGGCGATGTCATCAAGGCAATCCTCGCCGACGCGCTGGGCACCCACCTCGACCAGTTCCAGCGGATCGTCGTGGATCCCTGCTCGGTATCGGTGATCCGATACACCGACACGCGGCCGTACGTCCTTCGCTCCAACGACATCGCCGGCGAGCTCGCGAGCTTCGCCCCTACGGTCAAGAGAGGACGGGGCCGCCGTCCCACCGATGCGACCGTAGGCGGCGGTGCCGGCGGTGGCAGCGTCTGACCCGCTCCGTACCGAGGTTCCAGGCGCGGTCGTTCACTAGACTGGGAGGACCATGCCGCGTCAGCTCCACGTCTTCGACCGCCCAGACCGCTTCGTCGCCGGAACCGTCGGCCAACCGGGGGAGCGGAGCTTCTTCCTGCAAGCCCGTGCCGGCAGCCGGATCGTCTCGGTGTCGTTGGAGAAGCAGCAGGTCGCGATGCTCGCCGATCGGCTCGAGCGCCTCCTCGACGAGGTCGAGTCGCGCACCGGACAGCAACTCGGCGATGCCTCCGCCGCCGATTTGGACGCACTGGCGACTCCCATCGATGAGGAGTTCCGGGTCAGCGCGATGGGGCTGGCATGGAACGGCGACGCCGGCCTGGTCGTGATCGAAGCTCAGGCACCTGCGGCCGATGAGGCCACCGCCGCGGAGACGCTCCTCGAAGACACCGACGAGGGGCCCGACGCATTGCGCGTCCTCATCAATCCGGCGCAGGCACGGGCCTTCGTCGACCGGGCACGCCAACTCGTCTCGGCAGGACGACCGCCGTGCCCGCTCTGCGCCCAGCCCCTCGACCCGAGCGGCCACATCTGTCCGCGGCAGAACGGCTACCACCGTGGCATCAGCTTCGCCGGCTGAGGACGACATGCCCGAGGACGACGTGCCGTCCGACAGCGAAGAGGACGGCCCTGAGTTCACTGCGGCGCGTGTTCTGCCGGTGCGGGAAGCGATCGAGCTGCTGGCCGAGGGCTCGCTCGAGATCGAAGGGCGCCTCACCTCGGCCTCGAACGCAACGCTCTACTGCGGCGTGAGCCTTGCCGGGGTCAGCGCGGCCTGCGTCTACAAGCCGATCGCGGGGGAGCGTCCGCTGTGGGACTTTCCGGACGGCACCCTCGCGTGGCGCGAGGTCGCCGCCTACGAGGTCTCGGCGGCGACGGGGTGGCGCGTCGTCCCGCCGACGGTGCTGCGCGATGGACCGGCGGGACCGGGGATGGTCCAGCTCTGGATCGACGAGGACGAGGACGTCGATCTCGTCCGGCTGCTCCGTGATCACGACAATGAGCAGCTGCGCCGCATCGCCGTCTTCGACGCGATCATCAACAACACCGACCGTAAAGGCGGCCACGTGCTGCCGACCTCGGACGGCCACATCTACGGCATCGATCACGGCGTGAGCTTTCACGTCGATGACAAGTTGCGCACCGTCCTCTGGCAGTGGTCCGGAGAGCGAATTCCGGACGCAACCCTGGAGTGCCTCGCGCTGCTCGGAGAGCGTCTCCGCGGAGATCTCGGTGAGCTACTCGGTGACCTACTGACTCGCGCGGAGGTGCGCCGCACGATCCGCCGGGTGGACGCCCTACTCAGCGTGGGCCTGCACCCGCTGCCGAGCAGCGACTGGCCACCGGTTCCCTACCCACCCATGTAACGCCGAACGATAGGTTGTCGGCATGGATGCGTGGACGGCGCCGTCGGTACCCGAACTCCCCGGCAAGGGCCCCGTCCTGTCGCTGTACGACACCGCCACCGCAGCGGTGCGTTCCACCTCGCCGGAGGCCACGGCGAGGATCTATGTCTGCGGGATCACGCCCTATGACGCCACGCACCTGGGGCATGCCGCGACGTATCTGGCCTTCGATCTCGTGCAGCGTGTGTGGCTCGACGCGGGTCACGAGGTGCACTACGTGCAGAACGTCACCGACGTCGACGACCCGCTGCTCGAGCGCGCGACCCGCAACGGCGAGGACTGGGTGGCGCTCGCCGCACGTGAGATCGAACTCTTCCGCTCGGACATGACCGCATTGCAGGTGCTGCCACCTGCGGAGTACGTCGGCGCCGTCGAGTCAGTACCCGAACTGGTCGACAAGATCCAAGGTCTGCTCGACTCCGGCGCCGCCTACCACCTCGACAACGACCCTTCGACGGGAGCGGGGCAGGACATCTACTTCGACGTCAGCGCGACCGGACGCTTCGGCTACGAGTCCGGCTATGACCGCGACACGATGTTGCGCCTCTTCGCCGAGCGGGGCGGCGACCCCGAGCGCGCGGGCAAGCGTGACCCGCTCGACTCGCTACTCTGGCGCGCCGAGCGCACGGGGGAGCCGTCCTGGGAGACGTCGTTGGGCGCCGGCCGTCCAGGCTGGCACATCGAGTGTTCGGTGATCGCACTCAACCGCCTCGGCATGGAGTTCGACGTGCAGGGCGGCGGGTCTGACCTTGTCTTCCCGCATCACGAGCACTCGGCCGCGCACGCCGAGGCGCTGTACCTATCTGACGCCTCCGCGGACGCGGAGTCGATCGCCGGCACGCCGCACTTCGCCAAGCACTATGTGCATACCGGCATGATCGGACTCGACGGCGAGAAGATGTCGAAGTCGCGCGGCAATCTCGTCTTCGTCTCGAGGCTCCTCGGTGCCCGTGTCGATCCGATGGCGATCCGTCTCGCGTTGCTCGACGGGCACTACCGCGTGGACCGGGAGTGGACAGGGGGACGGCTGCCCGCCGCGGAGACGCGGCTGGCCCGCTGGCGCGAAGCGGTAGCGTTGCCGACCGCTCCGGATGCCTCCGCGCTGCTCGCCGAGGTGAGGACGGCGTTGGCGAACGACCTCGACACCGTCGCTGCTATCGCCGCGATGGACCGGTGGGTCGACGCCGCACTGGCCGGCGGCGGCGAGGACGCTTCGGCCCCCGCTCTGGCCGGCGACACCGTCAACGCCCTACTCGGCATCACGCTTTAAGAAGGCCGGCAAGGGCTGAACGCCCGAGATGCAAGGCCGAGGAGGAGAGCTGTGTCGGGCATACGGACTAGGACGACAACGCAGCAGATCGCGTCGCTAGCCCTTGCCGCTACCGGTGCCGCGGTCGCGTCGGCGTAGGTAGCGTTCGAACTCCCGGGCGATCGCCTCGCCGGAGGTCGAGTTCAAGTCCGGCTCGTTCTGCGCCTCGCGCTCCTCGAGGTTGCGGATGTACTCCGTAACCTCCTCGTCCTCGGCCGCCATCTCATCGACGAGCTTCTGCCACTCATCGGCCTGAGCCGGAAGCTCCGCAAGCGGGATCGGCACGTCGAGGACGTCCTCCAAGGAGTGCAGCAGTGCGAGGGTCGCTTTGGGGTTCGGCGGCTGTGAGACATAGTGCGGCACGCCGGCCCAGAACGACAGCGCAGGAATGCCGGTGGCGACGCAGGCGTCCTGCAGTACGCCGACGATCCCGGTCGGACCCTCGTAACGGGAACGCTCCAGTCCATAGCGCTCGGCTGATTCGGGGTCGTAGGCCGTGCCCGAGACCTGCAGCGGACGGGTGTGCGGCGTGTCCGAGAGCAGAGCACCGAGCGTGACGACCTGGCGGACGTCGAGTTCGTGGACGTAGCCCAGGATCTCCTGGCAGAAACTCCGCCAGCGCATGTTCGGTTCGATGCCGCGGACCAGGATCAGATCGAAGTCGGCGGTGGGCGGTCGGCAGTACGACAACCGCGTGGTGGGCCAGGTGACCCGACGAGAAACGCCATCGACGAGCGAGACATCCGGGCGATTCACTTGGAAGTCGTAGTAGTCGTCCGGGTCGATCTCGGCCAACGGCTGCGCGTCCCAGACCAGTTCGAGGTGCTCCACCGCGCCGGTGGCCGCATCACCGGCATCGTTCCAGCCTTCGAACGCGGCCACCATGACCGGATTTGTGAGCTCCGGGAACTCGACCTCTGCGAACGCCTCCTCGCCAGCCATGCCATCACCCTACGACCATTCAGTTGTCGACTCGTGGCACACGCCCGGGCTCGCTCAGGGCGAACACGTTCGGTCGGCGTCTCTAGACTGTGAGCGTGGAATTCACTGCCCGGATCCGTCCTGATGCCACTGCCGAGCTGACCGACTTGCTCCGCTCGCGCATTCTTGTGCTCGACGGCGCGATGGGGACGATGATCCAGCGCCACCAGCTCACCGAAGAGCAGTACCGGGGCGCACGATTCGCGGACTGGCCGAGCGATCTCAAAGGCAATAACGATCTGCTGACGCTCACGCAGCCAGACATCATCCGCGGCATCCATCGTGCCTACCTCGACGCGGGCACCGACATCGTCGAGACGAACACCTTCAACGCGCAGCGGATCTCACTCGCCGACTACGGCATGCAGGAATTCGGCTATGAGCTGAACTACGAAGCGGCGCGGCTGGCTCGCGAGGCGGTCGATGCGGTCGCCACGCCGCAGCGTCCTCGTTTTGTCGGCGGCGGCCTCGGCCCCACCAACAGGACCGCCTCGATCAGCCCGGACGTCAACGACCCCGGTGCGCGCAATGTCAGTTACGCGCAGCTCGTGGACGCCTACCTGGAGCAGGCCCGCGGCCTCGTCGACGGCAGCAGCGACCTGCTCATCATCGAAACCATCTTCGACACGCTCAATGCGAAGGCCGCGATCTTCGCCGTCGAAACGCTCTTCGAAGAGCGGGGACGCCGCTGGCCGGTGATGATCTCCGGAACGATCACGGATGCCTCCGGCCGTACCCTCTCCGGGCAGGTCACCGAGGCGTTCTGGAACTCGGTGCGTCATGCCAAGCCGCTGCTCTTCGGGCTGAACTGCTCGCTCGGCGCCGAGGAGATGCGGCCCTACGTCGCCGAGGTGAGCCGGATCGCGGACTGCTTCGTCAGCTGCTATCCGAACGCGGGCCTGCCGAACGCCTTCGGTGAGTACGACCAGGTGCCTTCGACCATGGCGCCGCTGGTCAGCGAGTTCGCCGAGGCGGGGTTTATCAACCTTCTGGGCGGTTGCTGCGGCACGACGCCGGAGCACATCGCCGCCATCGCCGACGCGGTCGAGGGACTCACTCCGCGCAAGCCCACGGAGGTCCCGTCCGCGCTGCGTCTCGGCGGCCTCGAGCCGCTCATCGTCACCGAGGAGTCGCTCTTCGTGAACGTCGGCGAGCGGACGAACATCACCGGGTCGGCGAAGTTCCGCAACCTGATTCGCGACGGCAACTACAACGCGGCCCTCACCGTCGCCCGCCAGCAGGTGGAGAACGGCGCGCAGGTCATCGACGTCAACATGGACGAGGGCATGATCGACGGCGTCGCCGCGATGGACCGCTTCCTGAAGCTGGTTGCCAGCGAACCCGACATCAGCCGCGTGCCGGTCATGGTCGACTCCTCGAAGTGGGAGGTGATTGAAGCCGGTCTGCGCACCATCCAGGGCAAGCCGATCGTCAACTCGATCTCGCTGAAGGAAGGCGAGGAGAAGTTCGTCGCGCAGGCACGCCTCTGCCACAAGTACGGCGCCGCGGTGGTGGTGATGGCCTTCGACGAGGACGGACAGGCCGACAACTTCGAGCGGCGGATCGCGATCTGCGAGCGCGCCTACCGGATACTGGTCGACCAGGTGGGTTTCGAACCGGGCAACATCATCTTCGACCCGAACATCTTCGCCGTCGCCACCGGAATCGAGGAGCACGCCAACTACGGCGTCGACTTCATCGAGGCGACCCGTTGGATCAAGAAGAACCTGCCCGGGACAATGGTCTCCGGCGGCGTCTCCAATGTGAGCTTCAGCTTCCGCGGGAACAACGCCGTGCGCGAGGCGATCCACGCAGTCTTCCTGTACCACGCGGTCGCGGCCGGGATGGACATGGGCATCGTCAATGCCGGCGCCCTCGTCGTCTACGACCAGGTACCTGAGGAGCTACGAGAACGTATCGAGGACGTCATCCTCAACCGGCGCTCCGATGCGACGGAGCGGCTGCTGGAGATAGCAGGTGACTACGCCGGCAGTGGTGCCGCAGCCGAAGTGGTGGACGAGGCGTGGCGCAGTCTGCCCGTCGACGAGCGCATCACCCACGCCCTGGTGAAGGGCATCGACGAACACGTCGAGGCTGACACCGAAGAGCTGCGGGCCCTGATCGAATCGCGCGGAGGCGCTCCGATCGAGGTCATCGAAGGCCCGCTGATGGCCGGCATGAACGTGGTCGGCGATCTCTTCGGCGCGGGAAAGATGTTCCTTCCGCAGGTGGTGAAGTCCGCACGCGTGATGAAGAAGGCGGTCGCCTACCTCATCCCGTTCATCGAGGACGGCAAGTCCCCGGAGGACGTCGGGCGCTCCAACGGCACCGTGGTGATGGCCACGGTGAAGGGCGACGTGCACGACATCGGCAAGAACATCGTCGGCGTGGTCCTGCAGTGCAACAACTACGACGTCATCGACCTGGGTGTGATGGTCCCGGCGCAGAAGATCCTCGACGCGGCGAAGGAACACGACGCCGACATCATCGGTCTCTCCGGCCTCATCACGCCGTCGCTGGACGAGATGGTGAACTTCGCCGGCGAGATGGAGCGGCAGGGCTTCGACGTCCCGCTGCTCATCGGCGGTGCCACGACGTCCCGCGCGCACACCGCGGTGAAGGTCGACCAGAAGTACCACGGCCCGGTCGTCTGGGTTAAGGACGCCTCGCGCTCGGTGCCGGTGGTCGCGGCGTTGCTGTCGGACGAGCAGCGTCCCGCCCTGCTCGCGGGCCTGCAGACCGACTACGACTCGCTGCGCGAACGCCACGCGGCACGGAGCGAGGCGAAGGCGCTTCTGCCGATCGAGGCGGCGCGTGCCGACCGGACCCCGATCGACTGGAGTGACCACCAGCCGATCCGTCCGCACATGCTGGCCCAGCAGGCGCCCTCCCACTTCGACGGCGGCGGCGTCCCGCTGCATGTACATCAGTATGTGAAGGCGTTCCACGACTACCCGTTGGAGGAGCTGCGCGAGTTCATCGACTGGCAGCCCTTCTTCAACGCATGGGAGATGCGGGGATCATTCCCCGAGATCCTCAACAACCCGACGACCGGGGAGGCGGCCCGTAAGCTGTACGAGGACGCGCAGGCGATGCTGGATCGCGTCGTCGCGGAGAAGTGGCTCACCGCGAACGGCGTCATCGGCCTCTTTCCGGCGAATGCGGTCGGCGACGACATCGAGGTTTACACGGACGAGTCGCGCGGCGCGGTCCGTACCGTCCTCAATCAGGTGCGGCAGCAGACCGAGCACCGCGAGGGAGTGCCGCACCGATCGCTGGCGGACTACGTCGCGCCGAAGCAGACAGGACTCGCGGACTATGTCGGAGCCTTCGCCGTGACGGCGGGACTCGGGTCGCAGGAGAAGATCGCGGAGTTCAAGGCGGCGCTGGATGATTACAGCGCCATCCTGCTCGAGTCGCTCGCCGATCGGCTCGCGGAGGCCTTCGCCGAGCGGCTGCACCAGCGTGTCCGGATGGAGTTCTGGGGTTACGCCGCCGACGAAGAACTGGACAACGGTGCGCTCATCAAAGAGCGCTACGTCGGGATCCGTCCGGCGCCGGGCTACCCGGCGTGCCCGGAGCACACTGAGAAGCTCACGATCTGGGACCTGCTCGACGTGCAGGCCAACGCCGGCATCGAACTCACCGAGTCGATGGCGATGTGGCCCGGTGCCTCGGTGAGCGGCCTGTACTTCAGCCATCCGCAGTCGCAGTACTTCGTGATCGGCTATCTCGGCCGTGATCAGGTGCAGGACTACGCGGCGCGAAAGGGCTGGACGGTCGCCGAGGCCGAGCGTTGGCTGAGCCCGAACCTGGGGTATCGCTCAGACAGCGAGTGACCTAGACCGACGCGGAGCGAAGGAGACTCAAGGGGTCCTCCAACAGCGGAGCGAAGACCGTCTCGGCGGCCCCGACGAGGGCCGAGTCGTCGCCGAGTTCGGGACCGGTGACGACCACCTGCTCCGTGGCGCCCTCGATCGCGTCGGCCGCGAGCGCGTCGATGACATCGGCGCGTGAGAAGTCGAGTACGCCCGCGAATGAGCCACCCATGATGACGCGTTCTGGGGCGAGGACGTTGACGACGCCCGCCAGGACCCTGCCGAGCCAGTGCGCCACGTCGCGCACGGTCGTCACCGCATCGGGATCGCCTGCGGCCGCTGCTGCGAGGACGTCTGCCACGGTGCTCGCTCCGCGCACGCCGCGCAGTAGCGCCCCGTCGCCGATGTAGGTCTCCACGCAACCGCGCTTTCCGCACTGGCAGGGTCGACCGTTCGGATTCATCACAGTGTGGCCGATCTCGCCGGCACGACCGTCGTGGCCGCGCATCTGCTTGCCGCCGACGACGAGTCCAGCACCGACACCGACGCGGCCGAGCATGTATACGACGTCCTCATAGCCGCGTCCGGCGCCGTGTCGATGCTCCGCGAGGACGGAGAGGTCAGCGTCGTTTCCCAGCGAGATCGGTAAGCCGTTGCCGAGTGCGTCCTCTAACATCGCGCGGAGCGGCACGTGGCGCCACCCGAGGTTCGGTGCGAAGCCCACAGTCCCGCCTTGCACGACCGTCCCCGGAATGCTCACTCCGATACCGATCGGCCACGCTCCGGCCGGCACGCGCTCGGCCAGCAGGGGCAGAGTGCGGGCAACGGCGTTCACCACGGCGCGTGGCGTTGCGTGGAGGCGCAAAGCCACTGTCTTTCGCACCAGCACCCGTCCGCCGATTCCGACCGCCGCTATGCAGACATGCGTGACGTCGACGTCCACCGCCACCGCGTAGGGCCCGCTGTCAGACGGCCCGACGACGTGCGACGGCCTGCCTGTGCGCTCACCACCGGTGGGCACCTGAGCACTGACGAGCCCCAGCGCCGCGAGGTCGGAAACCAGCACCCCGATCGTCGAGCGGCTCATCCCCAGGCGTTGGGTCAGCGCCGCCCGCGTGAGCGCCCCGTCGCGATGGACGTGCGCCAGTACCAATCCGAGGTTGTGCCGTCGGATGTCGTCTGCGCGCCGTGGAGCGCTCGTGAGCGTGGCCATCGACCGAAGTTACGGGCGATGAACTGCTATCTGGTCCTGGCGCGCCGTCGGGACATGGCATCGACCGAGGCGGCGAGCAGCAGGACGAGACCGGTGAGGACGTTCTGGTAGGCGGCGGGCAGGCTGGGGCGTAGCAGCAGGCCGTTGGGGATGATCGTGATGACCAACGCACCGATGATCGCGTCACGGGGCTTGCCGCGTCCGCCGAAGAGCGACGTACCGCCGATGACGGCGGCCGCGACCGAGAAGAGCAGGATGTTGCCCGCTCCCAGGTCCAGCGCCACGCTGCCGTTGTTCGATGCGAGGAAGATTCCGCCGAGAGCACCGAACGAAGAGCAGATCGTGAACGCCGTGACCTTGATATGCACGACGTCGATGCCCGCGCGACGTGCAGCCTCCGCATTGCCACCGGTCGCGAAGAGGTGCCGTCCCCAGGACGTCTTGTTCAGCGCGATCGTGCACACGATCATCAGGCAGATCGGGATGACCGCCGCCCAGGGCAGGCCGTGGATCGCGAAGTTCTTCACCAAGCCGCGGTTCTCGTTGGCGAAGATCGTCACGATGACACCCACGACTGCGATGGTGCCGCCTCGCACCACGACGAGTTGGATCGTGTCGCCGTTGATGCCGTGGCGCTTCGCGAGAATCGCTTTGAACAAGGTGTAGAGGAAGTAGCTGCCGACGACGACGATCATGAAGATCCAGGTCCATGTCGGCGACAGGTTGTTGTGGGTCAGGCCGAACCAGAACTTGTAGTTCTGGTTCGGTAGCGGGTTGGCGTTCAGGGCGAAGAGCAGCACACCCTGCCAGGCCAAGAAGAGCGCGAGGGTGACCACGAAGCTCGGAACACCGATCTTGCCGACCAGCCAGCCGATGAAGATGCCGACGGCCGCCCCGATCGAGATCGCCGCGATGAGGGCAGGAATGACGTGCTGATCGAGCCCGGTAGCGATGATGATGATGCCGACGCCGACAACGGCCGCGCCCGTCCATGCCTTGAGCCAGGCGCCGAGCAGCATGGCCGCGGCGAGAACGCCGACGAGAATGCCGAAGAGCAGATTCGAACCAGGAACACCGTGGTGTAGCCCATGGCTGAAAATGCCCTGCGCAGCGAAACCTGCCGCCATGCCGCCGGTCGTGCCTGCCGAAAGATCGATCTCGCCGAGGAGCAGGACGAAAACGAGACCGAGCGCGATGATCGCGATATAGGCACCCTGGCCGGGGAGGTTGCCGATGTTGAACTTGCTGATGAAACGGCCGCTCACCTGGCTGAAGATGACCGCCAGGACGACCAGACCGAGGACGGAGGGCAAGGCGCCCGGGTCACCCGAGCGCAGCCGTCCCCAATAGTTGCGTAGCGATACGGCGAAGGTGCGGTGCTCGGCGTCCAGGGAGAAGCTCGAGGGACGATTGTGCTCGGGCGCGGATGATGTGCCCTGTCCGGCGCCGGGATTGTCGACCTGAGAAGTCATCTCACATCACCTCGTTCGTGACGGCGCGGGCCAGGCCGATGTCACCGCTGCGTCCGGAGGTGATCAGCTCGACGATCTGGGTGGTGCTGCTGTCCTTGACGAATACTTCGGCGGCGACCTTTCCGAGGTAGAGCGCGACCACGCGGTCAGCGACCTCCATGACGTCGTTCATGTTGTGCGAGATCAGGACGACGCCGCGGCCCTGGTCGGCCAGCCGGCGGACCAGGTCGAGGACCTGGCGGGTCTGCGCGACGCCGAGTGCGGCGGTGGGTTCGTCCAGGAAGATGACCTTGCTGTTCCAGAGGACGGATTTGGCGATGGCGACCGTCTGCCGCTGTCCGCCGGAGAGGCTGGCGACGACCTGGCGCACCGAGGAGACGGTGCGCACCGAGAGGCTCTCAAGAACTTCACGCGCCTTGCGCTCCATCTCGCCGTCGGAGAGAAACCCGAGCCGTCTGATCTCGCGACCTAGGAACATGTTCTGGGTGATGTCGAGGTTGTCGGCCAACGCGAGGTCTTGATAGACGAACTCGATGCCGAGGTCGGAGGCGGCCCGCGGATCGCGGATCGTCACCGGCTTGCCTTCGAAGAGGATCTGACCGCTGTCGGGTCGGTTGATACCGGCGACCACCTTGACGAGTGTGGTCTTGCCTGCGCCGTTGTCCCCGACGAGTGCCGTCACCTCCCCGGGGTAGACGGCGAGATCGATGTCGTGCAGGACGTGTACTGGTCCGAAACTCTGATTGAGGCCCTTGATCTCCAGAATGGGATCTGCCACGAACTCTCGCCTCCTACGCGTTGATGGCCGGGCCTTGCGGCCCGGCCATCAAGCCTATGCGGTTGGGACTACTTCACACCGGCAGCGTCGCAGGCGGACTGGATCCCGTTGCAGAGATCCGCCACCTTCACGGCACCGGCCGTGACGACGTCTTCGACGTTCTTCTTGGTGATGACCTCAGGGCTGAGGAGAACAGCCTTGGAACCGTTGCTGTTGCCCGGCACCGTGAAGTCGGTGAGCGTCAGACCGGCCGAAGTCGGGTCCTGCCCCTTGACCAGCGCGATTGCGAGCTTCGATGCGGCGTCGGCTTCCTTGCTGACGTCCTTGAAGACGGTCATGTACTGGTTGCCCTGCAGGATGCTCTGCAGACCGGGGATGCTTGCGTCCTGACCGGTGATGGCGACCTTGCCGGCCAAGCCGTTGCTCTTCAGCACACCGATGACGGCCTGGGCGATGCCGTCGTTGGCGGAGAGAACGCCGTCAACCTTGCCGCCGTTCGCGGTGAGGGCCTGCGTGAAGATGCCGTTGACCTGGTTGACGTCCCAGCCCTTGTCGACCGAGTCCGAGACGATCTTGATTTTTCCCGCGGTCTGTGCGGGATCGAGGATCTTGCGGGCGCCCTGCTTGAAGAGTACGGCGTTGTTGTCGACGTCGGTGCCGCCGTCAACCTCGATGACCTGAGCGTTGCTCGTCTTGCCGGCGGCGGAGAGGCCGTCGAGCAAGCCCTGGCCCTGGAGTTCGCCGACCTTCTCGTTGTCGAACGAGACGTAGTACGCGGCACTGCCGCCGCCGCTGAGGTTGGTCCGGTCGTAATCGATGACCTGAACACCGGCAGCCTTGGCCGCTGACTCGACCGCAGCACCGCTCGGCGCGTCGATGGAGTCGATGAGCAGGACCTTCACGCCCTCGCCGATCATGTTCGTCGCGATGGTCTGGAACTTGGTCTTGTCACCCTGCGCGTTCTGGACGTCGGCCTTGATGCCGGCGTCCTGGAACGCCTTCGTGAGCAGCGGGGCGTCGTACTGCACGTAGCGGTCGGAGGAGGTGGTGTCCGGAAGGATGACGCCGACCTCCGTGCCGCCCGAAGTAGTGGATGAGGATGAGGATGAGGAGTTCCCCGCGGGCGGGGTGCTACTGCTGCCGGAACCGCCGCCACTTGAGCTGCAGGCGGCCAATGTGACTGCCGTGGCACCAAGCGCCACGGCGGCGAGGATGGACTTGCGCATGTGATCGCGCCCTTCATTTGGCCCTCCCGGTCGCGTCACTGCGGCCGGGCTTTGCAATTGTTCCGCCCTCGAACATAATCCGCTGCTATGCAGAAGTCATGTAACCGAAATACAACAGTTACTTTTCAATAAGCAGCCCGAGGGCCCCACACGCCCAAGATCCGCCGGTCTTCGGTCCGTCACTAGGGCCGTTGGTCTTACCGGCCCGCCAATCTCGGTCGGTGGCGGCCGATAGCGTCTAGCCATGTCGGTGATCGAGGTCCAGGGCCTGACCCGTCGTTACGCGAGCCGCCGCGGGATCCGCCGCCGCACGAGCTTCGAGGTCGAAGCGGTTCGCGGCATCGACTTCCATGTCGAGGCGGGGGAGCTGTTCGGCCTGCTCGGCCCCAACGGGGCGGGCAAGACGACCACGATCAAGATGCTGATCACGTTGCTGCTGCCCAGCGGCGGCTCGGCACGGGTGCTGGGGCACGACGTGGTCGCTGACGCCCGTGAGGTCCGTCGGAGGGTGGGCTACGTCTTCGGTGGTGATCGCGGCCTGTATGAGCGGCTGTCGGGCCTGGACAACCTGCGGTACTTCTCCGAGCTCTACGGCGTCCCCCCGCGCGAGCAACGCATCCGGATCGCCGAGTTGCTCGAGATGGTCGGGCTGAGCGGACGGGAACGCGAACGGGTCGAGGGCTACTCCCGCGGTATGCGGCAACGGCTGCACATCGCGCGCGGCCTGCTGCATCGGCCGGATGTCTTGTTCCTGGACGAGCCGAGCATCGGCATCGACCCGGTGGGTGCACGCGAATTGCGCACTACCGTGGCCGGGCTCTCCGCCGCCGGCACGACGGTTCTGCTCACGACCCACTACATGTTCGAAGCGGACGAGCTCTGCGACCGTATCGCCGTGATCGCGGGCGGGCGGATCGTCGCCCAGGGCACGCCGGCCGAACTCAAGCGCGCCGTCGTCGGCGGCAACGTCCTCGAGGTCGAGGCGTATGGGGTCGAGTCGGCCACCATCGACGCGATCCGCATGCTGCCGGGCGTCAGCTCGGCCGACGTCGAGGTTCTCGGCCATGCCCAACTCGTCGTCGTGCGCGCTGCTCCAGGAGCGGAGGTCACCTCGGCCGTGCTGCACGAGTTCGGTTCCGTGCGAGTCGGTCGGGTGAGTACACGCGAACCGAGCCTGGAGGACGCCTACGTCGAACTGGTGCACCGAGCGTGAGGCTGGTGTGGGTCGGCTTCCGGCTCCAGCTGAAGATGCGCTCGCGCTCGGCCTTCGACGGCATCCTCGGGGTCATCTATCCGATGTTCTTCGCCACCACGATCTTCCTCCTCTACCGCCAGACAGCGTCACCGGCTGAGCTGGTGGGTGTCTCGGTCGGATCTGCCGCGATGGGCGTCTGGTCGGCCACCAGCACGACCGCCGCCGGCGTCCTGCAACACGAACGCCGCGATGGGACGCTCGAACTGCTCGTCGCCGCACCGACGTTCTTTCCGCTGGTGGTCGTGCCGATCACGCTGTCGATGGCGACGATCGGTCTCTACAGCCTCGTCGTCACGTTGGTGTGGGGACGGATCGCCTTCGGCATCCCGCTCGACTTCGCCGATCCGCTGGCCTTCATCTGCGCGGCCCTTGCCACGGTCGTCGCGATCGGGCTCGTCGGGTTCCTGCAGTCCATCGTCTGTGTCCGGCTGCGGCATGCATGGGCGGTCGGCTCCGCCCTTGAGCTTCCGGTCTGGCTGATCTGCGGATTCCTGGTGCCGTTGTCCCTGTTGCCTCACTGGGTGCGACCGATCTCGTGGGTGTTGCCTCCGACGTGGGGGGTCTACGCGCTTCGGGCGGCGGCGCTCGGCCATCCCGCGTGGCTCGACATCGCGCTCTGCCTGGCGCTGGCGGCGGTGTATGGGCTGCTGGCGACGCTCGGCGCGGGTCGGATCGTCGACTCTGCGCGGGCCAGAGCGACCCTGGCGTTGTCATGAGAACCGGAGTGAACGCGCACCCCCGCTTCGCGGGCCACGTACACAATGCCAAGGACGGCCGATGAGCATCCGCACCGATCTGCGGATCGCCTTCGTCGGCGGACTGACCAGCTACCGTGCGCTCTTCAACTGGCTGACCCCGTGGGTGCTGGTGCCGGTATTCATCGTTCAGCCCCTCTTCCAGGTGTTGTTCTTCGCATTCGTCGGACGCAGCGCGGGCCTCGCCGACTCTCGCTTCTACCTGATCGGCGATGCGGTGCAGTACGCGTCGATCCCATGTGTCTTCGCGATGAGCAACACCATCGCCGACGAGCGGAACTCCGCCACCCTTCCGCTGATCCTGGTGTCGCCGGCGCGACGGCTCCCGTTGTTCCTGGGGCGTTCGCTGCCGGTGGTGCTGAACGGCTTCGTCGTCTCGGTCGTCGCGCTCGTGTTGGGCGGTCTCCTGCTGCGTGTCAGCGTTCCCGTGGGCAGCGTCCTGCCGCTGACGCTGGCGGTCGCGGTGTCCGCCGTCTCGTGCACCGGGCTCGGACTCTTCGTCGCGGCGGTCGCCCTGCGGGTTCGCGAGGCGGCAACGCTGGCGAACATCGCCTTCGGACTGCTGCTGATCTTCTGCGGTGTCAACGTGCCACTCACCGCGCTGCCCGGCTGGATGGCCGTGATCGCGCACTGGCTACCGCTGACCCACGGCATCGCCGCGGCGCGGACGCTGGCAGCAGGCGGCAGCGGACTGGGTGCGGTCGGCCGCGGCCTGTGGACCGAACTCGGGGTCGGGGCGATCTATCTCGCCATCGGGTTGGCGCTGCTCAATTACTTCGAACGGGAAGCCAGGCGCCGCGCCACTCTCGACGTCGCCTGAATCCGGCTGCTGGGAGACTCATCCGCATGACCGAGCTCGCGGCCGTCCTCTTCGACATGGACGGCACGCTCGTCGACACCGAGCCGTACTGGATCAAGGCCGAGTACGAGCTGGTCGAGGAGTGGGGTGGAACATGGACCGACGCGCATGCCCACGCGCTCGTAGGCAGCGCCCTACTGACGAGCGCCGCCTACATCCGTAAGCACGGCGGCGTCGACCTCGAACCCCTGGAGCTCATCGATTGGCTGGAGCGACGAGTCATCGAGCAGATGGCCGTCGAGATTCCATGGCGTCCCGGCGCGAAGGAACTTCTCGCCGCACTGACCGAGCAACACGTGCCGTGCGGTCTCGTCACGATGTCCTACCGCGCGATGGCGATGACCGTCGTCGAGCAGCTGCAGGCAGAGACCTTCGCGACGATCGTCACCGGTGACCAGGTCACCGACGGCAAGCCGCATCCGGAGCCGTACCTCACCGCCGCGCAGCGCCTCGGCGTCGACGTCTCGGCCTGCGTGGCGATCGAGGACTCACCGACCGGCGTGGCATCGGCCGAGGCCGCAGGATGCATCGTGATCGCGATCCCGCACCACGTCCCCATCCTGCCTGGACCGGACAGGATGCTTGTCGAGTCGCTCGCCGGCATGACTCCGAAGTCGCTGCGCGCTCTGGTTGCCGGACGGGCGGCGCAGCCGGACCGCTGACGGACACCCGCAGAACCCGCTGCCACCGTGAGAAATGTGAAATCGGCGCTGCCGGTGTGAACCGTTGTCGGCCCCGTCGGCAAGACTGAAGCCATGGAACGCAAATGGTGGACCCTGCTGGTCGTCTGTGCGGCGACGTTCATGCTCTTGCTCGACGTCACGATCGTCATCGTCGCGCTGCCCGACATCCAGCAAGCCCTGCACAGCAGCTTCAGCGACGTGCAATGGGTGACAGATGCGTACGCACTCACCCTTGCGGCGCTGCTACTGACATCGGGTTCACTCGCTGACCGATTCGGCAGAAAGCGTCTGTTCCTCATCGGCCTGGGAGTCTTCACCGGCGGATCGCTGCTCTGTGCCGTCGCGGCGAACCCGTTGATGCTCATCCTCTCCCGCGCCGTGCAGGGCGTCGGCGGCGCCGTCCTCTTCTCCACCGCGATCGCCCTGCTGGCGATGAACTTTCAGGGCCGAGAGCGGGGCGTCGCGTTCGGAATCTGGGGTGCGGTCACCGGCGTCTCGACCGCCCTCGGCCCGATCCTCGGCGGCGTCATCACCAGCGGAATCAGCTGGCGCGGCATCTTCTGGGTGAACCTGCCGGTCGGTATCGCGGCGATCCTGGTCACGCTCTGGAAGGTCGCGGAGTCTCGGGCGCCACATACGCACCGACCCGACTTCGCCGGCTTCGCGACGCTCACCGCGGGCCTCGTCGCACTGGTCTACGGCCTCATCCGGGCGAGCGAATCCAGCTGGAGCGACGACGGCGTGATCATCTGCCTGATCCTCGCGGTCGTCCTGCTCGCCGGATTCGTGGTACTGGAGGCCAAGGTCGAACACCCGATGTTCGACCTGTCGCTGCTGCGCATCCCGACGTTCCTCGGTGGATCGGTGGCGGCCTTCGCGATGAATGGTTCGCTCTACGCGATGCTGCTCTATCTCGTGATCTACCTACAGAACGACCTCGGGTACTCCGCGCTACAGGCCGGCTTGCGGATCATCATCATTTCTGGCTCGACCATGGTCGTCGCCACCATCGCAGGACGGATTTCTGCGCACTTCCCCGCGCGCTGGCTCATCGGCCCCGGTCTGATCCTCGTGGGCGTCGGCCTACTGCTGATGAGCGGCCTCAACGGTTCGTCCGCGTGGACGCACCTGATCCCAGGCTTCATCCTCGGCGGAGTGGGCGGCGGCATGGTGAACCCGCCGCTGGCTTCCACCGCAGTCGGTGTGGTGCATCACTTCAAGGCGGGCATGGCCTCCGGCGTGAACAACACCTTCCGCCAGATCGGCATGGCCGTCGGCATCGCCGCGTACGGCTCGATCTTCACGGCGCGGCTGGCGAGCGAGCTGCACGACCGTCTCGCGGGCGTCCCAGAGTTCGCCGGCAAGTCGGGTCAGATCGCCGACGCCGTGCACAAGGGCGCAGGAAAGCAGCTGCTCGCGCAGACACCAGCAGGCCCACTCCACGACAGTCTTGCGGCCGCCATGCGCGGAGCCTTTGCTGCCTCGCTCAACACGCTCGTCATCGTCGCGGGAATCGTCGGCATCCTGGGCGGGGTCGCTGCATTGAGCCTCATCAGGGCGAAGGACTTCGTCCATACCGTGCCGGAGCCGGCGACTGAGGACGCCGCTGCGAACACGAACACTGAAGCCGCGGTCGCGTAGCCCTTCGATACGCACGCTGCGTGCGCTACCCAGGGACCACCTTCGACAGGCTCAGGAACCGGGCTTAGGGGGTGTCGGCAGCGCGTCTGTCTTCGGTACTCGTGGCAAGCGCGTCGTAAGGGAATGGCGGGGGAGTACCGCCCTTCGCCGGACACAGCGCCTGGTGGCTGCACCAGTCGCACAGCCGGCTCGGGTTCGGCCGGAAGTCACCGGCGAGCGTGGCCCGCTCGATCGCGGACCAGAGTGCTTTCAGCGACCGCTCGAACCGTTCGAGCTCGTCGGCGTCAAAAGAGGCAGTGAGCGTATCGGCGTCCGCGAGGTACATCAGGCGCAGCTGACGCGGGACGACACCCCGGGTGCGCCAGAGCACCAGCGCATAGAACTTGAGCTGGAAGAGGGCCTTCGCCTCGAACGCCTCCCGCGGCGCGGCGCCGGTCTTGTAGTCCACGACCCGCAGGTCGCCCGCAGGGGAGATGTCAAGGCGATCGACATAGCCACGCAACCGCAGTCCGTCGACCACGACCTCGACCAGCTGCTCGCGCGCGCCAGGTTCGAAGCGCGACGGATCCTCGAGGGTGAAGTAGTTCGCCAGCAACTGCTCGGCGCTGGCCATCCACTCGGCGAAGTCGGTGTCTCCGTCGAAGAGCTCCGCCACCGCCGGCTCCTCGGCGAGGACACGCTCCCATGCGGCCGGAAGCAGGCCTTTCGCCGTGTCGAGCGTGCGTTGCGCGGAAGGAAGATCGAAGATCTCCTCGAGGACTGCGTGGACGAGGGTGCCCCGCGTCGCCACCGACGAGGCGGGCTCCGGAAGCCGGTCGATCGTGCGGAAGCGGTACAGCAGCGGACAGGTCTTGAAGTCGCCGGCGCGAGACGGCGAGAGCGACCCCACCACGGCCACCGGCAATTCGATCTCTGTCATGCCTGCACGCTATCCCCGGACACTGACAGAAAGCCGGTACCGACAGGAACCGCGATTGCCGGACCGGTCCGACCCGGGCCGTACCATCGCGGTAGTGAGTACGCAGCAGAACAACAACCGGGGCAGGGGTAGAGCCCGAATGCTCCCGGTCGGGCGGTTCTTCGGCGTGCCGATCTACTTCGCCCCGTCCTGGCTGCTCATCGCCGGACTCCTGACCATCTACTACGCGCCGATCGTCACCGACAGCGTCCCGGACACCTCCGGCAGCTCCGCCTACGGAATCTCGCTGGCCTTCGCCTGCGCCTTCGCCCTCTGCGTGCTGCTTCACGAACTCGGGCACACCGCAGTCGCCCTCGCCCTCGGCTCGCCGGTGCGGCGTGTCGTGATCTTTCTCCTCGGTGGCGTCTCGGAGATGGGACGCGAGCCCCGCCGTCCTCGCGAGGAGTTCCTCATCGCCGCAGCCGGGCCGTTCGTCTCGATCCTGCTCTCCGTCGCCTTCGGCCTGGGCTACGAGGCGCTGCAGCGGCACACACTGCCGTCCGTCCTCATCGGTTTGCTCGCGTGGAGCAACATCACGGTGGCGATCTTCAACCTGATTCCGGCGTTGCCGCTCGACGGAGGACGCCTGCTCCGTGCCGGGGTCTGGGCCGTGACGAAGAAACAGGCGCTCGGCACAAAGGTCGGTGGGTGGGCCGGACGTGTCCTCGCCGTCGCCGTCGCGGTCTCCGGACTGGCGCTGGACCGCAGCCCGCTCGGCTATACCTCGGGACTGCTGTCGCTCGCCATCGCCGTCTACCTCTGGGTCGGCGCCACCCAGACGCTGCGCTACGCCGATCTGCAGGAACGCATGCCGAAGGTGCAGCTGGAGAAGCTGCTCCGGCCGGGCCTGCTCGTGCCCGGCGACCTCTCCGTCGCCGAGAGTCTGCGCCGGGCCTGGGAGGGCAACGTGCGCGGCCTTGTCGTGGTGGACTCCACCGAGCACCCGCAGGCGATCGTTGACGAGGAACGCATCAGCGCGGTGCCGCTGGAGAGGCGTCCGTGGACCGCCGTGAGCAGCGTCGCCCGCCAGCTCGAGCCCGGCATGATCCTGTCGCGTACCCTCGACGGAGAGGCTTTGGTCGATGCCCTGCGTCGCACGCCCGCTCCCGAGTACCTGGTCGTGAACGAGGACGGCAGCCCCGCAGGGATACTCGCCGCCGCAGATCTCCTCGCCGCCCTCGCCCCCACGCGAGCAAAGGGAGCCCACTGATGACCGCCCACGCCCCCGGCTCCGGCTGCTTCAGAGCGGGGGAGAGGGTACAGCTCACCGATCCGAAAGGACGGCTGCACACGGTGACGCTGGAGGTGGGCAAGCAGTTCCACACCCACCGCGGCTCGATCGAGCACGACGCCCTCATCGGCGCCCCAGAGGGCAGCACGGTCACCTCGGCAAGCGGGACGGTGTACCTCGCGCTGCGGCCGTTGCTCACCGACTTCGTCCTGTCGATGCCACGCGGCGCCGCCGTGATCTATCCCAAGGACGCGGCGCAGATCATCCTGCAGGGCGACATCTATCCCGGCGCGACCGTCCTGGAGGCCGGCGCCGGCTCCGGCTCGCTCACCTGTGCCCTGCTGCGCGCGGTCGGGCCGACAGGACGCGTCATCTCCTATGAGATCCGCGAGGATCACGCCGAGGTGGCTGTGCGCAATGTGGAGGCGTTCTTCGGCGAGCGACCACCCAACTGGGATCTACGCCTCGGCGATCTCGCATCGCATCCTGCAGCAGAGTCCGTCGACCGCGCCATCCTCGACATGCTCAGCCCGTGGGAGCCGCTTCCCGCCGTCGCGGCGGCCCTGAACTCGGGCGGCGTCCTCATCGGCTATGTCGCCACGACGACGCAACTGTCGCGTCTGGTGGAGGCGTTACGTGCATACCGCGGTGAGGACGGCAGTGGCTTCACCGAGCCCTACGCCTGGGAGACGTTGATGCGTGGCTGGCATGTGGTGGGACTCGCCGTCCGCCCCGAACACCGCATGCAGGGACATACGGCCTTCCTGGTGACAGCCCGGCATCTCGCGCCCGGCGTGGTGGCGCCGCCGCGACAGCGTCGTCCGGCGAAGGCCGGCGGGCCCGAGGTCGAGACGCCTCGCGAATCCGACGTCCCGTTCCGCCCCGACCTGCCTTAGGCGATCACGGCGGCGTCGGGTCCGGCGACCTCGACGTCATCGGTGCTACGCACCACGTGGATGCAGTTACCGGGGCATTCCTTGGCGGCACCGATCACGTCGAGACGTAACGATTCGGGAACATCGGCCCGCGCACCGGGGGCGGTGAGCAGCTCGGCGCGCTGGCCATTCTTGACGTAGGCCAAGCCGTCGACATCGAACTCGAAGACCTCGGGCGCGTCCTGCACGCACAGCCCGTCACCGGTGCAGAGGTCCTGGTCGATCCAGACCAATAGGTGCTCACTCACGGCGTGTAATCGTCCTCACTCGTACTTCATGTGCACCGGATCCACGCGGCTCTCAGAAACCGCGACCCGTTGTCGATTTCTCGGCCTAAGGGTAGTCGTTGGTTATCGGCTCACGTGCCCTGCCAGGCGGCCCGTGTCTGTGTAGGGTGAGATTTCGCGAACAACTCCGCGACCTGATGGAGGTGGCCCGCATGGCTCCACATTCCAGTGGCGAACATGGGTCCGGCAGCGAGCACGCAGCCGGCTCAAGTGATGAGCTGCGGCGTCGCGCTGCCTTCCTCGAGCAGGAGGTCGACCTTCTCCGCGCCAAGGTCGCCGAGAGTCCCCGGCACATGCGCCTACTCGAAGACCGTCTCGTCGAGTCCCAGTCGAAGGTCGCGGCACTCAACGACCGAAACGAACGCCTCGCCACCACCTTGCGCGAGGCCCGCGACCAGATGGTGCAGCTGAAGGAGGAGATCGATCGCCTCGCACAGCCGCCCAGCGGCTACGGCGTCTTCCTCGAAGCCTTTGAGGACGGCACGGTCGACATCTTCGCCAGCGGCCGCAAGCTGCGCGTGGCCGTCTCGCCGGAGGTCTCTCTCGAGACCCTCAAGCACGGCCAGGAAGTCATGCTCAACGAGGCGATGAACATCGTCGCTGCCCGTGGCTTCGAACGTGCCGGCGAAGTGGTGATGCTCAAGGAGATCCTCGAGGGCGGTGACCGTGCTCTGGTCGTCGGGCACACCGACGAGGAGCGTGTCGTCTTCCTCGCCGATCTGCTCCGGGACAAGCCGCTGCGCGCCGGCGACTCCCTGTTGCTCGAGACACGTTCGTCCTATGCCTACGAGCGGATCCCCAAGAGCGAGGTCGAGGAACTCATCCTCGAAGAGGTCCCGGACATCAACTACGAAGACATCGGCGGCCTCACCAAGCAGATCGAGTCGATCCGCGACGCGGTCGAGCTGCCCTACCTGCACGCCGACGTCTTCCGCGAGCACCAGCTGCGTCCCCCGAAGGGCATCCTGCTGTACGGCCCTCCCGGCTGCGGCAAAACGCTCATCGCCAAGGCTGTGGCCAACTCCCTCGCCAAGCAGGTGCAGAAGGTGCACGGGGGCGATGAGAAGGCGACCGCGTTCTTCCTGAACATCAAGGGTCCTGAGCTGCTGAACAAGTACGTCGGCGAGACGGAGCGCCACATCCGCCTCGTCTTCCAGCGCGCGCGGGAGAAGGCCAGCGACGGCACGCCGGTGATCGTCTTCTTCGACGAGATGGACTCGATCTTCCGTACCCGAGGCTCGGGCGTCAGCTCCGACGTCGAGAACACGATCGTGCCGCAGTTGCTCAGCGAGATCGACGGCGTCGAGGGCCTGCAGAACGTCATCGTGATCGGCGCCAGCAACCGCGAGGACATGATCGACCCGGCGATCCTGCGCCCGGGACGCCTCGACGTGAAGATCAAGATCGAGCGTCCGGACGCCGAGGCCGCCCGCGACATCTTCTCGAAGTACATCATCACCGGCATCCCGATCCACGCCGATGACCTCGCCGAGCACGGTGGCGACGCCGATGCCACGGTGTCCGCGATGATTCAGCACACCGTCGAGCGGATGTACAGCGAGTCCGAGGAGAACCGCTTCCTCGAGGTCACCTACGCCAACGGCGACAAGGAAACGCTGTACTTCAAGGACTTCAACTCCGGCGCGATGATCCAGAACATCGTCGACCGGGGCAAGAAGATGGCGATCAAGCAGTTCCTGGAAAGTGGCCAGAAGG
>DASXYU010000113.1:0-9153 GCA_036502295.1 Jatrophihabitans sp. | reverse complement strand
GTCGTCATGGTGGGTGGTTCCACCCGCATGCCGGCCGTCAGCGAACTGGTGAAGGAGCTCTCGGGAGGCCAGGAGCCGAACAAGGGCGTGAACCCGGACGAGGTCGTCGCCGTCGGTGCGGCACTGCAGGCCGGCGTGCTGAAGGGTGAGGTCAAGGACGTCCTGCTTCTCGACGTGACGCCGCTGTCGCTCGGCATCGAGACCAAGGGCGGCATCATGACGAAGCTCATCGAGCGGAACACGACGATCCCGACCAAGCGTTCGGAGATCTTCACGACTGCCGACGACAACCAGGGAAGCGTCCAGATCCAGGTCTACCAGGGTGAGCGCGAGATCGCGGCCTACAACAAGAAGCTCGGCATGTTCGAGCTGACCGGCCTTCCGCCGGCCCCCCGCGGCCTGCCGCAGATCGAGGTCACCTTCGACATCGACGCCAACGGCATCATGCATGTCTCCGCCAAGGACCTCGGTACCGGCAAGGAGCAGGGCATGACCATCACCGGAGGCTCGGGCCTGAGCAAGGACGAGATCGACCGGATGATGGCCGACGCCGAAGCGCACGCCGCCGAGGACGCCGCACGCCGCGACGAGGCGGAAGTGCGCAACTCGGCCGAGGGCCTCGTGTTCACCACCGAGAAGTTCCTCGGCGAGAACGGCGACAAGCTGCCGGCCGACTCGCGCGCGTCCCTGGAGTCCGCGGTTGGCGACCTGAAGAAGGCACTCGAAGGCACCGACCTCGAGGCGATCAAGACAGCACAGGAGGCCGTCTCCAAGATCGCCACCGAAGCAGGCGGCGCGCTCTACCAGGCCGCCGCGGCCGGCGGCGACGCCGGTGCTGCGGGTGCTGCCGGTGCTGCCGGTGCTTCGGCGGACGCCTCCTCCGCGGCCGCCGATGACGGTGTCGTCGACGCCGAGGTCGTGGACGAGGGCGAAGACAAGTGAGCGGTACTCCGCCGGAGGAACCGGTCGTCGTCACCGACAAGCGCAAAGTGAAGCTCGACCCCGACTCGGGCGAAGCGTCGGTTGAGGAGGTGGCGGGTTCGATTCCCGCCACCTCCGAACCCGCGGCCACGCCCGATGGGGCGCCTGGCGAGGAAGCAGCTCTGCTGGAGGAGCGGACGGCCGACCTGCAGCGCCTGCAGGCCGAGTACGCCAACTACCGCAAACGCGCGGAGCGTGACCGGCTGGCGGCCGGCGACATCGCGATCGGCCGCGTCCTCGCCAACTTCCTCCCCGTCCTCGACAACCTCGACCGGGCACGTTCGCACGGCGACCTCAACGCCGGCCTCAAGGCCGTCGCCGACCAGCTCGACGACATCTTCGGCAAGCTCGGCCTCGTCGCCTTCGGCGAGGTCGGCGACCCGTTCGACCCCGAGCTGCACGAGGCCGTGATGCACGACGTCTCCGACGAGGTCACCGAGACCATCTGCACCACGATCATGCGTCCCGGCTACAGGCACGGCGAGCGCCTGCTCCGTCCCGCGATGGTCGCCGTCACCGAACCGGCGTCGCCACCGTCCTCACCAGAGGCCGACCCAGCCCCTTGATCAACACAGCCTCATGGCCTCTGAGGGGCCAAAGCGCTGTGTTGATCAAGAAGCAGACTCGAAGAGGAGGTGACGCATGAGCACCAAGGACTATGTCGAGAAGGACTACTACAAGGCGCTCGGCGTCGCCAAGGACGCCGACGCGGCGACCATCAAGAAGCAGTACCGCAAGCTCGCCCGCGAACTGCACCCCGACAAGAACCCCGGGGACGCCGCCGCCGAAGCGCGCTTCAAGGAGGTCTCCGAGGCCTACGACGTCCTCGGAGACGCCGACAAGCGCAAGGAGTACGACGACACCCGCGCCATGTTCGCCAACGGCGGCTACCCGGGCGGGTTCACCGGCTTCGGCCCCGGCACGCCCGGTGGGTCCTACTCGACCACCTTCGACGCCTCCGACCTCTTCGGCGGGGGCGCCGGACTCGGCGACCTCTTCGGCGACCTGCTCGGAGGACGCGGCGGGCCGAGGACGCGGGCCGGACGCGGGCCGGGCACGCGACAAGCTCAACCGCCGGCGGACACCCGGGGCGCCGACCTCGAGGCGACCGTCGCGCTGGACTTCGAGTCGGCGGTGCGCGGCACCACCGTCCCCCTCTCGCTCTCCGGCCCCGGCACGTGCACGCTCTGCGGCGGATCAGGAGCCCGTCCCGGAACATCGCTGCACACCTGCCCCACCTGCGGCGGCTCCGGCCACGTCACCCGCAACCAGGGCGGCTTCGGCTTCAGCGAACCCTGCCGCGACTGCCGCGGCACCGGCCGCGTGCCCGACTCGCCCTGCCCGGAGTGCGGCGGGTCGGGCGTCACCAACCAGACGCGGACCATCACCGTCCGCGTTCCGCCCGGAGTGAAGGACGGCGCCAAACTGCGGCTCGCGGGCAAGGGAACACCCGGGCGCGGCTCCGGCCCCGCCGGCGACCTCTTCGTCACCGTCCGCGTCGGCTCCCACCCACTCTTCGGACGCACCGGCGACAACCTCACCCTCACCGTGCCGATCACCTACGCCGAGGCCGCGCTCGGGACGTCGCTGCGCGTGCCGACGCTCGACGGCGCGGTCACCCTGAAGATCGCCGCGGGGACGCCCTCCGGGCGGACCCTTCGCGTCCGCGGCCGCGGAGTGCCACGCAAGAACAACGCCGGCGACCTGCTCGTCACCGTCGAGGTCGCGGTGCCGGCGAAGCTGACCTCCGCCGAGAAGGCCGTGCTCGAACAGCTCGCCCACGCCTCCACCGAAGACCCCCGTCCTGCCATCACCGACGCGCTGCACCGCATCGCCGCGTCCTCCTCCCATCCGTCCTCCTCCCATCCGTCACCTCCCGACCCGAAGGAGGACGGCCATGGCTAACCAACGCGTTCCCGACGATGCGCCGGTCTTCGTCATCTCCGTCGCCGCCGAACTCGCCGGCATGCACGCGCAGACGCTGCGGCAGTACGACCGGCTCGGACTCGTGACGCCCGGGCGCACCGTCGGAGGAGGACGGCGCTACTCCGCGCGCGACGTCGCGCTGCTGCGCGAGGTGCAGCGACTCTCGCAGGAGGAGGGCGTGAACCTCGCCGGCGTCAAGCGGATCATCGACCTCGAGTCGCAGGTGGACGCGCTGCGGGCGCGCGCCGCCGAACTCGCCGCCGAACTCGATCGTGCACACGCGGAACTCACCGCGCGACGCGTCGCCTCGCCGTCCGCCGCCCTCGTCGTCTGGAAGCCGTCCAGGCGGAGATAGGCTCCAAGCCCATGAAGGGCATCATCCTCGCCGGAGGCTCCGGCACGCGTCTGCACCCGATCACCCGCGCAGTGAGCAAGCAGCTGCTGCCCGTCTACGACAAGCCGATGGTCTACTACCCGCTGTCGGTGCTCATGCTCGCCGGCATCCGCGACGTCCTCATCATCACCACGCCCCACGACCAGGAACAGTTCATCCGGCTGCTCGGCGACGGATCGCAGTGGGGCATCTCGCTGTCGTACGCGGTGCAACCCTCACCCGACGGCCTCGCGCAGGCGTTCATCATCGGCGCTTCGCACGTGGGCGACGAGCCGGCAGCGCTCGTCCTCGGCGACAACATCTTCTTCGGCCACGGCATGGCCGCGCAGCTCGACGACGCGGTCGCCGCCGTCTCCACCGAGGGCGGCTGCTCACTCTTCGGCTACCGCGTCTCGGACCCGGAGCGGTACGGCGTCGCCGTCCTCGACGAGAAGGGCAAGCTCCTCGACATCGAGGAGAAGCCCAGCGAGCCGCGGTCGAACTTCGCGATCACGGGCCTCTACATCTACGACAACGACGTGGTGTCGATCGCGTCGGAGTTGGCGCCGTCGCCACGCGGCGAACTCGAGATCACCGACCTCAACCGCGTGTACGTCGAACAGGGGACGGCGCGGCTGGTCGACCTCGGCCGCGGCACCGCATGGCTCGACACCGGCACCACCGACTCGCTGCTCGAAGCCGGACAGTTCGTGCAGGTATTGCAGCACCGGCAGGGCATCACCATCGCGTGCCTGGAGGAGGTCGCGATGCGCCGCGGCTTCATCTCGCCGTCAGACGCGATGGTGCTCGCGGACGCGATGGGCAAGTCGAGCTACGGCGTGTACCTCAAACAGATCGCGTCGGCCGTGCTCGCCGGCGACCACTCCTGGGCCTGAGCTTCTACTCCGAAAGGAACGTCCGTGCCGATCGAACCGATGTCAGTGGAGACGACCGCGATCGAGGGACAGGTCATCGTCACGCTGAAGGCCGCTTCGGACGAGCGCGGCGTCGTGCGCGAGTTCTTCCGCGGTTCGGACTTCGCGGCTGCAGGGGTCGTTGTGCCCGACCGGTGGCAGCAGGTGAACCTCACCTGGACCGTCCGCGGCGGCGTCCGCGGACTGCACGGCGAGGCGATGACCAAGCTCGTCGGACTCGCCGCGGGAGAGGCCTTCGGCGTCTACGTCGACGCGCGCGCCGGCTCGTCCACCTACGGGGCTGTCGTCACCGTGCCGCTCGCGGTGGGCAAGCAGGTGCTCGTGCCGGCGGGCGTCCTCAACGGCTTCCAGGCGACCACCGACTGCATGTACGTCTACTGCTTCGACCAGGAGTGGGCGCCCGGCATGGCAGGCGTTGCGGTGACACCGCTCGACAGCGCGTTGGGCGTCGAGTGGCCGCTGCCGCTGGACGCGTCCGACCCCGCCGTCCTCTCCGCCAAGGACGCCGGCGCCGGCCTCTTCGCCGACCTCTGACCCGTCCCTCTCTGCCCGTCCCACCCGTCCTCATGTTGAGTGGTCACTTGTGCCGTCGAGTGGTCAGTTATTGGTGACCACTCGACGTCATAAGTGACCACTCAACGTGGGAGGACGGCCGAAATGGAAGTTGAGCGGAACATACTCAACTCTGTGATCGTTGGGACCAGAAAGGACGTCCGCGCCTTTCCCAAACCGCCTCAGACGGAGTGAACTACCCACATGGACATGACCACGCGCAGCCAAGAAGCCGTCTCGAGCGCGCTGAAGTCCGCGGCAGAACGCGGCAACCCGGCCATCGAACCCGCGCACCTCGCCATCGCGCTGCTCGATGACTCCGACGGCCTGCCTCGCCAACTCCTGCAGTCCGTCGGCGCCGACCCGCTCGTCCTGCGCAAGGAAGCCCAGCGCCTCGTCGACGAACTCCCCTCCGCCAGCGGCGCCAGCGTCGCCACCCCGCAAGCGGGACGCGGCCTGCTCGCCGTCCTCGGCGCCGCCGAGCGCGAAGCCCGCGACCGGCAGGACGAGTTCGTCTCCACCGAGCACCTGCTCCTCGGCCTCGCCGACACCGACAACCCATTCCGCGACACCCTCACCCGCGCCGGCGTGAAGGCGGACACCCTGCGCGAATCGCTGCAGACGATCCGCGGCAACGCCCGCATCACCACCGCCGACCCCGAGGGCACCTTCGACGCCCTCAACAAGTACGCCGTCGACCTCACCGAGGCCGCGCGCGACGGCAAGATCGACCCCGTCATCGGCCGCGACGCAGAGATCCGCCGTGTCGTGCAGGTGCTGAGCCGCAGGACGAAGAACAACCCCGTCCTCATCGGCGAGCCCGGCGTCGGCAAGACAGCCGTCGTCGAAGGACTCGCCCAGCGCATCGTCGCCGGCGACGTCCCCGAAAGCCTCAGGGGCAAGCGGCTGATGAGCCTCGACCTCGGCTCGATGATCGCCGGAGCGAAGTACCGCGGCGAGTTCGAAGAACGCCTCAAGGCCGTCCTCGAGGAGATCAAGGACTCCGGCGGCCAGGTCATCACCTTCATCGACGAACTGCACACCGTCGTCGGCGCCGGCGCCACCGGTGAAGGCGCGATGGACGCCGGCAACATGCTCAAGCCGATGCTCGCCCGCGGCGAACTGCGCATGGTCGGCGCCACCACCCTGGACGAGTACCGCGAACACATCGAGAAGGACCCCGCACTCGAGCGGCGCTTCCAGCAGGTGCTCGTCGGGGAGCCGAGCGTCGAGGACACCATCGGCATCCTGCGCGGACTGAAGGGACGCTACGAGGCGCACCACAAGGTCCGCATCAACGACGGCGCCCTCGTCGCCGCCGCGACCCTGAGCGACCGCTACATCACCAGCCGCTTCCTGCCCGACAAGGCGATCGACCTTGTGGACGAAGCCGCCAGCCGACTGCGCATGGAGATCGACAGCCGCCCCGTCGAGATCGACGAACTGCAGCGCGCCGTCGACCGGCTGCGCATGGAGGAACTCGCCCTCACCAAGGAGAGCGACGAGGCGAGCAAGCAGCGCCTCGCGAAGCTGCGCGCCGAACTTGCCGACCAGACCGAGAAGCTCGACGCCCTCAACGCCAGGTGGGAGCGCGAGAAGAGCGGCCTCAACCGCGTCGGCGAACTGAAGACCCGACTCGACGAGCTGCGCGGACAGGCCGAACGCGCCCAGCGCGACGGCGACTTCGAGAACGCCTCCCGCCTGCTCTACGCCGAGATTCCCGCGCTGGAGAAGGAGATAGAGGACGAGTCGGCGCGCGAAGACGCCGCGCCGGCCGAGGACGTCCTCGTGAAGGAGGAGGTCGCCGCCGACGACATCGCCGAAGTCGTGCAAGCGTGGACCGGCATCCCCGCCGGCCGCCTGCTCGAAGGCGAGAGCGCCAAGCTGCTGCGCATGGAGGACGACCTGGGCTCGCGCGTCATCGGACAGAAGGCTGCCGTGCGCACCGTAAGCGACGCCGTGCGTCGAGCGCGTGCCGGCATCTCCGACCCGAACCGTCCCACCGGTTCGTTCCTCTTCCTCGGACCCACCGGCGTCGGCAAGACCGAACTCGCGAAAGCCCTCGCCGGGTTCCTCTTCGACGACGACCGGGCCATGATCCGCATCGACATGAGCGAGTACTCCGAGAAGCACTCCGTCGCGCGCCTGGTCGGGGCACCCCCCGGCTACGTCGGCTACGAAGAGGGCGGTCAGCTCACCGAGGCCGTGCGGCGACGCCCGTACTCGGTCGTCCTCCTGGACGAGGTCGAGAAGGCGCACCCGGACGTCTTCGACATCCTGCTCGCCGTCCTGGACGACGGGCGTCTCACCGACGGTCAAGGCAGGACGGTCGACTTTCGCAACACGATCCTGGTGCTGACCTCGAACCTCGGCTCGGTGGCACTCATCAGCGACGAGCCGGCGGACGTGAAGCGTGCCGAGGTGATGAGTTTCGTGCGCGGGCATTTCAAGCCGGAGTTCATCAACCGCCTCGACGACATCGTGATCTTCGAACCGCTCACCACTGAGGACCTCACCGAGATCGTCGACATCCAGATCGCATCGCTCTCCTCGCGGCTGTCGTCGCGGCGGCTCACGCTCGATGTGACGCCCGCAGCGCGCGAGTGGCTCGCGATCAACGGTTACGACCCGCTCTACGGAGCGCGGCCGCTGCGCCGACTCGTGCAGACCGCGATCGGCGACTCGCTCGCGCGCGAACTGCTGTCGGGCGCGGTACGAGACGGGGACACCGTGCGCGTCGACGCGACCGATGACCGCTCCGGCCTTACCGTCGGCTCATGACGAGCTACCCTCCCCCGCCGCCGTCCTCTGGGGATCCGAACCAGAATCCCTGGGGGACTCCGCCGGGGACGCCGCCGGGTGCGTATCCGCCGCCGCCCCCGGGCTACGGTTACCCGCCACCTCCGCCAGCCGGCTACGGTTACCCGCCACCGCCCGGTTACGGCACCCCACCTCCCGGTTACGGCACCCCGCCTCCGGGATTCGGATACGGCGAACCTCCCGCACCCATCCCCGGCGGTCGCCGCGCGAGCATGTGGCGCCGCCTCGGCGGCCTGATCATCGACGGGATCCTGCTCAACATCGTCTCGGGCATCCTGAGCGCCATCTTCATCCGGAACTCGTCGCTGGGCGCCGGCGTCCTCGACATCGTGATCTGGCTCGGGTACTACGCGCTGCTCGTCGGCAGGTACGGCGCCTCGGTCGGGCACCGCGCGGTCGGTCTGCGCGTGGTGGACGTGAACACCGGCGGCCTCATCGGACCGTGGCGCGCGATCCTGCGCGAGATCGTCCTCGTCCTCACCGGACTTCTTCTCACGCTCGGCTACTGGTCACCGTTCTTCGACTCGCAGCGGCGTCAAGGCTGGCACGACAAGGCAACCAACGCGGTCGTCATTCCCGCGTAGCTCGTCGGGAGTGAGGCTCAGAGCTGGTTTTGCAGGCAGTCGCTGAAGACCGAGTTCGAATAGTCGCTGTTGTCGAGGGACGAGACGCCGCCGCAGTCGTTCACCGCACTGAAGAACCACACGCTGAAGATCGTGGCGAAGAGCAGACCGACGAGGCCGCAGATCACTCCGGCGAGCGCGATGTTGTGCCCGGGACGTCCCGCGCGCCGCCGTGCCTCGCTGATCGCGACGATGCCGAAGACGATGGCGAGGACGATCGGGATCAGATCGAAGAACGTCGTCCAGAAGAAGACGATCGAGGCGATGCCGGCGATGAGCGCCACGATCGCCTTGCCGCCCGGACCTGAGGACGGCTGCGGGTACCAGTAGCCCTGCGGGTACTGCTGCTGCGGAGGCTGCTGGCCGGACTGGTAACCCGTATAGGGCTGCTGTCCGGGGTAGGGCTGTCCGGGGTATGGCTGCTGTCCGTAGCCGGGGTAGGGCTGGCCGGGGTAGGGCTGGCCCTGCTGCTGGCCCGGGTAGGGCTGGCCGGGGTAGGGCTGGCCCGGATAGCCCGACTGCGTCGGCGCGCCGGGCTGGCCGCCGGCGTAGTTCGGCGGGGTGGGAGGCGGAACAGCCCAGGGGTTCTGCTCACCGGCCGGCGGAGTCGGAGGTGCCAGCGGCGGCACGGGGGGCGGCGTGTAGCCGGGAGGGGCGTACTCCGGCGGAATCGGGTGCTCCGGCGCGCCGAAGCGGTAGGGGTCGAAATCCACGCCCGGCACCGGCTCTGCGGTCGGCACTGGCGCCGGCTCCGTAAGCGCCGGCTCTGCGGCCTCCGTCGGCTCAGTAAGCGCCGGCTCCGCGGCCTCCCCCGGAGTCGGGTCGGACGGCTCTGCGGGTTGCGCGGCGGCCGGCAGCTCCGCGCTGTCCGCAGGGGTGGTCTCGTCCTCAGGAGTCGTCACCGCCCCGACTCTACTGACCCCACTCCCCGTTGAGTGGTGGC
>DASXYU010000112.1:0-11935 GCA_036502295.1 Jatrophihabitans sp. | reverse complement strand
GCGCGCCGCGCCTGGGCCGACGGCGAGATCGCCGACAAACTCGACTACATCGCCCGTATGCACGAGTCTCACTCGGTGCTCTTCTCCTATGCGGATCTGCTGCAGCAGACCGACATCGAGAAGATCGAGATCACGGACGAGGGCGTCGTGATGACGTGGCGCGATTCCGGCGTGAAGCTCGCCGCCGACCGCGTCGACCAACGCATCGCCCCGGTCGACACCCTCAACTTCAGCAAGTACGAGCCCGAAGAGACCGCGATGCTGCTGCGCCTTGTGAGCGACGGCGACGTCTTCTGGGACATCGGTGCCAACCACGGCTGGTATGTCGCCAACTTCGCGCTGCGCTACCCGAACGTGCGCATCGAGGCCTTCGAGCCGGTGCCGAAGACGTACGCGGCGCTCGAGCGCAATGTCGCCCGCAACGGCATCGAGCAGCAGGTGAACCTGCACAAGCACGGCTTCAGCAACGAACCCGGCGAGGCCACCTTCTTCTTCTACGCCGCCGGCGGCGCCAACGGTTCGCTCCGCGACCTCTCCGGCCGTGAGGACGTCCAGGAGATCAAGGTCGAGATGCGCCTCGTCGACGATCTCGTCGACGAGGGAACCCCGCTGCCGGACTTCATCAAGATCGACGTCGAGGGTGCTGAGCTGCTGGTGCTGCAGGGTGCCGTGAAGACGCTGGAGGCCTCGAAGGCGCCGGTCTTCGCCGAGCTGCTGCGTAAGTGGTCGAAGCCTTTCGGCTACCAGCCGCAGGACGTCATCACCCTGATGGCGGGCATCGGCTATCGCTGCTTCACGATCCATGACGGCAAGCTCGTCGCCACCGAAGTGATCAACGACGACACTGTCGAGACGAACTTCCTCTTCCTGCACACCGAGCGCAGCGCCTCCGACATCGCGGATCTCGAGCGGTACTGATGGCCGCACGTCGGGTGCTCGTCACCGGCGGATCCCGCGGGCTCGGCAGGGCCATCGCGGACGTCCTCACCGAACGGGGCTGGCAGGTCGCGGCCCCGACCCGTACAGAGCTCGACCTAGCGGAGCCTGATTCGGTGGCTGCTTACCTCGCCGCACTCGGCGAGCCCGACTTCGATGCGGCCGTCCTCAACGCCGGCATCAACGACCCGAGTCCGCTGGAAGCGCTCACCGACGAGGCGTGGCGTGCCGTCCTCGAGGTGAATCTCACCAGCGCCTTCACTCTCACCAAGGCGCTGGCGCCGGCGATGGCGCGGCGCGGCGGCGGCGCACTGGTCGCCACCTCCTCGGTCTACGCCGCACGCGCGCGCATCGGGCGCTCGGTGTACAGCGCGTCGAAGGCGGCACTGAGTGCCTTCATCTCGACAGTTGCGGTGGAGTACGGCGCGCAAGGCGTGCGCGCCAACTGCATAGCGCCGGGCTTCGTCGATACCGAGCTCACCCGCAAGAACAACGATGCGACGGCCATCGCCACGCTGCTGGAACGGGTGCCGATGGGGCGGCTGGCCCAGCCGCAGGAGATCGGCAACTCGGTGGCGTTCCTGTTGAGCGAGGACGCCAGCTTCATCACCGGGCAAACCCTCTTCGTCGACGGAGGATTCACCTGCACATGAGCAGCAGTACTGACACCACCGCACCACTGCGCATCGCGTCGCGGCAGTGGGACTACGACGTCCTCTTCGCCTCGACCATCGCCGAGGCGGAGCCGCTCGCGGCCGACGGCTACGCGAACCTGCTCGTCATCTGCGACTCGAACGTCGCCGAGCTGCATCGCGAAGCGCTGACACCCCTTCTGCAGAAAAACCCGAGCTACATCGTCGATCCCACCGAGGAGACGAAGTCGCTTGCCGGGTCCGAGCTGCTGGTGAACTGGCTCATCGAGCAGGGCGCCACCCGCTCGACCACGCTGCTCGCCGTCGGCGGCGGCACGATCCAGGACGTCGTCAGCTTCGTGGCGCACATCTATTTCCGCGGCATCGACTGGGTCTTCCTGCCGACCACCGTCCTCTCGCAGGCGGACAGCTGCATCGGCGCGAAGAGCAGCATCAACGTCCTGCCCTACAAGAACCAGCTCGGCTCACTGCATTCGCCCAAGCGGATCGTCATCACCACCGAGTTCCTCTCGACGCTTCCCGACGTCGAGATCGAGTCGGGCTACGGCGAGATCGTGAAGCTCTCGGTGATCAGCAGCCGCTATTTCATCGATCAGCTGGAATCGGCGCTGGCGGACGGCGGCGTGCGCAACAACCAACTCCTCGCGCTGACACGGGCTTCGCTCTTCGCGAAGCAGGAAATCATCGAGATCGACGAGTACGAGGAAGACCTGCGCCGGATCCTCAACTACGGCCACAGCTTCGGGCATGCGCTGGAGGCGGTGGCGAAGCACCAAGTGCCGCACGGCCTCGGGGTGCTCTGGGGCATCGGCATCGTCAATTGGCTCGGGGTGAAGTGGGGCATCACGGACCCGCTCGCTGCAGCTCGTCTCGATCTGCTGATTCGCGCGAATTTTGACTACCGACTGCCCATCGTCCCCACAGCGGATGACCTTCTCACGATGCTCGCCCGCGACAAGAAGGTGCGCAACGGCTCGATGTACTTTGCCGTGCTGGTGAAGGAGGGGGAGCTCGTGATCGAACCCAAAGCCATCGACGCCGACCTCAAAGCCCTCGTCGAGGAGTACCTCGCCACCGACTACCTCTTCAAGTAGGCCGCCGTCGCATCGGCGGATCGCCGTCGAGGCGGCAGAGGCATACTGGGACGGTGGAAACTCGGCGTGCGCGGTTGATCGCTCTGCTGCGAGCGCCGCAGACCCCCGACATCTCCTCGTTCGAATCCGGCACGGCACGATCCGCACGGGCTCGGGTCGCCCGCGCCCTGGAGATCGCCCGAGACTTCGTCCGCCCGCAGTGGCTGATCGGTCATCTGATCGTGGTCGCGCTGGCCGTGACGATGGTGTTCCTCGGTCGTTGGCAGCTGAACGTGTCGAACAGCAAGCACTTCGATCTGCAGAACTTCGGCTATGCGCTGCAGTGGTGGGCCTTCGCCGCCTTCGGGCTGTTCATGTGGGTGCGGATCATGCAGCACCACGTGAACCCGCCGGAGCAGATCACCGTCAGCACCGGGCTCGTCCTCGCTTCACGCGGCCAGTTAGCTCGCATCGGCCCCATGGAGCTGGCGATGCCGGGGACCGCGGCCGGCGAGGAGCCTGTCATCTATCGCGGCTACGTCATGCCGCAGACCTCTGATGGATTGATCCGCACCGAGGACGACCCGGTTCACGACTCCTACAACGACTACCTCTGGCAATTGGCCATGGCAGACGGTGAGACGCCGAAAGGGCAGACATCCGGAGACGTCTGACTCTGTCGGAAGCGTGCTGAGCATAGGCTCGTGGTGTGGGGCTTCGTCTAACCCGTCAGCGCGCCTTCGCACTGCTGTCTGTGAGCGTGGTCGTGGCCGTAGCTCTGTTCATGGGGCGGCTGTGGCCGGTAGCTGTTGACCGTGGTGGACGAACCGCGGGCAACCCGATCGGTCGCTATGGGCCGCACTGGCTCTACCCGACCGTCGCTGCTGTCGTGCTCGCTGTGCTGATGGTGGCGTTACTTCGCCCGATCCAGAGGACGCCCGTTGTCATCGCCGTGACAGCGTTCGCGGCTGGCGCTGCCAGCAACCTGGCGCAATGGCTCGTGCTCGGCGGGGTGAGCAATCCGGTCGGCCCGGTTCCGGGCATCCATGGGTCAGGACACCTGTCGATCGGCGACGTGTGTCTCTGGCTGGGCGGTCTGGCAATGCTGGCAGGCGCACCTGCAGCCAAGCTGCTGCGTGCTGAAAAATCTTGTCCTCGCGCCTAGGGCGCTCAACACGCTTCAATCGGCTCGGATGGGCGAGTGAACTCGCCCATCACTCGCCTCAATCGCTTGTGCTCGCGACTGGAGTTGAACCAGCACGTCCTTACGGACACACGGACCTGAACCGTGCGCGTCTGCCATTCCGCCACGCGAGCTTGCCGCCAACAGGGCGACATAAAACGGTAGCACGGCCCACGGGGCGGTTCTGAGCGGGCGCAGAGGCAGCGACAGTTAAACTCGGGGGTCGTTAGCCCTGACGGAGGAGTTGTAGTGAGCCTGGCCGATCGATTCGAGCGCCGCCTCGAGGGACTGGTCGGTGGCGCCTTCGCCCGGGTATTCAAGGGTCAGGTCGAACCGGTCGAGATCGGGGCAGCCCTGCAGCGCGAAGCCGCAGACAAGAAGAGCGTCGTCGGCGCCGGGCAGGTCATGTGCCCCAACCGCTACCGGGTCACCCTCTCGCCCTTCGACCACGAACGCCTCATCCCGTGGGAAGCGCAGCTCACCACCTCGCTCTCGGAGCTCGTCCAGGAGTACTTCGACGAGAACCGGTGGTCGACGGTCGGCGATGTCGAGGTCTATCTCGCCCTCGACGACCAGCTGCACACCGGCATCTTCGGTGTCGCCTCGCGCATGGACAACGCCGCACCCCCACGGCTACGCCCGCACGACTCGCTCTCGTTCCCGGCCGTGCCGGTGGCACCCCCGGTTCCGGTCGCTGCTGCCGCTCCCGTTCCGGCACCAGCTGGTTTCGAGGCGGCTGCTCCGCAGCCTCCTCAACCACCGGCTCCGCGGCCGCAGCCTCCGCGCCCCGTGGCTACCGCGATGCTGCTGGTGGACCAAACCGACGAGCACCTGCCGCTACGCCTCGGCAGCAACGTGGTCGGCCGCGGCTCCGAGTCCGACCTTCAGCTTCTCGATCAGGGCGTCTCGCGCCGCCACGTCGACGTGCAGTACGACGGCCACCGAGCCACCGCCTACGACCTCGGCTCCACCAACGGAACCACCATCAACGGCCACCAGATCGGCAGCGCCGTCCTGCAGCACGGTGACGTGATCCGCATCGGTCACACGCGGCTCGTCTTCCAGCAGGGCACTGGATGAATTCCTCCCTGGCGCTTCAGCTGATGCGCTTCGGGTTTCTCGCGCTGCTCTGGCTCTTCGTCTTCGCTGCGGTGCGGGTGGTCCGAACGGATCTGCGGCGAAGCGGCCAGCCGCGCATCGCCACACCGCCGCCGGCGCGTCGGCGAGGACGTGCCCAGCGCACCACCACCACCGCGAGCACCGGTCCGTCCTACCTCGTCGTCACTGACGGCGACCTCAAGGGCACCCGCATCGGCCTCACCGGCGCCCCCGTCCTCATCGGCCGGGCCAACGATTCCACACTCGTCCTCACCGACGACTTCGCCAGCACCCGCCACGCGCGCATCGCGCTGCAGGACGGCATGTGGATGGTCGAGGACCTTGGCTCGACCAACGGCACGTATCTCGGTGCCCGCAAGCTCGATGGCCCGATCCCGATGGAGGTGGGGGTCCCGCTCCGCATCGGCCGCACGGTCCTGGAGCTGAGGTAGTTGGCCCTCATCCTGAGGTACGCGGTCCGTTCGGACCTCGGCCTGGTGCGCAGCAACAACGAGGACTCGGTATACGCCGGTCCGCGCCTGCTCGCCATCGCCGACGGAATGGGCGGCCACGCGGCGGGCGAGGTCGCGAGCAAGATCGTCATCGGAACACTTGAGTCCCTCGACGAAGACCGCCCGATCGGTGACATCATGGCGGCGCTCCGCGACGCGGTCGAAGACGCCAACGGCCGCATCGCCGAAGCGGTGGAGCGCGACGCAGAACTCGACGGCATGGGCACCACGCTCACCGCGCTGCGCTTCACCGAAGGTCGCGTCGGGCTCGTGCACGTCGGCGACTCCCGCGCCTACCTGCTGCGCGGCGACACGCTCTCGCAGATCACCCACGATGACACCTACGTGCAGCACCTCGTCGACGTCGGCCAGCTCACGGCGGACGAGGCCAAGGATCACCCGCGCAAGTCGGTGATCCTTCGTGCACTCTCGGGCATAGAGGTCGAGCCGGACGTCTCGATCCGCGAAGCCCGTGCAGGTGACCGCTATCTGCTCTGCACCGACGGACTGAGCGATGTCGTCTCTGCCGAGACGATCCTCGACACGTTGGGCATCGCTGACGTGCAGGAAGCCGCCGACCGACTCGTCGAGCTCGCGTTGCGTGGCGGCGGTCCCGACAACGTGACGGTGATCGTCGCCGACGTCCTCGAGGTGCGTGTCGGGGCGGCGGTGGACGACGTGCCGGTCGTCGGCGGGGCCTTCGTCGATCCCTCGGCCGCGGACGTTCCCGGTACCGAAACGCCGGCGCAGCGGGCGGCAAATCTCTCCCGTCCGGTGCGGATCGACCTCTCGGCTGGGGGTACCTCCCACTTGTGGGGGAGCTCGGGGCAGGCGCCTGCGGGCGAGCGGCGTAGCTGGCTGCGTCGCTGGCGTTCGGTCATCATCGCGGGCGCAGTGGTGGTCGTCGTGATCGTGGCGCTGGCCGCCACCTACGCCTGGACCCAAACCCAGTACTTCGTCGGCAAGCTCGGCACCGAGGTCGCAGTCTTCCGTGGCGTCAACGCCTCGTTCGGGCCGTTGAAGTTCTACACGGTGGAGCACAACACCGACCTCAAGATGGATGACCTGCAGTCTGCGTATCGCAATCAGGTCACCTCGGGCATCACCGCAGACAACAAGGACGGCGCGGAGCGCATTGTCACCTCGCTACGCAGCCACCTGCTGCCGTCCTGCGCCGGGCTCGTCCAGACCGAGTGCAGGCAGCCATGACCACGGCGACGGTCACCGCAGCGACGAACCAGCCCATTCCGACAACGCCACGGCGCAACGTCGAACTGGTGCTGTTGGTCTTCGCCGTCCTCATCGTCGGCGCCGCCGAGGCTGCGGTCGAAGCAGCGATCGACGGTCACCTCTCACCGCACCTGCTCACCTACGCGGCCGTCCCCGTCGGCATCGGCCTCATCACACACCTCGTCATCCGCAAGGTCGCCCCCTACGCCGATCCGCTGCTACTGCCGATCGTGGTGCTGCTCAACGGCCTCGGGTTGGTGATGATCCATCGTCTCGACATCGGCCTGAAGCAGTTCGACGAGCAGAACGGGTACACCTTCGACGGCCCCGCCGCGCCGACCCAGGTCGTCTGGACCGCGCTCGGCCTCATCCTCTTCCTCGCGATGATCGTGGTGGTGCGCGACCATCGCATGCTGCAGCGCTACGCCTACACGCTCGCCCTTGTCGGCATCGTCCTGCTGGTACTACCCGCGGTACTGCCCGCGCGCTTCGCGGAGGTGAACGGCGCGCGCATCTGGATCCGGGTCGCCGGCTTCTCGCTGCAGCCGGGCGAATTCGCGAAGATCCTGTTGACGATCTTCGGTGCCGCCTATCTCGTCTCCAAACGCGACGTCCTCTCCCTCGCCGGGCGCCGGATCGGCTTCTCGCTCAGGAGCAAGTTCATCGGCTTCAACCTCCCCAGAGGACGAGACCTCGCGCCGCTGCTCGTGGCGTGGCTGTTCTGCATCGGCGTCCTTATCCGAGGCCATGATCTCGGGACGTCGCTGCTCTTCTTCGGCCTCTTCATCGTGCTGCTCTACGTCGCCACCGAGCGGGTCAGCTGGGTGATCATCGGCCTGCTTCTCTTCGCCGCCGGTGCCTACCTCGCCTACCAGCTCTTCGGCACGGTGCAGCTGCGTGTCAACGTCTGGCTGCACCTCTTCGACAGCAGCCGGGTGAGCGATGATTCCGCCTACCAGATGCGCCAGTCGCTCTTCGGCCTCGGCACCGGCGGCATCTTCGGCGCCGGCCTTGGCGGCGGCCATCCTGAACTTGTCCCGCTGCCCGCGACCGACTTCATCATCAGTTCCTTCGGCGAGGAGATCGGACTCTTCGGCCTCATCGCCATCGTCGTCCTCTACGTGCTCTTCGTCGCGCGCGGCCTCGCCGCCGCCCTCGCGGTGCGCGACGCCTTCGGCAAGCTGCTCGCCACCGGCCTGTCGTTCCTCGTCGCGTTGCAGCTCTTCGTCGTCATCGCGGGCGTCACGCGCCTGCTGCCGGAGACGGGCCTTACCACCCCGTTCCTCTCCTACGGTGGTTCCTCGCTGCTCGGCAGCTACGTGCTGCTGGCGTTGCTGCTGCGGATCTCCGACGCCGCGCGGCGGCCGTCCTTCGCGCCACCCTCCTTGCAGGCGGTGAGTGACGCGTGAACAAGCCCATTCGTAAGGTGGCGATCGCCCTCGGCCTGCTGCTGCTGGCGATCTTCCTCAACCTGAACTTCGTGCAGGTGGTGAAGGGCAGCGACCTGCGCAATCACAGCGGCAACAGGCGCGTGCTGCTCGCCGAGTACGCGGAGCCGCGCGGGCAGATCGTCGTCGACGGCAGCGCCATCGCCACGTCGAAGCAGACCAGCGACGAACTGAAGTACTTGAGGACGTACAGCAACGGCCCGCTGTACGCACCGGTCACCGGCTACTACTCCATCGCGTATGACAAGTCCGGCATCGAGGACGCGGAGGACCCGGTGCTCTCGGGCAGCGACTCACGGTTGTTCGGTAGCAACCTCAGCGATCTGCTCACCGGCCGCAATCCCAAGGGCGGCAGTGTGGAGCTCACGTTGAGCGCAGACGCGCAGAAGGCGGCCTACGCCGCGCTCACTGCTGCCGGCGCCCGCGGCGCGGTGGTCGCCCTCGACCCCACCACCGGGGCCATCCTTGCGGCGGTCTCCACGCCGTCCTTCGACCCGAACAAGCTCGCATCGCATAGCTATGACGTGCAGAGCAAGTACTGGGACTCGGTCGACCCGAACAAGTACCCGGAGGGGCCGATGCTGAACCGCGCGTTCAACACGACCTATCCGGCGGGTTCCACCTTCAAGGTCATCGTTACGGCCGCTGCGCTCAAGGCCGGCATCACGCCGGACCAGAAGATCGATGCGCCGCAGTACTACTGGCCGACCGGCGGATCCGGGCCGTGCCCGGCGGACGACTCCGGGGGGTGCATCCACAACTTCACCACCTCAGCGGGCCCGGAGGAGTGCCAGCCGGGCAGCGCGACCGCCACCCTCACCTACGCGCTTGCGAAGTCCTGCAACACGGCCTTCGCCGCGCTCGCCGTCGAAGACCTCAAAGTAAGCGAACTCGCCGACCAGGCGAAGGCGTTCGGTCTCGACGGCGACCAGCTGCAGATTCCGCTGCCCGTAGCGGAGTCGACGATCGGGCCGCTCGACGTCATCACCAATGATCCCGCCGCTCTCGGTCAGACCGCCTTCGGGCAGCGCAACGTCCGGGTCACTCCGCTGCAGGACGCGATGCTCGCGGCGGCGGTCGCGAACAACGGCACGCTGATGACGCCGTTCCTCGTGAACAAGGAGCTCGCGCCGAACCTCTCGCCGCTGAGCGTCACCAGCCCGACGCTGCTCGACATGGCGATGACACCACAGGTCGCCGGTCAGTTGCAGGACATGATGCGCCAGGTGATCGTCGCTCCCGAGGGCACCGGCAGCGGTGCGAACATCACCGACCTGCCGGGCGTGGTCGTCGGCGGCAAGACCGGCACGGCCGACACGGGCGTCACCAGCGCGGCCAACAGCGAGCCGGTGAACTGGTTCACCGGTTACGCGTTGCGGGACGGGCAACCGAAGATCGCGGTCGCGGTGGCGATCGAGAACTCGAATGAACTCAAGGTCGGCGGAGCCGTCCAGAGCACCACGCAGGCGTCCTCCCAGGTCGCCCGCGCCGTGATGGAGGCGTACCTGCGCGCCAATGGCGGAGACTGATGGACATTGCGAATCGGCAGTGGGATCGGGGTAGGACTACCCGGGCGCGGACCAGCTGGAAAGATCTGCAGACGATGAGTGAGGACGAAAAATGACACAGCCCCGACTGGTCGGCGGCCGATACGAGCTCGGTGAGCTCATCGGCTACGGCGGCATGGCCGAGGTACACCGTGGCCGCGACGCCCGCTTGGGCCGCGAAGTGGCGATCAAGGTGCTGCGCGCCGACCTCGCGCGCGACCCGTCCTTCCTCAACCGGTTCCGGCGCGAGGCGCAAGCCGCCGCGGGTCTGAACCACCCGTCGATCGTCTCGGTGTACGACACCGGCGAGGACTACGCCCCTGACCCTGCGGCGGGTCCGGAGAGCACCGTAGCGACCTTGGTGCAGCCCTACATCGTCATGGAGTATGTCTCAGGACGGACGTTGCGCGATGTCGTCAAGACCGAAGGACGACTCCCCGCCCGCCGCGTGATGGAGATCGGTGCGGACGTCTGCGGCGCACTCGACTTCAGCCACCGGGCCGGCATCGTGCATCGCGATATCAAGCCCGCGAACGTGATGATCACTGCCAACGGCGCGGTGAAGGTGATGGACTTCGGTATCGCGCGCGCCGCCGGTGACAACGCGGCCACGGTGACGCAGACCGCCAACGTGATAGGCACCGCGCAGTACCTCTCGCCCGAGCAGGCGCGCGGCGAGGCCGTCGATGCCCGCTCGGACGTCTACTCCACCGGCTGCCTGCTCTACGAACTGGCGACGGGTGTGCCTCCGTTTCAGGGTGACTCGCCGGTGGCGGTCGCCTACCAGCATGTGCGTGAGAACCCGACGCCGCCGTCGTCCCGCAATCCCGAGGTACCGCCCGCCCTCGACTCGATCATCATGAAGGCGCTGGCGAAGAACCCGGTGAACCGCTACCAGTCGGCGGGTGAGATGCGCACCGATCTCGAGCGGGCGCTGGCGAACCTGCCGGTCGCTGCCGAGGCCGTGATGACCGACGAGGAGCGCACGCAGTTCATCGCACGCACGCCGGTTCCTCCGGTCTCCCTCGCGCACCGTGAGGACGAGCCGGTTGGCCCCGACCCCTCGCGCCGCACGGGCCTGATCTGGCTCGCGGTCATTCTCGCGCTGCTGCTGGTGGTCGGCGGCATCGCAGTGGTCATCGTGGTGACCCGTTCCGGCTCGAAGCACGTCGAGAAGGTGGCGGTGCCGAACATCATCGGCAAGACACAGGACGAGGCACAGAACGCGTTGAAGGCGCAGGGCTTCCTCAACTCCTCGGTGGGCGACATCACCAACGGGCCTTGCTACAACAACGTCACGGTCGCGAAGGGGCAGGTCTGCCTCGTCGACCCGGCTCCGAATACGCAACAAGACCCGACGACACGGATCACTTTCCGTCTCTTCACCCCGAAGACGACGCAGGTGCCGAACGAAATAGGAAAGCAGTACGCCGACGCGGCGAACGACATCAACGCCAACGACCTCAAGTCGAAGCGCAAGTCAGTTGACCGCTCCGAACCGGCCGGTCAGGTCATCGACCAGAATCCGCCCGCGTACTCGACGCAGCCGCCGGGAACGGTGGTCACCCTTACGGTCTCGAGCGGCAAGGTGAAGATGCCTGACGTGTCGACAACGCACATGAGCTACTCCGACGCGCAGATCGCCCTCAACCAGGCCGGCTATACGAACATCCAGTGGTCAACGACTTCCACGACGGACAAGACGCTGAACGGAGTGGTTGCCCAGCAGAACCCGGCGCAGGGCATCCCCTACCCGCTCGACACCACGGTCTACCTGACGGTCTACACCTACCAGCCGCAGTGCACGACGCCGCCAGCATCCAGTACTCCGCCGGCGTCCTCGTCGCCACCGGCATCGATCTCACCGCCGGCGTCTCCGACTGACTCGGCCGTGCCGCCCGTCGGTGGTCCGATTCCGGGAGTCAGTCCGGCCGCATTCCACCAGGCGACCCCGACGACGTCGACGAGCGCCGCTGCCGGCAATGCTCCGAACGTCCCCGACCCCGACACCGTGCCGACCCCGACCTGTAGTTAGCTCCACCGCTCGCGCGTCCCTCACGCTCACTTTCTCGCCGAAATTTGAGCGTTTCGGACGCGCGAGCGGTCAGCGCAGGGGAAAGACGACCACTGCGCGCAGTCCCGGGTCGCCGTCGAGGCGGTCGGTGAGTCGGACGCTGCCGTGGTGCGCCCGTACCAGGTCGCGGACGATCGGCAGCCCGAGGCCGGTGCCGCCCGACTCGCGGTCGCGCGCCTCC
>DASXYU010000111.1:0-22649 GCA_036502295.1 Jatrophihabitans sp. | reverse complement strand
GTTACGCACCTCGAAGCGCCGTACCGGTGTCAGCGGGAGCGTTGCCGAGTAGAAGTCGATCGACCGTTCGAGGTCGGTGACGTTGATGACGACGTGTGTGTAGCGGTTTAGCATCTCTGCTCCAGTTCGCGGCGAAACCCTCGGACAGCTGCGACGAACTCCTCCGGCGCCTCGTAGGCGCCGAAGTGGCCGCCGCGAGCCAATCGCTCGTAGTGGATGACGTCGTAGGACTGCTGCACCCAGCGCAGTGACGGCCGGCTGATCTCTGCCGGGAAGATCGCAGCCCCCATCGGCACCGGCGGTGCGGGTTGGCGCGACACGTTCGTCCCCGCCGCCTTCGCCTCGTAGTAAATACGTGCGGCCGACGTCGAGGTGCGGGTGAACCAATAGATCGAGACGTTGTCGAGCAGTTCGTCGCGGGTGAAGCTGTCCAGGACGTTGCCGCGGTGCTCGCTCCAGTCCCAGAACTTGTCGAGGATCCAGGCGCACGTTCCCGCGGGTGAGTCGTCCAGCCCCACGCCGAGCGTGTGCGGCCGGGTCGATTGGATCGCGACGTATCCCGCGCCCGTCTCGTAGTAGCGGCGGTAGCGCTCGAGCGACTCCTGTTCCTGCGCTGTCGTGTCGGCGAACGACTCGGCCACCTCCGTCCGCAGTGCGACGGTGCTCAGATGCACGCCGTCCACCCGCTCCGGGTACAGCAGTCCGAGCCAGTGCGAGATCGATGCCCCCCAGTCACCGCCCTGTGCAATGAAGTGTTCGTAGCCGAGACGCCCCATCAACTCGGCGAAGGCGTGCGCCATGCGCCGGGTGTCCCAACCGCGAGCCCGTGTCGGGCCGGAGAACCCGAAGCCCGGCAGCGACGGAACCACGACATGGAACGCGTCCTCGGCCTTGCCGCCGTGGGCCAGCGGATCGGTGAGCGGCGCGATGACCTTGCGGAACTCGACGTAGGACCCGGGCCAGCCGTGTGACAGCAGGATCGGTCTGGCGCCGGGCTCCGCCGAACGGACGTGCACGAAGTGAACGCCGGTGCCGTCGATCTGGGTCGTGTACTGGTCGAAGGTGTTGAGCATCTCCTCGCGACCGCGCCAGTCGTACTCCCCTGCCCAATACGCACAGAGTTCCCGGAGAAACGGAAGGCTGACACCGTATTCCCAGCCCGGGTCGTCCCAGACGGGATCGCGAGGGACGTCGGGCCACCGCGTCTGCGCGAGCCGGCGATGCAGGTCCTCGATGTCGCCGTCAGGAACCGCTATGCGGAACGGCCGGATGTCGCTAGACATGATCGATCAGTAGGCGCGGTCGGAGACGACCGGCATGATCGTCCATTTGCCGTCCGGAGTGCGCTGGAAACCGCCGGCCGTGAGGCCGCCGCCATCGATGATCATGCACATGCCCGTCACCCATGCCGAGAGTTCCGTCGCCAGGAACACCGCTGCGCCGGCGTGGTCCGACGGACGGCCGTAGCGTCCGAGCGGGATGGTGCGGTTCGCCGCCTCCCAGTACTCAGGACGGACACGGCCCTGCACCTGCACCTGCTCGGTCTCGGTGGTCTCCGGGCCGATGAGGTTGACCCGGATCTGGTCGCCGGCCAATTGCATCGCCAGCGCGCGGGTGAATCCGGTGACGGCGTGCTTGAAGGTGGTGTACGCGACGCTGCCCGGGTAGCCGCGGAATCCCTCGATGGAGGAGATGTTGATGATGCTGCCGCCTCCGTTGACGCCGGCACTGTGCTTCATCAGCGGGATCATCGCGCGGCTGACGATGAACATGTGCTTGAGGTTGATGTCGTAGAGGCCCTCCCACTCGGCCTCGGTCGAGTCCTCGAAGCTGTTGAAGATGCCGAGGTGGTGGCCCACGTTGTTCACCAGCACGTCGAGCCGGCCGAAGCGCTCGGCGATCTGCTCCGGTAGAGCGGCGACCTGGGCGGCATCGCGGACGTCGATTTGGGCCACCAACGCGTCATCGCCGAGTTCCTCGCGCAGCGCCTTGCACTTGGCTTCCTCGATCTCGGCGACGACAAGCGTGGCGCCCAGTTCGGCGAACGCGTCAACGATGCCCTTGCCGATGCCCGCGCCGCCGCCCGTGACCAACGCGACCTTGCCCTGTAGATCAATCTTCATGCGTTTTCCTTCCGCGGCAGTGCCGAGTCGATGGCGAGTAGGCGGAAGGCGAGGGCGGTGTCCATGGTTTCCCAGACCTCGGCCACTGACGCGTCCTCGTTGAAACGGAACAGCCAGATGTATTCGTTCTCGTACGAGGCACCGTTGCTGCCGACCGCGATGCGCCGCACCTTGGCGGCGGCCAAGTCGCCCTCGGCGATCTCGTACTCGAACTCCCAGCGGGTGGAGCCGGGGATGAATGCCTTGGTCACCTTGCCGCCCGCGAACTGCGCGATGGCCTGACGGCCGATAAGCGGACGACCGAAACCGTCCCGGCTCGCGGACAGCGGGACCCACCAGGCAGCGTCCTCGGAGAGCAATGCCCCAAGCGCCTCCGGGTCGCCGGCGGCCATGGCTGCGAGGAAGCGCCGCAGCACGTCCTTGTTGTGCTCAGCCTTGTTCTGCTCCGTTGTCATCTGGCGGCCGTCCCGAGGATCTCGTCGAGTTCGTCGAAGAAGGAGGCGCGGTGGCAGGTCTGCCCGCCGTCCACGGGGACGAGGATGCCGGTGATGTAGCGCGCCTCGTCGCTGACGAGGAACGCCACGGTGCTGGCGACGTCCTCCGGCCGGCCGACGTCCGGCAGGCAGAGCTGACGGGTCATGATGTCGCGCCAGCGCGGGTTGACGTTCTGCGCGACATGGTCGGTGACAATGAGCCCCGGCGCCACCGCCACACAGCGAATGCGGTTGCGCCCGTAGCGCGCCGCGACGTGCTGCGTCACGGACATGATCCCGCTCTTGGACGCCGCGTACGCGACGGAGGACGGCCCCCCGCTCAGCGCGCTGGTCGAGGAGGTGTTGACGATGACCCCGCCGCCGCCCTCGATCATCATCGGAATGGCGTGCTTGCAGCCGAGCATCACGCCGCGAAGGTTCACCGCGAAGGTGCGGTCCCAGATCTCCACCTGGCCGTCGGCGATCGCGATGTCACCCCGCTGCCCATCGTCCCCGAGTGCCGCAGCGTTGTTGTGCAGGATGTCCAGACGGCCGTAGGTACGGACCGTGCGCTCGATCAGCTCCGCAACGGAGGACTCATCCGAGATGTCGACGCGGACGAGGGTTGCGACTCCCCCGTCTCGTTCGATCTTCTCGACCGTGGTGGCTCCGTCACGATCGTTGAGATCAGCCACCACCACCCGGGCACCGTCACGTGCGAGTCGCTGCGCACATGCGGCGCCGATGCCGGTAGCTGCGCCGGTGACGATCGCGACCCGGCCTTCCAAATCCACCATGCGGAGTCCCTTGCTGTCAGCCGGGAAGATCGCCCGGGTAATAGGTATGGCTGCCGAAGCTCTGCCGGAACTGCTCCGCGAAACCGACATCGAGTAACTCGATCGTGCAGTTGATCACCGGCTTCGCGGTCTCGATGAAGGCGAAGAAGTTCGGTATCTGCTCTGCGGCCGACGCCAGGTCGGCGGCCGCCGGATTCGTCACCGTCGCGCTCACCGGACGTTCGCGCAGGGCTCCCGGCAACGACACCGACGAGTAGCCGATCTCCCAGCCGAGTTCAGGCAACCGCTGCGCCTCATCGACAAGGTCGTGCACCCAGAAGGCGAGGTGGTGCACGCTCGGGCCGAAGCGTTCGAGGTGCTCGCCGTGGTGGATTGGACCGGTGACTGGCTGAACCAGCTCGAAGGCGGTGCCGCCGATCTTCGCCGTCGCCGTCCTCGCCGTGCTCACCCCGTCAACGGGCGAGCCGTGCAGCTGCAGACCACTGGCGGTGGTGGTCTCCTTTGTCCGCCAGTCGGTCATGCCGAGCAGTTGGCCCCAGGTGTTCTGGAAAGCCTCGATGTCGTCGACTGCGAAGCCGATGTGCGAGAAGCCCGCGATCTTGAGCGACCGTGTCACGGGATACCTCTTACGGCTTGCCGGTGATCTGCCCGGTGCGCTCAGGCTTGTACGGGTAGATGCTCGACACGGCGCCGTCCACCGGCAGGACGTGCCCGGTGATGTAGGAAGCGAGCGGGCTGCTCAAGAAGAGCGCCGCGCCCGCGATGTCGGTCGTGTGACCCATCCGGCCGAGCGGACTCACCTGTGCGGAGATCTCCTTCTGGTGCTCCGACAGTCCGGCGATCATGCGCGGAGTCAGGGTGCCACCGGGCGAGACGCCGTTAACCCGGACACCGTGCGGGCCGAACTCGTGCGCGAGCGAGATGATGAGGTTGGCGAGTCCAGCCTTCGCCGCACCGTAGGCGGCGTGCTGCGGTGCCGAGGTGAGACCGCTCACCGACACGGTGAAAACCAGTGAACCGCCGTCGTTGTCCATCATGTGTCCGCCCAGTACCTGCGCCAACAGGTAGGCGTGCTTGAGGCAGAGCCTGAAGTCGAGATCCCACAGGTCATCCGTGATCTGCATGAACGGCAGGAAGGTGGCCATTCCGATGATGTCTACGAGACCGTCCAGGCGACCCGCCTGCTGAAGCGTGTCCGTGAGCAGGCGCTCGACGTCGGCGCGGTCGGTCACGTCACCCACCCACGGGATGCCGTCCACCTCATCGGCGATCTCCTTGGCGAGATCGTCGCGCATGTCGACGCAGACGACCTTCGCGCCGACCTGCGCCAGCGCGTGTGATGTCTGGCGTCCCATGCCCTGACCGGCGCCGGCCACCACGAAGACCTTGCCGTCGAGACGCAGTAGGTCCGTATAGCTGGGAACGGGAGACTGATCGGTTGTCGTCATCGACATCCCTTTCTCTGTGAGCGAGCTGCGGTCGAAATTCGGGTCAGTTGTCGCTGACGTCGAGGACGACCTTGATAACGCCGGCCTTACGGTCGGCGGCGAGTTCGAACGCGTGCGTGGCGTCCTTGAGCGGAACGTGGTGCGAAATGATCGCCTCGGCCGCCTGCGGCATGTGCGTCAGCAACGATGCCGCGGCATCGGCGTCGCGGCCGTAGAAGCCCTTGCTGTGTCCGACTGCGGTGATGAACGTCGGCTCCTTGTTCCCGAAGAGCGCAGGCAGCGTCGGCGGGATCCAGTAGGAACCGAGCATGAGGATGGTTCCGGCAGGACGCATCACGTCCAGGCAGCGCGCGATCGCCGTGTCGCTTCCCGCTGCGTCCACCGCGATGTCGTAGTCGGCGCCCAGGCCGATGTGCGCGCCGATCCGCTCGGCGGCTGCTGCCTGGTGCGGGTAGCGAGCCTCGACGTCCACGGTGCACCCGGCCCAGACGAAGACGGCCGCCGCGGCGAGGCCCACCGGTCCTGCCCCGATGATCGCCACCCGCATCCCGCGTTGCGCGTTCGCGCGTTGCACGCCGTGCATGACACAGGCGAAGGGCTCGACCAGGCAGGCGCTCGACAGCGGCAGCGACGCCGGAATCCGCACCAGGCTCGCGTCCGCGACCGAGACGACGTCGGCCATTCCGCCGTCCTGGCGGACACCGAGCGTTCCCGGGCCACGATCGCAAAGCTCCAGGTGCCCGGTGCTGCAATTCGGGCAGTCCGGCGACCAGCAGGGCTCGCGCGGCCAGATCGCGACCGGCGTTCCGTCCTCGAGATGACCGGAGATCTCATGGCCGAGGGTGATCTTCGGAGCCCACTCGGCGGCGATGTGAAGGTCGCTGCCACAGATCCCGACGCTGTCGACCTTGACCAGATGCCGTCCTGCGGACGCAACCGGCGCCGGGGCGTCCACCACGACGATCTGCTTGTCGAGTACGCGTACGGCACGCACCGCTACATCAACTCCCTGGCTCTGGTTCTTCCGATGCCCACCACTGCAGTACCTGCTCTGTGGTGGCGATCGTCGCGACCAACCGGAGCGTGTGCTCGATGACCGAACGTCCGTAACTGACCGGCGTGCCCGCCACTGCATCCTCCACAACGACTACTTGATACGAGCGGTTGATCGCGTCGAAGACCATGTTCGGGATCGCGATGTTCAGCGATACGCCGGCGACGACGACAGTGGTGATGCCTTCGTTGCGCAGCAACGAGTCGAGTGGCGATCCGGTCATCGGGTTGAGGCCGTGATACCGCGGCAGGATGACGTCGCCGGCGTCGACGCCCAGCTCCGCCATCGGCGCGACTTCGGGACTTCCGGGCGCGAGCAACGCACCCGCCTTGCGGGCACCGGCGAACAGCCGTGAGTTCTGGTTCAGCCCGAAGCCTCCGGGGAGGTTCACGGCGGTGAGGTGGACGACGGGAACGCCGACGCTCCTGGCGCGTGCGGCGAGCTGAGCGCAGTGCTTCACCACATCCGTCTCGGCGGCGGCGTCTGCGAGTTCGGGCAATGCGGAGTTCGCACCGAGGATTCCCTCTTGCACTTCTTGCAGGAGGAAAGCGGTGTGACCCGGTGCGACTAACTCGCGATTCGATGGCTTAGGCATGGCACCCCATTTTGGATGTTGGATATAGTATCTGATCTAGGAGGTCGTCGACAATGCACTTGAACCTCACCGCGCCGGAGCGGCAGTTTCGCGACGAGCTGCGCGGCTGGCTTGGTCGCGAGGTTGCTCAACTACCACCACCGCCTCCGGAGAACGACTGGATCGCACGTCGTGCCTACGACACTCGGTGGCAACGAAAGCTCCACGACGCCGGATACGCCGGCCTGGACTGGCCGGTCGAATACGGCGGGCGGGGCTCGACACCGACCGAACACCTCATCTTCCTGCAGGAACTCGCCCAGGCACACGCCCCCGACGTCGGCGTAAATTTTGTCGGCCTCCTCCACGCCGGGCCGACCCTCATCGCCGAGGGGAGCGTCGAGCAGCGGGAGACGCACCTGCCGCGGATCCTCTGCGGAGACGAGGTGTGGTGCCAGGGTTTCTCAGAGCCGGACGCCGGCAGCGACCTCGCCTCGCTACGCACCTACGCGCAACGAGACGGTGACAGCTACGTGGTCTCGGGGCGAAAGATCTGGACGTCCCGAGCCGAGGCGGCGGAGTACTGCGAGCTGCTCGTCCGCACCGACCGCGATGCGCCCAAGCACCGTGGCATCAGCTGGCTCATCATGCCGATGGACTCACCGGGTATCGAGATCCGTCCGTTGAAGACCCTGCTGGGCGTCACCGACTTCGCCGAACTCGTCCTGGAGGACGTCCGGATCCCGGTCGAGAACGTGGTCGGTGCGGAGAATGACGGCTGGCGCGTCGCGATGGTGACCTTCAGCTTCGAGCGCGGGACGGCCTTCGTCGGCGAGCTGCTGCAGACGATGGAGATAGCCACCGAGCTCTACAGCGTGCTCGGCTCCCCCGGGCCGGCTGCCACAGTCATGCGCCACGAACTCGCCGAGGTGACGGCAGAACTCGACGGCCTCTGGGCACTGACGAAGCGCAACGTCGCCCAGGCCGGTCGCGGACAGATTCCGGTCGCAGGTGGGTCGGCCTTCAAGCTCGCCTACTCCTCAACCGTCCAGAAGCTGGGCGAACTCGCGGTGACGATCCTCGGCCCGGCCGCCCTTAGCACCGAGGACGTCGGCGGTCTGCCGTCGGGACGACAGATGCAGCACTCCCTGCACGCGCTGGGCATCAGCATCGGCGGCGGCACCACCCAGATCCAACGCAACATTCTTGCCGAGAAGGTCCTCGGCCTGCCGAAGGGCTGATTGTGGATTTCGACCTCGACTCCTCGGAGCGCCTGCTGCGCGAGGCGGTTCGTGAGTTCTGCGCCGACAAGTGCACCTCCGACGCCGTCCGCGCGTTCGGGGCTCCGGGCGGCTTCGACCGCAAACTGTGGGACGGACTCGAGCAGCTCGGAATTCTGAACCTGCTCAGGAGCGAGGCTGATGGCGGCACGGGAGCAACGCCGATCGAGGCCGCGGTCGTCTTTCACGAACTCGGCAGGACGGTGGCGCCCGGCCCGATCCTCGCGACCGTCCTCGCCAGATCGCTGGTCGAGGTCGACACGGCCACCTGGGTGCAACGCTGCATGCAGCCGTTGCTCGTCGAGCATCTCGAGGACGCAGACCTGCTCTTCATCTCCGACGCGAGCGGCATCACCACGGTCGAGCCCCGGCGGCTCGATTCCGTCGAAGTCGCCGCCCTCGATCCGACGAGCCGCCTCTACTCAGTTGCGAGCCTGCCAGAAGGCTCGCCCGTGGCCGACGCCGCCGCGGCCGAGCACCTGCACACGGTTGGCAACGTCCTCACCTCGGCGAGCCTCGTCGGTATAGCCGGACGCACCGTCGAACTCGGCGTCGAATTCGCCCAGGGACGTGAGCAGTTCAACCGGCCGATCGGTTCCTTCCAGGCGGTGAAGCACATGCTCGCCGATGCCTACGCCCGCGCCCAGGTCGCAGAGGCGGCCATGTACGCCGCCGCGGTAAGGCTCGCCGAGAGCCTCGACGCGAACGAAGTCCAACGTGCGGTCGCCGCTGCGCGCTACCTCTCTTATACGGCCGCGGTCGACAACGCGAAAACCTGCATTCAGGTGATGGGCGGAATGGGCTTCACCTGGGAGATGGACGCACACCTTTACCTCAAGCGCGCCTGGGCCTCGCAGGACCGCCACGGCAACCCCGAAGCCGCGCTCCGCACCATCGCCGATCAACTCGCCCCCGAGAACAGGACCACTACGTGACCGCTACCGACCTCCAGCTCACCGCCGAGCTTCCCCGCGACCAGAGCGGTCGCGCACTCGCACTCCGCGAGATCGGCTGGCAGCGCCTCTTCGAGCCCAAGGTCATCGCTGTCGTCGGCGCCTCCGAAACGGAGGGCACCCAGCAACGGGCGCAGTGGCAGCAGGTGTACGAGCGCCTCACCAAGCGCGGTGCGGCGGTACACCCGATCCACCCGAGTAAGGACGCGATCCTCGGCGTGCCCGCCTATCGCAGCGTGCTGGACGTCCCCGGCGACGTCGACGTCGCCGTGCTGCTCGTCCGCGAGCCGCTGCCCGTCCTCGAGGAGTGTGTACAGAAGGGCGTCGGGTTCGCCGTCGTCTTCGCCGCGGGCTTCGACGAGCTGGGTGACACGCCGGCGGCGCAAGAGGCGATCCAGCGCATGCACGAACTCTCCGCGCGCAACGTCAGGGTGATCGGGCCCAACACGAACCTCAACTTCTTCGAGCCGTGGCGAACCGATCTGGTGGGCAAGCCGCTGGTCATCATCACCCAGTCCGGTTATCAGGGGCGCCCCATCAGCCAGGGCCAGGAGCTGGGCATCCCGATCCGCCGATGGGCAACGCTGGGCAACGAGGTCGACATCGAGTTCGCCGACTTCCTCCACTACTTCGCCACGAACGGCGAGACCGGGTGCATCGCTGCCTTCGTGGAGGGCTTCAAGGACGGTCGCACCCTGCAGCTCGCTGCGGATACCGCCGCTCGCCGGGGCGTTCCGATCGTCTGTGTCAAGGTGGGGCGCAGCGACTACGGGCGATCGATGGCCCAGGCACACACCGGACACCTCACCGGCCCGGACGGCGTGCACGATGCAGTCTTCGACCAGTACGGCGTAATCCGCATCGACGACATGGACGAACTGATCGAGATCTCCGGCCTGTTCTGCCACGCCCCACGCCCCTCCACCGACGGCGGCGTCGCCATCTACGCCCTCTCCGGCGGGACCGCCTCGCACGTGGCGGACCTCTGCGGGGTCGCCGGTGTCCCGATCCACCGGCTCACCGACCACACCATCGAGGAACTCGGCACGATCCTGCCGTCCTTCCTCCGCAGGACGAACCCGGTCGACACCGGCGGCACCTTCGCCTCACGCCCCGAAGGACGCCGCATCCTCGAGCTGATGGTCGAGGATCCCAACACCTCGATCCTCTTCGTGCCGATCACCGGCGTCTTCCCCGGCATGAGCGACGGCCTGGCCCGCGACATCGTGGACATGTATCGCAAGGGCTGCGCCAAGCCGATCGTCGTGGCGTGGACCTCGCCCATCCGCGACGAGAGCCACCGCGCGCTCTGCGAGGCTGGTGTGCCGTTGTTCCACTCCTTTGTCGGCGCGGTGCGGGGCATGCGCGAACTGCTCAACCACACGAGGTTCGTCGCCGAGTACGAGAGCCCATTCGCGGGCGTCGCCGTAGCGCATACGAGTACAGAGGCGGCAGCCATCGACTCCCTTGTGCCGGCGCGGGGAACTACCCTCAACGAGTACGACGCCAAGCGACTGCTGGCCGCCTATGGCGTACCGATCGCGCTCGAGGCGACCGCCACCTCCGTCGAGGAGGCCGTAGGGATCGCTTCGTCCTTCGGCGGGCCGGTGGTGTTGAAGGTTCTCTCCGCCGATGTCGCGCACAAGTCCGATCTCGGCCTCGTCGAGTTCCCACTGCGCGACAGCGCCGAGGTCGAGGACTCGGCGCGGCGTCTCCTCGCGAAGGCCGCCACGCTGACCGGCGTCCGCATCGACGGCCTGCTCGTCCAGGAATGCGTCCAGGACGCCGTGGCCGAGATCCTCCTCGGTGTCACGCACCAGCATCCGTTCGGACCCGTCATCACGGTCGGCTTCGGCGGCGTCCTCACCGAGATCTACGAGGACGTCTCCTTCCTGGTGCCGCCGTTCACGAGGAAGACGGCGCAACGTGCCGTCGAGAAGCTCAAGGCATACCGGCTCCTCACCGGCTTCCGGGGAAAGCCGCCAGCCGATATCGACGCGCTCCTCGATGCCGTCATGGCCCTGCAGCGCTGTGTCGTCGGCATCGGCGACCACATCTGCGAACTCGACATCAATCCGGTGCTGCTGCGCCCTGCGGGGCTAGGCGCGGTCGCGGTGGACGCGCTCATCATCGGGCGTCAGATCAACTCTGCCGAATGACTCTGTTGCCCGAACCCCAATAATATATATAGTATCCATTACCCCTGCGACATTGCGAAACAGAGGACGAAGGTGACCCCGCCCAACAGCTTCAATCCCGCGCCGGCGGCTCTTGAGGGTTTGCGAGTGCTTGAACTCGCGACCCTCTATGCCGCACCCGCGATCGGGGCCGCGCTGGGTGACTTCGGCGCGGACGTCGTCAAGGTCGAGCCGCCGCACGGTGACCCGCTACGTCGGCTTTCCCCCGACACGTGGCTGCTGACCGCCCGCAACAAGCGCTCGTTCTCCATCGATTTCAAGAGCGAGGCGGGTCTCGCGGAGCTGGCTGCGCTCGCCGACATCGCCGACTGCATCCTGGTGAATCAGCCCCTGCGGATCCTCAAGCGTTGGGGGGTCTCCTACGAGCAGGTACGCAAGCGCAACCCGCGGGTCGTCTACGTCTCCGTCTCCACCTACGGCGCTTCGGGACCGCTGGCCGGCGTGGTGGGCAACGGCTCGATCGGCGAGGCGTTCGGCGGCTTCACCAACCTCAACGGCCTCGCCGAGACGGGACCGCTGCTCACGTCGCTGCCTGTCGGCGACTTCCTCGCCTCGTTGTCCGGAATCATCGGCACGCTCGCTGCGTGCTACTGGCGTGACGCCCGTGGCGGGGACGGTCAGTTCGTCGACATCAGCATGTACGAGCCGATACTGGCGCTACTCGGTTCCTCCCTGGCGGGCTGGGTGCCCGGCACCCCGCCACCGATGCGCAACGGCGGGCTCATCGACGGAACCACACCCAGGAGGACCTACCACACCGCAGACGGCGAGTGGGTCGTGGTTTCAGGGCCGACCGATCAGCAGGTGGCGCGCCTGCTGCCGTTGATCGGTGCAGACTCTCCCGGAGACCTGGAGAGGTTCGGCTCCTCAGCGGCGCGGGCACGGCACGCCGGCGATCTCGATCAGCTGGTCGAGTCGTGGATCCAGCAGCACCCGGTCACGCATGTCCTCACGGCCATGCGTGACGCCCGGATCCCCTGCAGTCAGGTCCAGGACCTGGAAGCCATCGTCAACAACAAGCACATCCGCGAACGCCAGAGCCTCTACGCCCTCGGCGACGGCGGAGAGCAGCGATTCCTGCCGTCACCGATCCCGTCGATGAGCAAGACCCCCGGTCGCGTAGCGCACGCCGCCACTCCCGCCGGGCACGACACAGAAGTGATTCGCAAGCAGTGGCTGGCGAACCTCACCGATCCCGTGTGACCTCCCCCGGCACGTGAAAGAGGCCCCGTCCGAACGACCAGGACGGGGCCTCTTTCACGTTGCGCGTGATGCGCTACTTGCGCCACACCATGGGACCGTTGCCGGTGCCGAAGACATGGGTCGCCAGCTGGCCGTGCAGCTTGGTGGCGTCCCACTTCTTTTCGCCGGCCGAGATCGTCGCGGCCTCGCGCCAGCCGTGCATCCAGATGATGTTGTCGTGGATGGCGCGGATGACCTGACCGGTCACCAGGGCGGACTGGTCGCTGGCGAGCCAGGCCACCACGGGGGAACTATTGCCCGGGTCCATCGGACGCCACTCGTCATCGGGTACCTCGTCGGCTTCGAAGACGGCAGGCGCGCCGGGCATGCTCGCCGTGATGCGGGTCGCGCCGCCCGGGCCGACCGCATTCGCCGTGACGCCGTAGGCGCCGAGCTCGATCGCCAGGGTCTGGGTGAGGCCGACGATGGCGGCCTTCGCCGTCGCATAGTTCGACTGGCCGAAGTTGCCGGTGAGGCCGGCACCGGAGGTCGTGTTGATGATGCGTCCGGTTACCTGCTCGCCCGCCTTGGAACGGTTGCGCCAATAGACGGCGGCGTGGTGCGAAGTGCACCAGGTGCCCCGTACGTGCACCCGCATGACCTTGTCGAAGTCGTCGACGGACATGTTCCAGATCGCGGAGTCACGAACGATTCCGGCGTTGTTCACGAGGACGTCGAGGTGACCCCAGGTGTCGACCGCCTGCTGGATCATCGCGCGGGCGGCCTCGAAGTCGCTGACGTCGCCGTAGTTCGCGATCGCGGTTCCGCCTCGCGCGGTGATCACATCCACCGTGTTATCGGCGTCTCGTCCTTCGCCCTCGCCGCGCGCGTTGCCGCCGAGGTCGTTGACGACGACGTAGGCACCGTGCTTGGCGAGTTCGAGAGCATGTGCCCGACCGATGCCGTGGCCGGCACCCGTCACGATGGCCACCTTGCCGTCCAGCATGCCCATGTTTTCATCCTCTCGATCGTTCTTTGTCATGTATATTTTATAGAAATTAGCAGGTCTTCAACAGAGGGGATTATGGTGCCCCGTCCCGAGATGATTGAGGTGCACGGACCGAAATGACGCAGACCGTTTCCACCACCAACCTCCGCATCGAGACCGTCGATGGCGTTCGCTGGATCGCCATCGCACGTCCGGATGCCGGCAATGCGATCGATACCGACACGCGCATCGCGCTGAGTGAGGCCCTCACGGCCGCGGACACCGACCCGGCAGTGCGCTGCATCGTCATCTCCGGCGATGAGAAGGCGTTCTGCACCGGCGCCGACCTGCGCGGACCGGACATCGCGACGCCCGAGAACGCCCTCGACTTCCGCCGCGCGCTCGTGCCCTTCCAGCAGCTCTTTCAGCAGCTCTGGGAGATCGAAACGCCCGTCATCAGCGCCGTACAGGGCACCGTCGCCGGCATCGGCTGGATGCTGGCGCTGCTCGCCGACCTCGTCGTCGCGTCCGACACAGCGCGCTGGATCCATGTCTTCGGACGGCGTGGCATGGCGCCGCACGCTGGCGACCCGTTCTTCCTGCCGCGGATCCTGCCCTTCCACGTCCTCAACGAGATCGCCCTGCTCGGCGACGCCGTCTCCTCCACACAGCTGGAGCGCTGGGGCGCCGTCAACCGCCTCGTCCCCGCCGCGGAGGTCGAACCCACAGCGTGGGAATTGGCCAAGAGGCTCGCAGTCGGTCCGACCCGCAGCTTCGGCCAGGCCAAGCGGCTGTACCGCCGATCGCTCGTCAGCGACATGGCCACCGCCTTCGCCGAGGAGCAGGCCGCAACCGCCATGCTCTCCACCACCAACGACCGTGTCGAAGGCATGGCCTCGTTCGTGGAGGGACGCCGTCCGAGCTTCAGCGGCACCTAGTAGGAGCACCGGCTTCGTCGGCTGACGCGCTCTGTTCAAGAAGCCGGTCTATCCCGCCTTCAACACCGGGACGACCGTCTCGGCGAATTCCGCGACGTGATCGTGGAACTGCTCGACGCTCGGCGCCGGAACGTGGAACGACAACCAGGTGACGCCGATCTCTCGCAGCGCCAGGGCCTCCTCGATGAATGCCTCCGGGTTGAACTTGTCCCTTCCCGCGGGGTGGCTGAAAGGCGTGAAGCAGACGTCCAACGGTGCCTCGCGCCCGGCACGTTCGCACAACTCGCGGACGTGGCGGATCTCGGCGGCGAGGCCGTCGCGATCCGTGAGGTTCTGCGTGCGCACGGCGTCAGCGAAGGCGCGTGGGGCCGGGAACGGCATCCAGCCGTCGGCGTACTCGACGGCACGGCGGATCGCCGCCCTGGAGTTTCCGCCGATCCAGATCGGCGGTCCGGCCGTGGTGTGCGGGGTGGGCAGCACCACGTTGCCGCTCGTGCGATAGCCCTCTCCCTCGCCGTTGATCTCCTCCCCGGTCCACGCCAGGCGCATCTGCCGGATCGCCTCGTCGAGCAGGTGCCCCCGGTCGGCGAAGGAGGCGCCGAGACCGTCGAACTCCTCCTCGAGGTAACCGACGGCGACTCCGAGGATCAACCGGCCACGCGAGAGACGGTCGAGTGTGGCGATGGACTTCGCCGAGACGAACGGATGCCGATACGCGGGGATATAGCAGTTGGTGTGCAGTTTCAGCGTCGTCGTGGCCGCGGCGATGAACGACAGCGCCACCAGTGGCTCGAGCGTGTGGTGGCCGCCGCTACGGAACCAATCCGCCGTCGGAAACGGATGGTCGGTGACGTAACACGCGTCGAAGCCACCCTTCTCGATCGCCGCTGCGAAGCCGATCAGAGCTTCGGGCTCGATCAGCTCCAGGTGTAGCGTGCGCTGATCGAACGGCAAGGCCAACGACAGTTTCATCAACACTCCAGTGCGGCTGCGTGCAGGACCTCGAGCAGAGATTCGGCTCCCCGGCATGGCCCGTAACTTCGGATAGAATATACAACATTGATGCGAAGGGCCACGATGAGCTACGAGACAATCACCCTCGAGGTCGAGGACGGGGTCGCCTGGGTGACGCTCAATCGCCCCGAGGTGTTGAACGCCTTCAACGCTGCGATGATCCGTGAACTCCACGACTGCTGGCGTGGCCTGCGCGGCAATGACGACGCCCGGGTGATCGTCCTTGCCGGCGCCGGGGACCGCGCCTTCTGCACGGGCGTCGACCGCCAGGAGCAGGAACCGGGTCATCTCCCCGAGGACACCCCGATCGGCACGCGCGGCTCCACGCCGTTCCACTTCGACGATCCCGGTGACTACATCGCGCCGAAGACCGCCGCCGGTTTGTGGAAGCCGATCATCGCGGCGGTCAACGGGATGGCCTGCGGCGGCGCGTTCTATCTCCTCGGCGAGTGCGACATCATCCTCGCCTCCGAGACTGCCACGTTCTTCGATCCACACACCACCTACGGCATGGCCGCGATCTTCGAGCCGATCATGATGATGCAGCACATGCCTCTGGGAGAGGTCATGCGCATGTCGCTGCTCGGCGCGCACGAGCGGATGTCGGCGAAGCGGGCGCATGAGATCGGTCTCGTTCAGGAGATCGTCGCACCGGAGCAGCTCCACGAAACGGCCGCGACGCTCGCGCGCGACATCGCCTCCCAGCCGGCGCTCGCCATCCAGGGAACCGTTCGTGCCGTCTGGGCGGCCCGCGAACACGGTTACCGCGAGGCGCTCGAGTTCGGAAAGACCCTGATTCAGCTCGGCACCAGCACGGAGTCGCTGGAGGAGGGGCAGCGCCGCTTCACCTCTGGCTCGCGGACCCCGTGGCGGCTCGTCTAGCGAAGAGCCGCACTTGTGAGACGGCTCTCTCGCAAAAACATTTTATAAAGTGTAAATATAAAGTGGAACGCAAGAGCCCCTCACGACGAAGGCCTGAGCATGACACGCGGAATCGCCGGTATCGCCGGTTACCTGCCTTACTACCGAGTTGAGCGCAAGGCGATCGCCGCCATGTACGGCGGCGGTGGCGGCAAGGGAACCCGAGCGGCAGCAAGCTTTGACGAGGACGCCACCACGCTGGCATTCGCGGCGGCGAGCGCCGCCCTGCACTCGGCCCCGGGCGTCTCGCCCGAGACGCTGTGGTTCGCCACCACGACTCCCCCATACCTCGACAAGTCCAACGCGAGCGCGGTGCACAGTGCCCTCGGGCTCGCGCCGAGCGTCTCCGCCTTCGATGCCATCGGCTCGGTTCGCTCTGCTATGGGCGCGCTGCGGGCAGCGGTCGACTCCTCTCGTCCGACCCTGGTCGCCACCGGTGACCTGCGCTCCGGTCGGCCTAACAGTGCCGATGAGTCCTTCGGGGGCGACGCCGGCGCCGCGGTGCTCGTCTGCTCCGACACCGACGCGCCGCTCATTGCAGAGATCATCGGCTGGGGTACCACCACCGAAGACATCCTCGACCAGTGGCGCACGCCGGGCGCATCCTTCACCAAGCACTGGGAAGAGCGCTTCGGCGAGGAGCTCTACGAGACAGCACTCGCCACGGCCTGGGCCGACGCCCTGAAGGACGCCGGCATCGACTCCGTTGACCGCGTTCTCGTCGCCGGCACCAACGCGCGCTCCAACACCGTCATCTCCAAGAAGTTCGGTGAGGCTGCGGGCGACCCGCTGCTCAACACCATCGGCAACACGGCTGCCGCTCATCCGCTACTGAGCCTGGCGTTGGCCCTCGAAACCGCCGAGCCCGGCTCCACCATCGCGCTGGTCGTCCTCTCCGACGGCGTTGAGGTCGCAATCTTCAAGGTGAACGCCCAGGTGCCGGCCGTTCTCGGGCCGAACCTCGCCGGTAAGCGGAGCCTCGAGTACGGCAAGTTCCTCACCTGGCGCGAGATGCTGCCGGTCGAGCCGCCCAAGCGCCCGGAGCCTGGCCGCACCTCGGCCTCGGCGGCCGCACGCTCGGCCGCGTGGAAGTTCGGCTTCCAGGCGTCGGTGGACGACGGTGAGGTGCACCTGCCGCCGCGGCCGGGTGCAACCGAGCGTCGTCCCATGGGTGAGACCCTCGGAACGGTGGCGACCTTCACCATCGACCGCCTCTCCTACTCGCAGAGTCCGCCTCTGGTCTTCGCAGTGATCGACTTCGACGGCGGCGGACGCTTCCCCATGGAGCTCACCGATGTCAGTGCCGACGAAGTCGAGATCGGTATGCGCGTGAAGCCGACCTTCCGCCGGCTCTTCACCATCGATGGCATCCACAACTACTTCTGGAAGGCGACACCGGCATGAGCAGTCCCACGAATCGTCTCCGCGACAAGGTCGCCATCGTCGGCGTCGGCTGCACCAAGTTCGCCGAGCGCTGGGACATGGGTCTCGACGACCTCATCATCGACGCCTCCGGCCAGGTCTTCGACTCCCTCAGCATCAAGCCGAACGACGTCGACGCGTACTGGTTCGGTACCGCGCAGTCGGCCATGAGTGGCATCACCGTTGCCCGCCCACTGCAGCTCGTGGACAAGCCGGTGACCCGCGTCGAGAACTACTGCGCCACCGGTTCCGAGGCGCTGCGGCAGGCGGTCTACGCCGTGGCATCCGGGGCATACGACAGCGCGATGGCGATCGGCGCCGAGAAGGTGAAGGACTACGGCTACCAGGGCCTCAACGCATTCCCCGTCCCGAACGACGGCACGGCCCGCACGCTCACCGCAGCCGCGATGTTCTCGATGATCGTTCCGGCGTACTCGAAGAAGTACGGCGTCGACGAGGAGAAGCTGCGCTACGTCATCGCCAAGATCGCCGAGAAGAACCACTCCAACGGGGCGAAGAACCCGAAGGCGCAGTTCCGCAAGGCGATCAGCGCCGAGACCATCTGCGGCATGCCGCATATCGCCGGTTCGCTGTCAGTAATGGACTGCGCCGGTGTCGCCGACGGCGGCGCCGCGGCCATGGTCGTGCCGGCCGAGCGGGCGTATGACTACACCGACAAGCCGCTCTTCGTGAAGGCGCTCTCGGTCGTCGCCGGCAATGGCAGCGGCCTCGGCGACCCGGACTACGACTACACCAACCTCCCCGAGTGCGCGGCGACAGCGAAGACTGCCTACGCGGCAGCCGGTATCACCGACCCGCGCCACGAACTGGCGATGGCCGAGGTGCACGACTGCTTCACCCCGACCGAACTCGCGCTGATGGAAGACCTCGGCTTCGCGGATCGGGGCACCGCCTGGCAGGACGTCCTCAACGGTGTCTTCGATCTCGACGGCGAGTTGCCGGTGAACCCGGACGGCGGCCTCAAGTCGTTCGGTCACCCGGTCGGCGCCTCCGGTCTGCGGATGCTGTACGAGGTCTGGCTGCAGCTGCGCAAGGAAGCCCCTCCGGAGCGCCAGATCAAGACCGCCGATCGCGGTCTCGGGCTCACGCACAACCTCGGCGGCTACCCGGGTGAGATGGTGAGCTTCGTCGGAATCTTCGGCACGAACGTCGGCTAGCCCGTGGCTCATATGCCGGGGGCTCCGGCGCTGAGGCCGCCGTCGACGTAGAGGACCTGTCCGGTGACGTAGGAGAGGTCCTCGGAGCAGAGCGCCGAGATCGCACCGGCGATGTCCTGCGGCACGCCGGTGCGGCGCAGCGGAATCGACAGAACCCGTGACGACAGCCGGTCACCCGAGAATCGGTGGCCGTTGCGCTCCGTCTCGATCGCGCCGGGACCCACCGCGTTCACGCGAATGCCCCTCGGCCCCCACTCCATCGCCAACTGCCGGGTGAGGGTCTCCACTGCCGACTTCGTCGACGGATAGATGCAGTACCCGGGTGTCGCGCCGGCCGCAGCACCCGAGGAGATGTTCACGATCGAACCGCTGCCCTGCGCGATCATCGCGGGGGCGAAGGCGCGGCAGCAGAAGACCGTCCCGAGCAGGTTCACCTCCACTAGCCGCCGAAGATCCTCATCGGTGCTGTCGAGCACGCTGGCGATCGTCGTGACGCCCGCATTGTTGACGAGGACGGCCGCCGGGCCGACCCTCTCTGCCGCCTCGCGCACTGCATCAGGATCCGCGACGTCGCACTCCACGAACCGGCCGTCGACCTCTGCTGCTACCTGGGTACCCGCAGCGACATCCGTATCGAGGATGGAGACGGCATAGCCGTCCGCCGCGAGGCGCCGGGCGATGAAGGCACCGAGACCGTTGCCGGCGCCGGTGACAACGGCAGCCGCCCGTCCGGCGATCACGTCAGAGCCTCGACCTAGCTAGGTGAGATACGCCGCGTGGGCGGCATCTGCCAGACCGGGGTCTGCCGCGTCGGCGGTGTGGACGATCCGGCCGTGCGAAAGCACGTAGACCTGAGACGCAACCGCAACGGCGACTTCCAGTCGCTGCTCCACGAGCAGTGTGGCGACCCCGGAATTGCGCAATTTGATCAGGAGTTCGATGACGCGGTCGATCAGCTGCGGCGCGAGACCGTTGGTCGGCTCGTCGAGCATCAGTGCTTTCGGGTCCGTCATCATCGCTCGACCGATCGCAACGAACTGCTGTTGCCCACCGCTGAGACTCGCGGCCTTGCGATCCATGAGGTCGGCGATCTCGGGGATCATCTCCAGCACGCGCTCGAGTTGCTGTACCGGGTCGCCGGCCAACTGGCCGGCAAGTTCAAGATTCTGTGCCACCGTCATACGAGAGAAGAGGTGCCGGTTCTCCAGCACATGACCGAGCCCCAGCCGGGCGCGTTCGTCCTCGGTGCGATTGACGAGTTCCGTCCCGTTGAGGACGACCGAGGTCGAAGAACCCACGTGTTCAAGACCGCTCACGCCGCGCAGGAACGAGGTCTTGCCCGCGCCGTTGGCACCGATGATCGCCACGCAGGTCCCGTCAGGGACATCGAGATCCAAGTCGTGGACGACTCGGGTGCGGCCGTACGAGACGCGCATCCCCCGCACGACGAGCCCGCCGTTCATACCGCCATCCCCAGGTATGCGTGACGCACCGAGTCGACCTCGCCGATGTTGGCGGGCGGCCCTTCCCACAGGACCTCACCGGTGTTGAAGACGAGCACCCGGTCCGAGGTGTCGCGGACGAGCTGAAGATGGTGTTCGACGAGCAGTACCGCACACCCGGCGGCCGATGCCCCTTCGATCGCCTGCTGGAGATGCGCGATCTCCGAGAGTCCCAGACCGGTCGCGGGCTCATCGAAGATCAGCAGCTGCGGACCACGGACCAGTGCGGAGGCGATCTCGAGGAACCTGAGCTGGCCGTGGCTGAGCCCGGAAGTCTCGTGCGACGTGGTGATGTCGATCCCTGCCGAATCGAGAAGCTCGAGAGCGAGAACCCGCAGCCGTGCCACATCGACCGCACCGGGACGACGCACCGGGCGCTGCGAGGCGAGCAGCATCACTTCGCCGGCCGACATGTCACCGAAGTGCCGGGGTGTCTGGAACGTCCGGGCCACATAGTTGCGCGCAAGGAAGCGGCGGCGCGAGGCCGCGACCTTCGTGCCGCGAACATCGATCGCTCCGCTGTCGATCCCGAACTGACCGGTGATGGCGTTGAGAAACGTCGTCTTGCCCGATCCGTTCGGGCCGACAATGGCGACGACCTCGCCTTGCCCCATGCTCATCGACACTCCGCGTAACGCATGCAGACCACCGAATCTCTTATGGACGTCCGAGCAGGAGACCACGAATGGTGAGGAGGCGCTTCGGCCGCGGCGGACCTCGAGCGAGGCGACGTCAGCCGCCGACAACTCCGAGCTGGGCGTCACCGACGTGCCGAGAATGCGGCCGACAGCGTTGGGAACCTGAAGTCCGGTACGCGAGACGACGCCTCGTGGGCGAAAGAGCACCACTATCAGCAGCAACGCGCCGTAGATGATGACGCTGAGATTCGGATACTTCGCGAGCCAGATCGGCGTGCCGCCGATGACGATCGTGCCCAGGACGGGACCGATACGGGTTCCTGATCCACCGAAGACGACCATGATCAGGAACAAGAACGAGGTATCGATGGTGATGCTGTCCGGGCTGATGAATCCGACGAGATATCCGTTCAGCCCGCCGGCGGCCGCACCGACGGCCGCGCCTGCGACGAAGGTGGCGATCTGCGTGGCGAAGACCTTGATGCCCAGTGCCTCGGCGCCGACTGCGTCGTTCTTGGCGGCGACGGAGATACGTCCGATCCGCGAGGCGCGAAAGTACCAGTTGGTGAGGTAGGCGAGACCGAGTACCACGAGGACCAGAGCCGTGAGCGCTCCTTGCGAGAGCGGCGTCGCACCGGAGCCGAAGCCCCAGTGCGCGACGATCCCGGAAATTCCGCTGAAGCCGTTCGTGATGCTGCTCAGAATCCGCACCACGTCAGCGAGGATCAAGACGAATCCCAGCGAGATCATCGCCAGCGCCAACCCGCCGAGGCGTACCGCGGGGACCGACATCAGAAAGCCGATCCCGCCGCCGATCAGGACGGCGAGCGTCAGCGAGATCCACAGCGGCTGACCGTGAAGCCCGCTGAGAATGGCTACGCAGTACGTCCCGGTGAAGAACGCCGCGCCGTTGCCGATGGCGATGACGCCGGAGTAACCGACCGGCAGGTTGAGGCCGAGCGAGGCGACTCCGTAGACGGCGAGTGTCGTCAGGACGTAGGTGTGATAGCTACTGAATCCGAACGCCTGGGCGAGCAGGTAGAGCAGTACGCAGAGCACCGGCGCGTGCACGAAAGGCTGGCGGAGGACGGAGGTGCCGACACGGACAGGCGCAGGTAGTTGCTTCGGCAGTGAGAGTCGCATGTCAGACCGACCGAATCGTGCGGTCGCCGAACAGCCCTTGGGGCCGGACGAGGTAGACCACCAGCAATGTGCCGAAGAGGAGCACGTTGATGTAGTTCGGTCCGAGTTGATCGTTGCCCAGTTGCAGCACCAGGCCGAGAAGTACGCCGCCGACCCAGCTGCCCGTGATACTCGCGAAACCGCCGAGCGCCGCGGCGACGAAGCCCGTGAACAGCAACGTGAGCCCCAGCGACGAGCCGACCTGCAACGACGGTGCAGCGATCCAGCCGATCACCACGGCGATGACCGCGACGATGATCGTCGCCTCCTGTGATGCCCTGCGAACCGAGATGCCGATCATCGCCGCGCCGTCGGGATCCTGTGCCACGGCGTTGAGCTTTCGGCCTCGCACGGTCTTCGCCATGTACAGCACGATCAGCACGGAGAAAACGATGCCTACGAGGACGGTCGCGATCTCGACCCAGTTGGTGTGGATGCCGAGCACCGTGATGGTGCTCAATCCGAAGTTGTGCGTGAACGGCTGCGGCTCACCACCGAACTGGTACTCGGCAAAGCGCTCCAGAACCGTGCCGACAGCAAGCGTCGACAACATCCAGGGCAGTGCCGATCCGGAGCCGAGGAAGGGACGCAGCGCGACGCGTTCCACCAAGAGCGAACAGATCAGCACTCCGACGAGTGAGAGCAGGAACGCGAACGCCAAAGGTACGTGGAACTGCTGGTTCAGAACCAGCACGGCAAGCGGACCCCAAAGAATGAACGAGGCGTAGCCAAAGTTGACCATGTTCGTGACGCGCACCGAGACGTTTACGCCCAGCGCGACGAG
>DASXYU010000110.1:0-39000 GCA_036502295.1 Jatrophihabitans sp. | reverse complement strand
TTGAGGAAATCATCGGCCAAGGACAGCAGGCTCCGAGCGGACACATCCCGTTCACGCCACGCGCCAAGAAGGTTCTGGAGCTATCGCTGCGCGAAGCGTTGCAGCTTGGTCACAACTACATCGGTACCGAGCACATCCTGCTCGGGCTGATCCACGAGGGCGAAGGCGTCGCTGCCAAGGCCCTCGAGTCGCTCGGTATCTCACTCGATGCTGTCCGTTCGCAGGTCGAGGAGATCATCGGCCAGGGCCAGCAGGCCCCGAGCGGGCACATCCCGTTCACCCCTAGGGCCAAGAAGGTGCTGGAGCTCTCGCTGCGCGAAGCTCTGCAGCTCGGCCACAACTACATCGGCACCGAGCACATCCTGCTCGGCCTCATCCGTGAGGGCGAGGGCGTCGCCGCCCAGGTGCTGGTGAAGCTCGGCGCTGACCTGAACAAGGTCCGCCAGCAGGTCATCCAGTTGCTCAACGGCTACAGCCAGGGCAAGGAGCCGGCTGGCACCGCTGCCGAGGCGGCGCCGTCGACCTCTCTCGTCCTTGACCAGTTCGGTCGCAACCTCACCCAGAGCGCCCGCGAGGGCAAGCTCGACCCGGTGATCGGGCGCGAGAAGGTCATCGAGCGCCTCATGCAGGTGTTGTCGCGCAGGACGAAGAACAACCCCGTCCTCATCGGCGAACCGGGCGTCGGCAAGACGGCCGTCGTCGAGGGCCTGGCACAGGCGATCGTCAAGGGCGAGGTGCCGGAGACGCTGAAGGACAAGCAGCTCTACACCCTTGACCTCGGCTCGCTGGTCGCCGGTTCGCGCTACCGCGGTGACTTCGAAGAGCGCTTGAAGAAGGTGCTCAAGGAGATCCGCACCCGCGGCGACATCATCATGTTCATCGACGAGATCCACACCCTCGTCGGTGCTGGTGCCGCCGAGGGCGCGATCGACGCCGCCTCGATCCTCAAGCCGATGCTGGCCCGTGGTGAGCTGCAGACGATCGGTGCCACCACCCTCGACGAGTACCGCAAGCACCTGGAGAAGGACGCTGCTCTTGAGCGCCGCTTCCAGCCGGTGACGGTGGACGAGCCGACCGTGGCGCACACGATCGAGATCCTCAAGGGCCTGCGTGACCGCTACGAGGCGCACCACCGCGTCTCGATCACCGACTCTGCTCTCGTTGCCGCCGCCGGGCTCGCCGATCGCTACATCAGCGACCGCTTCCTGCCCGACAAGGCGATCGACCTCATCGACGAGGCTGGTGCGCGTATGCGCATCAAGCGCATGACCGCGCCGCCGGACCTGCGCGAGTTCGATGACCGCATCGCCGAGGTGCGCCGCGAGAAGGAGTCCGCGATCGATGCGCAGGACTTCGAGCTCGCAGCGGGTCTTCGCGACAAGGAGAAGCAGCTGCAGACCGAGAAGGTGCAGCGCGAGGCCGAGTGGAAGGCGGGCGACCTTGACGTCGTCGCCGAGGTCGACGACGAGCAGATCGCCGAAGTCCTCGCGACGTGGACGGGTATCCCGGTCTTCAAGCTCACCGAGGCTGAGACTGCTCGCCTGCTGCGCATGGAGGACGAGCTGCACAAGCGCGTCATCGGCCAGGAGCAGGCCATCAAGGCCGTCTCCCAGGCGATCCGCCGCACTCGTGCGGGCCTGAAGGACCCGAAGCGTCCTGGTGGCTCGTTCATCTTCGCCGGCCCCTCCGGTGTCGGTAAGACCGAGCTCTCCAAGACGCTGGCCGAGTTCCTCTTCGGTGACGCGGATGCGTTGATCCAGCTCGACATGTCCGAGTTCCACGACCGGTACACCGTGTCGCGTCTCGTCGGTGCGCCTCCCGGCTACGTCGGCTACGACGAGGGCGGTCAGCTCACCGAGAAGGTGCGGCGCAAGCCGTTCTCGGTCGTCCTCTTCGACGAGGTCGAGAAGGCTCACCCCGATGTCTTCAACACGCTGCTGCAGGTGCTTGAGGACGGTCGTCTCACCGACGGTCAGGGACGCGTCGTGGACTTCAAGAACACGGTGCTGATCCTCACCACCAACCTCGGCACGCGTGACGCGTCGAAGTCGGTCGGTGGCCTCGGCTTCGCCTCGGGTGACGAGGAGAGCAGCTACGAGCGCATGAAGAACAAGGTGAACGACGAGCTCAAGCAGCACTTCCGTCCCGAGTTCCTCAACCGCATCGACGACATCGTGGTGTTCCACCAGCTCACCGAGAACGAGATCATCCAGATCGTCGATCTGATGCTTGCTCGCCTCGACACCCAGCTGCGCGCCAAGGACATGGGCATCGAGCTCACGTCCGCGGCCAAGGCTCTGCTGGCGAAGAAGGGCTACGACAAGGCTCTCGGTGCCCGTCCGCTGCGTCGCACGATTCAGCGCGACATCGAGGACACGCTCTCCGAGAAGATCCTCTTCGGCGAGCTGACTGCGGGTCAGATCGTGGTTGTCGACACCGTCACCAGCGAGGACGGCAAGGAGGAGTTCACCTTCCGGGGTGAGGCCAAGCCGTCCGAGGTGCCGGATGTTCCCCCGACGGAGAACGTGTCGGCTGCAGAGTAAGTCGCTTCGCAAAGGGGCGCATCCCTCCGCTAAAAGCCTCAGGATGGCTGCGGGATGCGCCCCTTTGCTGCGCCCTGACGTGGACCTAGGTCGGTAGGCGGAAGCGGCCGCTCTTGGTCACCTCGAGCAGGCCGTCCACTATCAGCGAATGCAGTGCTCGGTCGCGTTGGGCGGCATCGGCCCAGACAACGTCGAGTTGGGCGCGCGCGACCGAGCGTTGTGCGTCTCTGACGACTGCCATGAGCTTGCCGCGGACTTGGCGATCGGTGCCCTCGAACTTCTGGGTTCGCGTGGCGGGGCCGCCGTAGGCGGGATGACCGGCGAGACGCCACGCGCAAAGATGTGCGACGGGGCAGGCTGCGCAGTCCGGCGTGCGGGCGGTACAGACGAGGGCGCCGAGCTCCATGAGGGCCCCCGAGAGATGGGCGGCCGCCGCAGCGTCCTCGGGGAGCAGCATTTCGACTGTCGCGAGGTCACGGGTGGTGCTGGGTGGTCCTGCCTCACCCTGGCCGAGGAAGGCGCGGGCAACCACGCGGCGCACGTTGGTGTCGACGACTGGCGCGCGCTGCCCGAAGGCGAAGGCGGCGACAGCACGCGCGGTGTAGGCGCCGATACCAGGAAGAGCAAGCAGCGCATCGATCTCGGTGGGGACGGCACCGTCGTGATCGCGCACGATAACGACGGCGCACTCATGCAGCCGCAACGCGCGGCGTGGATAGCCAAGGCGAGCCCACATGCGGACGGCGTCGCCGGGAACGTCCGCGGCGAGTGCGGCCGGCGTGGGCCAGCGTTCCAACCAGGCCGCGTAGGGGGCGAGCACACGCGCAACGGGCGTTTGCTGCAGCATCACCTCGCTCATCAGCACCGCCCAGGGCGTTGTATCCGCGTGCCGCCAGGGTAGGTCGCGAGCCGCTGCGCTGAACCATTGCGCTGCGGCGACTGTGAACTGCGGGGACTGCGGCATGGTGCTCCACGTTAATCAATACCGCCCACTACCGTGGACGCACCATGTTTCATCCTGTCGGCTCGCAGAATCCGGGCATCTACTGGCGCCGCAGGCTGGTGTTGCTGGCCGCGGTGATCGTCGTCCTCGCCCTCGTCTGGCTCACCGTGCTTGCCATCCTCGACAAGCACGGCGAGAAGACGGCGGCGAGTGGTGGGCCGAGCCTGACGCCCAGTGTCTCGGCTCCACCGGTCGACTCAAGCTCGACGACCACTACGACGACGGTGCCTCCGTCGACGTCGCAGCCGCCCACCTCGTCGAGCCCCCCGAGCACACCGGCCACGACATCCGCCCCGCCACCGTCTACGAGCGCGGCACCTGTGCCCTGCGCCGCCGCCCAGCTATCGCTGCAGGCGGTTGCCGAGAAGCCGACGTACGCGGTAGGCGATCAGCCCGTCCTCGGCCTGAAGGTGACCAACACAGGGCCGCAGTCGTGCGTACAGGACGTGGCGGACAGCCAGATCGAGCTGCGCGTCTACAACGGCGCCGCGCGGGTATGGGGGAGTCACGACTGCGTCATCGAGCCGGGCACCACCGCCAAGGTGCTTGAACCGAACAACCCCGCGACCTTCACGGTGCAGTGGACCGGTTTGTCATCGCAGCCGAAGTGCGCCGGGACGAGGCAGAAAGTCGGTGCCGGTACTTACACGCTCTACGGCACCCTCGCCGGCAAGGACGGCAAAGCCACCAACTTCAGCATCTCTTAGCTGTAGCGGTCGATGATGCTGACCTCGGCAAGGCGGCTGATGGCTTCGCGGACGGCGCGAGCGCGGGTCTCACCGACGCCCTCGACTGCCAGCAGGTCGTCAGCGGTCGCGGCGAGGAGCTTCTGCAGTCCGCCGAAGTGCTCGACGATGCGGTCGAGGATCGTCGTCGGGATGCGTGGGACGCGCGCCAGCAGCCGGTGACCGCGCGGTGAAACCGCGGCATCGAGCAGCTCGGGCGTGCTCGGTAGTCCCATGGCTCCAGCGACGAGCGTGAGATCCAGCAGGTCGGTAGCCGACAGCGCGGCCATAGCCTCGAGCACACGCTCCACGGTCGGCGCCTTGCGTCCGCCCGGAACGTAGTCGCGGACGATGAGTTCGCGGTCCGTGTCGACCCCGGCCATCAACTCCTCCAGCTGCAGCTGCAGCAGGCGGCCGTCGGTACCCAGTTCGATCACCTGACCCGTGACCTCATCTGCGATGCGCCGCACCATCTCGAGGCGCTGCGAGACGATCGCTGCGTCGCGGACGGTGACGAGGTCTTCGATCTCCAGCGCCGAGAGTGCGTTCGAGACCTCGTCCAGCCGGGTCTTGTACCGCTCCAGGGTTGAGATGGCCTGGTTGGCGCGTCCCAGCAGCTCGCCGGTGCTGCCGAGGACGTACCGCCCGGCGCCCACGTAGAGGCTGACGATCCGCATCGACTGCGAGACGGAGATGACGGGGTAACCGGTCTGCCGGGCGACGCGCTGGGCAGTGCGATGGCGGGTGCCGGACTCCTCGGTGGGCGTCGACGGGTCGGGCATCAGGTGGGTGGCGGCATAGACGATCCGGTCGCCGTCGGTCGTGAGGACGACCGCCCCGTCCATCTTGCAGAGCTCGCGGAGTCGTGTCGCGGAGAACTCGATGTCCAGCGGGAAGCCGCCGGTGCAGAGGCTTTCCACGGCCTTGTCCCAGCCGAGGACGATCAGTGCGCCGGTGTTACCCCGCAGGATGCGCTCAAGCGCGTCGCGCAGCGACGTTCCTGGTGCGACCGTTGCGAGTACCGCGCGCAGTTCGTCACGCTCATTGATCGACACGGTCAGGCCCTCCCTCCTCCCCGTACTCGACAGTGTAGGGCGCAGCGGGGAGCACTTATTCCGCTCAGGTGCGGCTGGGAACCGCCCGCAGCTCGGTGACGAGCGCGCGCCGTCCCTCGTTGCGTGTCGCGGTGCGTCGCTGGGTCGGTACGGAGTTGCCGATCCGGGCGAGGTAGCTCAGCGCGTCGGAGAGCGTCTCCACCGGGATGACCTTGATCGACTCAGCGCCCGTCGGCACCGACTCGCCCCAATGCGCCGCCGGGACGAGGGCGTGTGTGAAGCCGAGGCGTGCCGCCTCGACGAGGCGCTTACCGAGGTTGCCCACCCGCCGGACGTCGCCGGAGAGCGAGACCTCGCCGATGGCGCACAGCGGTGCGGGGATCGCACTGTCACGCGCTGCCGAGGCGATCGCCAGCGCGATCGCGAGGTCAGCGGCAGGCTCGTCGGCGGCAATGCCGCCGACGGTGGCGGCGTACACCTCGTACTCCATGAGCGGGATGCGCCCGTGCCGCGACAGCACGGCGAGCAGCATCGAGACCCGGGCCGAGTCGAGGTCGTTCACCGCGCGGCGCCCGCTCGTCCCCGTAGTGCGGTTCACCAGGGCCTGCACCTCGGTCACCATCGGTCGGCGTCCTTCGACTGTCACCGTGACGCAGGTGCCCGGAACGGCGGTCGTCCTTGAGGAGAGGAAGAGACCGGAGGGATCGGCGAGCCCGACCATCCCGTCCTCGCGCATCTCGAAACAGCCCACCTCGTCCGAGGCTCCGTAGCGGTTCTTGCTGGCACGGACGATCCGCAGGCTCGAGTGCCGGTCGCCGTCGAAGTGCAGCACGACATCGACGAGGTGTTCCAGCGTCCGCGGACCGGCGACCGAGCCGTCCTTGGTGACATGGCCGACGAGGACGGTCGCCATGCCGCGCTGCTTCGCCACCGCGATGAGCGCCGCGGCGACGGCCCGGATCTGCGGCACGCTGCCGCTGGCGCTCTCGACGGTGTCGGTGCTGATGGTCTGCACCGAGTCGACGATCAGCAGCCCCGGCTTCACCTGCTCGACGTGTCCGAGCAGCGCGGCGAGGTCGTTCTCCGCGGCGAGGTACAGCTCCTCGTGCAGGGCGCCGGTGCGTTCGGCCCGGAGCCGCACCTGCGCCGGGGACTCCTCGCCCGTGACGATGAGCGCCCGTCCTGCGCCTGAAGCCGCGAAGGTGCGCGCCACGTCGAGCAGCAGCGTCGACTTGCCCACTCCCGGCTCGCCGGCGAGTAGTACGACAGACCCCGGCACGAGCCCACCGCCGAGAACACGGTCGAGCTCACCGACGCCGGTGGGGCGGGCCTTCGCCTCCTCGGCGTCGAGTTCGGCAATGGGCCGGGCCAGTGCGGAGACGGGTCCTGCGGTCATCGCCTTACGCGAGACGGCTCCCGCTTCGGCGACGGTGCCCCATGCCTGGCATTCGGGGCAGCGCCCGATCCAGCGCAGGGAGGTGGTGCCGCACTCGGTGCAGCGGTATGCGGGCGGCGCAGGAGTCTTAGCCATGCATCGCAAGTTAGCGGCGGGGTCTGACAACTCAGAAGTGACTGAGTAGCGAAGCGCGTCGAAGTCACCGGGCGTTTCGGCACGGCCGTCAGCGCGACCTACTCAGCGATCTCGGGCGCTACTCGGAACCGGAGGAGCCGCTCGGCTCGATGGAGGCGGTGTTCGCGGTCTTGCTCAGCTCGACGGGAACCTGCACCGTGACGCTGCCCGCGTTCTTGAAGCTGAAGGTCACCGGGACGGATTCGCCCGGGAAGAGCCCCTTGTCGTCGCCCGCGCCGTCCGCGGTGAGCGAACGAAGCAGGACGGCCGGGCCGTCGTTGGTCTGGCCGATGCTCAGCGCCGCCCCCGCCTTGATGTCGAGGGCGGTGACCGAGCCGGTGCCGGCCGGGAATGCGGTGGGCGCGGGGGAGGCGGTGGCGTTGTCCCCGTCCAGGATCGACTCGGCGCCGGCGATCGCGCCGTTGCCGTAGAGGGTCACTGCGGAGAAGGCCGGTGCTGTCACGCCGGTGAGTGAGTCATCGCTCTGGCCGTTGTTGGCGAGGACGGCCTTGATCTGGGCGTCGGTACCGACCGCGTAGGAGCCGTCCGCCGGGGTCTGCACGAGGACGACCCGCAGTGCGATGTCGCCGACGTCCGCGTTGGCGCCGTCGATGACGGAAACCTCGACCGAGGTCATCGCGTCCTGCCCGGCGGCGCACGAGGCGGTGAGCAGCGTCGCGCCGATGGCGACGACCCCGAGACTGAAGCGGCGAATGCCGCGCGACGCTTGCGCAGCGCGCCGATCAATATGCACGTCAACTCCTAGCCGAGCGAGCGCGAACGAAACCGTCGACAGCCTAGCGAGGACGCCCTGCGGCCGTGCGGTCGGCTCCCGCGGCGACCGCCGACGGAGCCAACGACCCTCGTACTCAACGGGCTCGATTTTCGCCAGGAAGGCTGTCAGCCCCGCGTGTTACCCTGAATAGACCGGAAAGGGGCAACAACAATATGACTTTCAAGGTCGGTGAGACCGTCGTTTATCCGCACCACGGTGCGGCTCTGATCGAAGCGATCGAGGAACGAGTGGTCCAGGGCAACACGAAGACCTACCTCCGGTTGAAAGTCGCTCAAGGTGACTTGACGGTGCTCGTGCCCTCAGAAAACGCCGAAATCGTTGGTGTTCGTGACGTTGTCGGCCAGGAAGGCCTCGACCGCGTCTTCGAGGTGCTCCGTGCGCCGCACACCGAGGAGCCGACCAACTGGTCGCGGCGATACAAGGCCAACGGCGAGAAACTCGCCTCCGGTGACGTGAACAAGGTTGCCGAGGTCGTCCGCGACCTTTGGCGCCGCGACCGCGATCGTGGTCTCTCCGCCGGCGAGAAGCGGATGCTCGCGAAGGCACGTCAGATCCTTGTCAGCGAACTCGCGCTCGCCGAGGGGACTAATGAGGACAAGGCCGAGATCGTCCTCGATGAGGTACTGCAAGAAGCCGTCGCCTGATTCCGAAGGCTGAGGCACACCATCTGCGGCGTTCTCGTCGATCGGCTGTGTCGCGACACAGCCTTCCCGCCTCGGCCTTGCATCTGGCGCACCTCGGCCTTCGAAATAAGTAGTGCGCTGTGATAGCTGCGGCGGTTCTTGTTGCTGCGGGTAGTGGCGAGCGGCTCGGCGCGGACCTGCCGAAGGCCTTCATCGAAGTGGCAGGACGAACCCTGCTGGAGCACGCCGCTATGCGGTTCGCGGACCACCCTGAAGTACGCGACCTCATCGTCGTCGCCCCGGAGTCGCATCGGGATGAGGCGGCGAAGTTGGCGCCGTCGGCGACGGTGGTTGCCGGGGGAGTCACCCGGCAGCAGTCCGTCTCGGCCGGCCTCGCGGCGCTTGCCGACGACGTGGAACTCGTCCTCGTCCACGATGTTGCCAGGGCGTTCGTCCCGGCTGAAGTGATCTCGCGGGTCATCGCGGCACTGGCCGACGCCGCAGCGGTGATCCCGGTGGTGCCGGTGACAGACACGATCCGGCGCAGCGATCCGGCGACCGGCGAGCTGCACGAGACCGTGGACCGTTCCCGGCTCTCAGCAGTGCAGACGCCGCAGGGCTTCCGGCGGGTGGAACTGATCGCGGCACATGACGGGGCGCCTGCCGACGCCACTGACGACGCATCCTTGATCGAGGCACGGGGCGGAAAGGTGCTCGGAGTCGCCGGCGACGTCCGCGCCTTCAAGATCACCTATCCGCTGGATCTGAAGCTTGCGGAGGTGATCGCCCATGACTGAGTTCCGCACCGGCATCGGCGTCGATGTCCATCCGATCGAGGCCGGACGCCCCTGCTGGATCGCCGGACTGCTCTGGGAAGGCGTCGACGGCTGCTCGGGTCACTCCGACGGGGATGTCGCCGCGCACGCCGCCTGCGACGCGCTGCTCACCGCTGCTGGCCTAGGGGATCTCGGCTCGGTCTTCGGCACCGGTAACCCGCAGTGGGCAGGAGCATCCGGTGTGACGTTGCTGCGTGAGGTCGTCGTACGCGTGAACGCCGCCGGTTGGTCGATCGGAAACGTGGCGGTACAGGTGATCGGCAACACCCCGAAGATCGGCCCGCGCAGGGACGAGGCGCAGGACGTCTTCGCCGAGGCGGTGGGGGCGCCGGTGTCGGTCGCCGCGACCACCACGGACGGGCTTGGCCTCACCGGCCGTGGCGAGGGCATCGCTGCCATCGCGACGGCGCTACTTACTCGTTGATCAACACGCTGGGATCGTTCAGATTCGAGCGATCCCAGCGTGTTGATCATGGGTGATTAGCGAGTGCGTCCTGCAGCGACCACCAGGTCGAGGAGTCGTCGAGGTCGCTAGCGAAGGTGAGCGAGTTGAGGATGTGCTGGAGGGTCGTGTCGTCGTAATACGGAGAACCGACCTTCACCTCGTACCCGCCGATCGTGCGGGTCGGAATCGAGTGGCACTGATCCGGCGATGGGGGAGAAGTGAACACCTGCGTCGGCCGATGAACCTTGGGCACCTCTATGACGCGACGGTGGACCGAAATGTTTACCGACCGATCGAAGAGATCATTCGCCGAGGGCCTGGGCCAGGTCCGTCCATAGGTCTTCGACGTTCTCGATGCCGACAGAGAAGCGGATGAGGGTCTGCGGCACGCCCATCGAGGCGTCGCCCTCCCACATCGCGCGCCGCTCGACCAGGGACTCCACGCCGCCGAGGCTCGTGGAGTGGGTGATCAGCCGCACGCGATCGCAGACGGCGGCGGCGTCCTCCGCGGAGCCCGCAACCTCGAAGCTGATCATCGCGCCGTAGCCGGAGAAGAGCCGCGTCGCGCGCTCGTACCCGGGGTCATCCGGCAGGCCTGGGTAGCGGACCCGCGCGATCCTCGGGTGCTCGCTGAGGCGCCCTGCAAGGTCGGCGGCGTTGACCTGCTGCCGCTCCAAGCGCACGGCCAATGTCCGCAATCCCCGCAGCGAGAGGTAGCACTCCAGCGCCCCTGGCACCGCGCCGCCGAGCATGCGATGACCGCGAAACGTCGTAGTGAGCTCCTCCGACCGGGTGATGAGGACGCCCTGCACGAGGTCGGAGTGTCCGGAGAGGTACTTCGTCACCGAGTGCATCACCACGTCCGCGCCGAGATCAAGAGGACGGCAGTTCAACGGTGTCGTGAAGGTGGCATCGACGCAGACGATCACGTCCTGCTGGTGGGCGGCCTCGATGAGCAGCGACAGGTCCGGTACGCCGATGAGGGGATTGGTCACCGTCTCCAGCCAGAGGACGTCCGCACTGGGCCCATCAGCGGGGTGCAGCGCGGCGAGGACGGCATCGGTATCGGTGATGTCGACGGGGCGCAGCTCCACGTGGCCGAGCTGCTGCTGAGCATTGAACAAGGACAAGCTGCCCCAGTACCCGGCGGTGGGAACCACGAGGACGCTTCGGGCGGGACGGGTCTGCACGACGGCGGCGGTTGCGGCCATGCCGCTGGCAAAGACGGTGGCGGTGCCACCGTCGAGCGCTCCGAGCGCCTCTTCAAGCGCCGCGATACCTGCGCTGCCGTCGGTGCGGACGTAGGAGTTGTAGCCGGGCCCGGCGCGGAACGGCGCCGCCGGGATGATCGGCGTCGACAGTGGCTCGCCGGGCGCGGTCGGCCGTCCTGCGGCGACGACGACGGATTCCGGGTGCAGCGGAAGATCACTCATACCGACGACGTTAGAGCGTCATGACCATCGAATTGCCGCAGCACGCGAAGGACCTGCTCGATGCGCCGAACCACGTGGTGGTCGGCACCCTCAACCCGGACGGCAGTCCACAGACCTCCGTCCTCTGGGCGACCTACGACGGCGACGACATCCTGCTTTCGACCATCAAGCAGCGGGCCAAGTACCGCAACTGGGTGGGTGACCCCCGCACCTCGGTGACGATCATCGATGAGTCGAATCCGTATACCTACGTCGAGGTCCGTGGTGTTGTGGGCCTTACCGAGGAGGGCGGCCCGGAGCTCATCGAGGCGCTCTCGCAGACCTACCTCGGCAAGTCGTACACCAACGACGAAGGCACCGACAACATCCGTGTGGTCGCGCGCCTGACACCGGCGAAGGTCTCCGTCCGCGAATAGATCGCCCCGCCGATAGGCTTGGCGGGTGAGCCTGCACCTTTACGACTCCGCGACCCGGTCGCTGCGGGAGTTCGTCCCGCTTGAGCCCGGCAAGGCGTCGCTCTATCTCTGTGGGCTCACGGTGCAGGGTCCGCCGCACATCGGTCACGCCCGCAACTGGGTGACGACCGACATTCTGCGGCGCTGGCTGGAGCGCTCCGTTCCGGAAAAGCCCGGCCTGGAAGTCAGCTACGTGCGCAACGTGACCGACATCGACGACAAGATCCTCCTCAAGTCGGCGGACGAGGGCGAGCAGTGGTACGCGCTGGCGTACCGCAACGAGCGAGCCATCCGCTCCGCCGAGATTGCCCTCGGCTGCCTGCCGCCGACCTATGAACCGCGGGCCACCGGGCACATCAGCGAGATGATCGAGCTCATCGAGCGGCTGATCGCCAACGGCCTGGCGTACGCCGCCGAAGGAGACGTCTTCTTCGACGTAAAGGCGCTGCCGTCCTACGGGTCGCTGTCGGGGCAGAAGGTCGACGAGATGGAGCCGGCCGGAGACAGCGCAGGCGACTCCCGCAAGCGCGACCCGCGCGACTTCGCGCTGTGGAAGGGACACAAGCCCGAGGAGCCCCTGACGGCGTCCTGGCCGACGCCGTGGGGACGAGGTCGCCCCGGCTGGCACCTGGAGTGCTCCGCGATGGCCACGAAGTACCTCGGCCCCACGTTCGACATCCACGCCGGTGGGCTCGATCTGATCTTTCCGCACCACGAGAACGAGCTGGCGCAATCGTCCGGCGCCGGTGACGGCTTCGCCCGCTACTGGGTGCACAACGGGATGCTCAACCTCGGCGGCAAGAAGATGAGCAAGTCGGTGGGCAACACCCTGCAGGTGAGCGAGATGGTGAAGCAGTTCCGTCCTGTGGAGCTGCGCTATTACCTCGGCTCCGCGCACTACCGCTCGGTGATGGATTACTCGCCCGAGGCGATCGACGAGGCTGGTGCCGCATACCGTCGCATCGAAGGCTTCGTCGCGCGGGCGGGCGAGATCGTCGGCGAGCCGCGTCCGGCCGAGCTGCCCGAGGCGTTCGTCGCGGCACTGAACGACGACCTCGGGGTTCCGCGTGCGCTGGCGGTCATTCACGACACTGTGAGCGAGGGCAACAAGGCCACCGATGAGGACGAGATCGACCGCTACCTGAGGCAGGTGCTGGACATGACCTCCGTCCTCGGCATCAACCCGCTCGAGTGGAGCAGCGAGGTCTCCTCCGATCTCACCGCGGTGGTGGACTCGCTCGTGCAGGTGGCGCTGGAGCAGCGCAGGGCAGCGCGTGAACGCAAGGATTTCGTCGCGGCCGACGCCGTGCGCGACCAGCTCGCCGAGGCGGGCGTGATCGTCGAAGACACCCCAGCGGGTCCACGCTGGACGCTGAAGGGGTAAGCACCGTGGCTGGTAATTCGCAGCGCCGAGGCGCCGTGCGCAAGACGGGCAAGGGCGCGACGGTGGGTACGGGCGGCAACAACCGCAAGAAGCTCTTGGGCAAGGGCCCGACGCCGAAGGCCGAGGAGCGCAAGGGTCACCCGGCCGCACGTCGGGCGGCCTCCGCGTCCCGGCGCGACGCCAAGGGCAAGCCGAAGGACGCCGGCCCCGAACTGCTCGTCGGGCGCAACCCGGTGGTCGAGGCGCTGAAGGCGAAGATCCCGGCGACCGCCCTCTACGTCGCGACGAACATCGAATCCGACGAGCGCGTCACCGAGGCGATTCGTCTGGCGGCCAACCGAAACCTCGCCCTACTGGAGATCAGCCGAGGCGAACTCGACCGCAAGACCGGCGGCATCCTGCATCAGGGCATCGCGCTGCAGGTGCCGCCCTTCGAGTACGTCGACGTCGAGGACATCCTCGACGCGGCCAGCGAGTCGGCGAACGCGCCGCTGGTCGTGGCGCTCGACGGCGTCACCGACCCGCGCAACCTGGGCGCGGTGATCCGCTCGGCGGTTGCCTTCGGCGCGCACGGAGTCGTCGTGCCGGAGCGGCGCTCGGCAGGCATCACGGCGACCGCGTGGCGCACCTCCGCGGGAACGGCGGCGCGGATCCCCGTTGCCCAGGTGACGAATCTCGTCCGCTCGCTGAAGCAGCTGCAGCAGGAGGGCTACACCGTGGTGGGGCTCGACGCCGACGGTGACATCACCATCGACGAACTCGAGGCCGCCGTCGACCCGATCGTCGTCGTGGTGGGCTCTGAAGGACGAGGTCTTTCGCGGCTGGTGGCCGAGACCTGCGACGTGCTGCTCTCCATCCCGATGAGCGAGGCGGCGGAGTCGCTGAACGCCAGCGTCGCCGCCGCCGTCACCCTCGCCGAGATAGCACGCCGCCGCCGCTGAGGCGCCTCATCTGCCGCGTTGTCGGTCGTCGGCTGTGCCGTAAGCACAGCTCTTCTCCTCCGCCTTGCATCTGAGGCACCTCAGTCGTAGCGGACTAACCCAATCGCAGGCCGGTCTCGGGGTTGAAGACGTGCTCTTCGGCGGTGAGGACGTCGACGGTGAGCGTGTCGCCGATCTTCGGAGGAATGCGGCCGTCGAAGCGGACGACGAACGGTTTGGTGATGTCGTCCTCATCGCCTTCCAGCACGCCGTAGACGTAGGCATCCGCGCCGAGCTCCTCGACGAGCTTCACCTTGACGACGAGTCCTTCGCCTGCGGTGTCGCGTTCGCTGCCCCTGGTGACGAACGACTCCGGCCGCACCCCGAGAGTGATCTTCGACAGGCCGGCGGACTTCGCGGCGTTCACCGCCTCCTGCGAGAGCGGTAGAACGATGTTGCCGAGCTTGGCGCCGTTGCCGACCAGCTCCGCATCGCGCAGGTTCATCGCCGGAGACCCGATGAAGCCCGCGACGAAGGCGTTGGCGGGACGGTCGTAGAGGGAACGCGGCGTGTCGACCTGCTGCAACATCCCGTCCTTGAGGACGGCGACACGGTCGCCCATCGTCATCGCTTCGACCTGGTCGTGCGTGACGTAGATGGTCGTGGTCTTGAGGCGGGCCTGCAGTTGGGCGATGTTCGCGCGGGTCTCGACACGCAGCTTGGCATCGAGATTGCTCAGCGGCTCGTCCATGAGGAAGACCTTGGGGTTACGCACGATCGCGCGCCCCATCGCCACACGCTGGCGCTGGCCACCGGAGAGGGCTTTGGGCTTGCGCTCAAGGTACTGCTCCAGGTCGAGGAGCTTGGCCGCCTCGCGCACCTTGTCGGCGCGCTCCTCCTTGCTGACACCCTTCAGCTTGAGGGCGAAGCCCATGTTCTCCGCCACGGTCATGTGCGGGTACAGGGCGTAGTTCTGAAAGACCATCGCGATGTCGCGGTCCTTGGGGGCCTTGCGCGAGACGTCTTCCTCATCGATACGGATCTCGCCACTGCTGATCGGCTCGAGACCGGCGAGCATGCGCAGCGCGGTCGACTTTCCGGATCCCGATGGGCCGACGAGAACCATGAACTCGCCGTCCTCGATCTTGAGGTTCAGCTCGGTGACCGACGGTGCGGTCGCGCCCGGATAGATGCAGGTTGCGTTGTGGTATTCAACTGAAGCCATAGCGAACTCGCCTTCATCGGTGTTAATGACCCCGCACCGAATACGGACTCATCGGCATCCTGGCTGGGGGCACCGACTCGTCTCACGGATTTCCGGGGAGGCGATGTGAGTCGGCCTCACCGATTACAAGGCCGCACCGTCTCACCGGCATAGCGGTTTGACGGGAGTCAGTCTCTACCTGTGCCACGAGCTTCGGCAACCAGGGCGCGCACTTCGGCCATGATCACATCGGTGATCTCGCGAAGCACGCCCGCGGCAGCGGGGGACCCCGCGAAGCGCGAGAGGTCCAAGGGGTCGCCCACGATGACCGTGCTCGTGCGGCGCGTGAAGAGCCGCCACTTCTGGGTGAGCGGTTGCTGGGCCCCCCATTGCCCGACCGGCACGACCTTCACGTCCGGGCATTGCAGGACGAGTCTGGCGATCCCGGTCTTGCCCGGCATCGGCCACTGATCGGGATCGCGGGTGATCCGTCCCTCGGGGTAGATGATCACCGCCTCGCCCTCGTTGAGGGCGGTCACCGCGTCGGAGAGGGAGTTCGCGGCGTCGGCAGTGCCGCGGTGCACCGGAATCTGCTTGGCACCGCGCATCACGCGGCCGATGAAGGGCACGTCGAAGACGCCGTCCTTGATCATGAAGCGGGGGATGCGTCCGGTCTGCCACACGAAGCGCGCCATGAGGATGGTGTCCAGGTGCGAGGTGTGGTTGATCGCGTACATGACGCCACCCGCCTGCGGCGGTGGGACCTTGTCGAGACCGCGCCAGCGCAGCCGGAAGAGGACGGCATCGAGGGGATAGAGGACGGCGACGCAGAGTCGTATCCAGAACCCGGCCTTGGGCTTGTGCAGTCTGCTCACGAGTGGTGAGTCTGCCGGTTGGGCTTCTCGGTACTCTGAGAGGCCTGCCGCTTTAGCTCAGTTGGCCAGAGCATCCGCCTTGTAAGCGGAGGGTCGTCGGTTCGAATCCGACAAGCGGCTCAGATACGGCCGGCCGATCCACACCTGCGGACCGCGTCCTTCACGTCATGAGCAGCTGTGCCAATTCTTTGGGACGTGCGAGGAACGGCGAGTGGCCGCCTGCGATGACGGTCGGAGTCACGCCCAATCGTCGTGCGGCTTGCTGCTGCCACTCGAAGGTCATGGTCCGGTCCTCAGCACACGCGATATAGCGGCAGTCCGTGCGGGGTAGGGCCTCCAGCGGGCACGGCTCCTGAAGCAGCGCGAAGGCCTGAGGACGGAGCTGTTCGGCCGCCCAGGAGGCAACGGCCTGTGGGCAGTCGTGAAAGAACACATCGATGGCATCCTCGGCGGGCCACCGGACCAGCCCGTCCTCCACGATCTGGTGAGCGGCCCGCTCGCGCCAGAGGTCGCCCATCGTCGGCGGAAAGGCCGCCCGCGCGGAGGCGACTCCAGGTTCTGGCACGACTGCAGCGAGAAAGACCAGTTGGTCTGCCCCCAGCGCATCGGCGACCAGCGGTGCGGTCAGTCCGCCCAGGGAGTGACCTACCACGACAACGTCCTCTCCGTTGCGAGCAAGGACCTCGCGCAGGACGATCGCCGCGTAGTCAGATGCTCCGACGGGCTCCTCGCAGGGCAGGTCGGGGGCGAGCCACTGGTGACCGGCCGCATCGAGTTCACGACCGAGCAGGTCCCAGCACCAACCTCCGTGATAAGCGCCGTGGATCAGGACGAACAACGTCATGCCTAGCCACCCCTGCCCAATTGCATCAACGGACTACATCAACGGACTACATCAACGTGGCGCCGGCATCGACGGTGAGCGTCGCGCCGGTGATGTAACGAGCCTCGTCGGAGGCGAGGAAGAGCAGCGCGTTGGTGACGTCGATCGGGTCGATCGCCGCAATCGGCAGCGCGTTGCCGAACGCGGGTGCGAGATCGGGGCGTGCTTTCAACAGGCCGGGAAGGCGCCCGGAATGCGCCATCGGGGTGTCCACGGCGGTCGGGTGCAGCGTGTTGACGCGAATGTTGCGATCGGCGAGTTCGAGCGCCAACGTCCGCGCCACCCCGACGAGGGCGTGCTTGGACGCGACATAAGGCAGCAGGAACGGCAAACCCCGCAACCCCGCGGTCGAGTTCGTAATCACGATGCTGCCGCCGCCGGTCGCGATCAGATGCGGGATCGCCGCCGTGCATGTGTTCCAGACGCCGGTGAGGTTCACGCCGATGGTGGTGTCCCAGATCTCCGGCGTGACGTCCTCGAAGCGTTGTGAGCTCATCACCGCCGCGTTGGCGGCGACGACGTCGAGGCGACCGAACTCAGCCACGGACTCCTCCACGAACCGGTGCAGCGCCTCCCGATCGCGCACGTCGATCTCCGCGGTCAGAATCCGTCGTCCCGTCGCACGGACCAGTTCGGCGGTCTCTTCGAAGGTGCCTGCCGTCCCCATGCCATACGGCACGACGTCGAGCTGCCGCGCAATGTCGACGGCGATGACATCCGCGCCTTCCTCGGCGAGGCGCACCGCATGCCGACGTCCCTGCCCCTGAGCCGCTCCGGTGATGAGCGCGACCCTGCCGGCGAAGCGCCCGATCACTTCTCTGTCCTCGGCCATGCTCAGTGCGCGGAGGCGAAGTCGCCGAGCTTCGCACAGACGTAGTCGAGTTCCGCGTCGGTGAGTCCGTGGCTGCAGGGCAGCAGCATGCCGTTGGACATGACCAGGTCGGCGTTGGGCAGACCGTCCTCGGGAACCCGGTACTCAACGCCGTTCATCATCGGGTGCCGGGTGATGTTGCCGCTCCACACGGTGCGGGTGTCGATGCCGCTTGCCTCCAGGGACTCCTGCAGGTCCGGCCGGCTGAAGCCGGCGTCCTCGCGGACGAGGAACGGGTAGCACAGCCACGCCGTCTCAAGCCCCTCGAGCTGCCGCGGCGGAACGAACTTCTCGGAATGCTGGCTGAGGAATTGGGAGTACACCTCGAAGTTCTTCTGCCGCCGCTCGTAGTTGTGCGGGAGGCTGTCGAGCTGCACCAGCCCGTAGGCGGCGCCCAGTTCGGACGGTTCGAAGTTCCAGGGCAGGACGTCGAAGATGAAGTCGTTGTCGAAGGGGATGCCGTCGAGGTCCTCGCGGAAGACCCGGCCCGTACGAGCCTGCTGGGAGCCGAACAGATGCGGCTCCGAGCGCCGCCCCCAACGGCGCAGCATCAAGCCGGTGTCGCGCAGCGCGTCGTCATTCATCACGACCATGCCGCCGTTGCCGGCGCAGGTGATGATGTGTGACATCGCGAAGCTCGTGACGCTGAGGTCCGAGCGCGTGCCGGTGGGAGTACCGCGCAGCGTCGCGCCCAACGCATCGTACGAGTCCTCGATGACGAACAGGTTGTGCCTGTCGGCGATGCTTCGCACGACGTCCCAGTCGGGGGCGTTGCCGATGAGGTTCGGCAGGAAGATGGCCCGTGTCTTCGGACCTGCCAACTCCTCGATCCGGGTGACGTCGGCGTTGAAGGTATCTGCCTCCACGTCGACGAACACGGGCACGAGCCCGGATTTCACGATCGCGCTGATGTCTGTCGAAAAGGTGAGCGGCGAGGTGATCACCTCACTGCCGGCAGGAAGGTCGAGCAGGGCGAAGGCGAGGAAGATCGCCGACGAGCCGGAGTTGCACATCAGGCCCTGGCTCTTGCCGAAGAGCGCGGCGACCCGTCGCTCCATCGCGGCTACGTTCGGACCGATGCGCAGCGCCTGCGGTCCACCGCGCAGCACCTTCAGCACCGCGTCGATCTCAGCCTCACCGTGCGAGGCCTGTGCGTAGAGAACCCGGTTGACGGGCATGTGCGATCACGCTCCTTAGGGGTTGAGAGGACGGTTCGTCCACTCGCGATCGAGCCGGGAATTCGAGCGGAACCAACCGCCCGCCGCCCCGGTGCCGCCGTCGGTCGGAATGGTGTGACCCGTCACGAACCCCGCGAGGTCGGAGGCGAGGAAGAGGATGACCCGAGCCTGGTCCTCTCCCACTCCCATCCGTCCCGCAGGCACCCAGAGCGGCCAGAGCTTCTGCTGCTCGGGCGGGATCCACTGCGAGTACGGCACCTGCAACGACTCGGTGACGTCAGGACCGATCGCGTTGACCCGCACGCCCTGGTAGCCGACTTGCACCGCGAGGCTGCGCGTGAAGTGCACGACGCCTGCTTTGAACGCGGCGTAGACCGGGTCCTCCGGATAGCCGCGGAGCGCTTCGACCGACGCCACGTTCACGATCGATCCGCTGCGGTGGTGCGTCATCGACGGCAGGAACGCCTTCGTCACGGCGAAGACGTTCCAGAGATTCACCTTGTAGAGCTCGTCCCAGAACTCGTCGTCGCCGTTGACGAAGGCACCGACGTGGCGAACCCAGTCACCGACGTTGTTCACCACCACGTCCACACGGCCGTACCGGTCCAGGACGGTGCTGGCCAGCGCATCGACGTGCGACCGATCGCGAACGTCGGTGACCACCCCGATCGCCGTGCCACCGCCCTGCTCGATCGCAGCGACGCACGCCGCGGTGAGTTCGGGATCGATGTCGGCTACGACGACCTGGGCACCGTGGGCGGCGAAAAGTTTCGCGGTCGCGGAGCCGATGGCGCCACCGGCCCCAGTCACCACGGTGACCTTGCCCTCGAGCAGCGCGCTCGGATCAAGTGCGGCGAGCATGTCAGAACTCCTCTTCTTTCTCGGTCCGGCCGACCGCCGCACGGAACGCGGGGACGAGTTCGCGCAGCAGGTCCGCAGCAGCGGATGGATCCTCCGGCAGGGCAAACCGGCAGCGCACGTCGGTGACGCCGGCCTCGATCTGCGGCCCGAGCGCCTCCACGCTGGCCGCGACATCGAGGCTGCCGTCGTCCTTGCGCAGCGCGCGCAGGCCACCCACGACGCCCAGCTCGGCGGGATCGCGCCCCGCATCGGCCAGCGCTTGTTTCATGGTGGCGATCGCCGGCACCAGATTCGCGGCAGCGTCACTCCATGGGATCCATCCCGCACCGAAGGTGGCGAGGCGGCGGACCACGCGGGTGTTGACGGTGCCGGATACCCAGATCGGCACGCCGCCCGCCTGAACGGGCTTGGGCATCATGTGGATCGCCTCGAAGCTCAGATTCGGCGAGGAGTACGCGGCGCGCTGCTGGGTCCACAGCGTGCGGCACACCGCGAGCGTCTCGTCCAGGAGTGCGCCGCGCGTGGCGAAGTCCAGACCGGCAGCCTCGTACTCCTCGCGCTGCCAACCGACACCCACACCAACGTCGAGACGCCCGTGGGAGAGCACGTCCAGGGTCGCGGCGGCTTTGGCCAGCACCACCGGCCGCCGCAGGGCCGCGAGCAGGATGTTCGTCTGCAGCCGGATCCGGCTCGTGCTGCCGGCCACCACCGAGAGCAGGGTCAGCGGCTCCAGCCAGCTGCCGTCAGGACCGGTGGGCTGTGTACCGCCTGCCTGCCCGCCGAGCTCCGGGCGGCCGTACTCCTCGAGCCGTTCGCCGAAGACGACGTGATCGGAGACGGCGAGTCTGTCGACGCCGACCTCGTCCATCAGGCGTGCGCGGTCGAGGACGAAATCCCAGTTGCCCGGGTCCTCGGCGCTGTAGCACGGCAGCGCGACGGAGAACTCGATCGTCATGCTGGTGTCTCGGCGCTGGTGAAGAGGGCCTGCTGCAGGTCTGCCCAGCTGATGACGCGCTCGACCTGCCGCGGATAGCCCTCGACGAGCCGGCTGCGGTACTCGACCTCGAGTTCACGCATCCGGGCGAAGGCGGTCTCGCCGTCGTGCGCGGCGACCGCGGCGTGGATGCTACGCAGCCGTTGCAGGATCCGTTCGCGGTAGAGCTCGTTCGGTGTGAAGCCGGCGCTGTTGACGATGGCCCGCAGCGCCGGGCTGAGAAAGGCGAGCAGCGCATTGTGAGTGCTCGCGGCCAGATCGTTCCAGTAAGCGAGGTAGGCGGCGGAGAAGGTGCGGTAAACGCCGAGGCCGCGCTCGACGGCGTCCAGGTCGATCTCCATCCGGACCAGCTCGGCCGTGGTCGCGTTCGCGGCGGCGAGCTCGGCCATGCCCGGCTCGATCGCCACTCGGGCGTCGAGGATGGTGAGCAGCGGGGCATCGGCGAACTGCAGCAACAGCGCCACCGTGGAGGCGAGGTTCGGCCAGCCGGGCTGGGCGATCTCGGGGCCACCCCCGACTCCGGAGCGCATCACGATCACACCCTGCTGCTCCAGGAAGCGGACCGCCTCCCGGTACGTGCCGCGGCCGACCCCGTGATGCTTGATGCCCTCGGCCTCGGAGAGATAGCGGTCACCCGGGCGCATGCCTTGCTGGTACATCGCGTGGACGATGTCGCGGGCCACGACGAGCCATGCCTTGGGGCGCCCCCCGCGCGCGGAGTCGAGCGGGTCGTTGCTACTGGTCACGTGCTTGTCCCCCCGGAGGAGCTGTTGCCTCGTCGTCGCCGATGACACTAGCGTCCTGATCAAGCGCTTGGTAGGGATACTGGGGCGGGGTGGGAAGGAAGGAGTCGCGGTGGATACGAAGCAGCTCGCAGGACGTGTGGCACTCGTCACCGGCGGCGCGCGCGGACAGGGACGCGCGCACGCACTCGCACTCGCCGAGCTCGGTGCCACAGTCGTGGTCTGCGACATCGCCCGGCAACTGCCCACTGTGCGTTACCCGATGCCCGGCCCGGAGGATCTCGCCGAGACCGTGGCGGCGATCCACGCGATCGGCGTGCCCGGCCGTGGCGAGATCGTCGACGTACGCGACGCGAGTGCGGTCACTTCCCTTGTCGACGGCATCGTCGCCGAGTACGGCCGTCTCGACATCCTCGTCGCGAATGCCGCGATCACCGGGTTCGTGCCGTTCACCGAGATCAGCGACGACATCTGGCACGACACCATCGAGACCAACCTCACCGGCGTCTTCAACAGCATGCGGGCTGCCGTGCCACACATGACCACGGCCGGATACGGCCGCATCGTGGCCATCTCCTCCGGCGCGGGACGGGCAGGCATGCAGCACCTCGCGCACTACTCGGCCTCGAAGTGGGGTGTGATCGGGCTGGTCAAGACGGTCGCCCTGGAGGTCGGCCGGTACGGGGTGACTGCGAACGTCGTCTGCCCGACTTCGGTCGCTACGCCGATGATGCTGAACGAGGCGCTCTACCGCCGGCTTCGTCCTGACCTGCAGGATCCGACTGCCGATGACGTCGCCGCCGCCTTCGCCGGTCTCAGCCCGCTGGGCATTCCTTGGCTGCAGCCCGAGGACGTGACGCGTGCCGTGATGTATCTCGTCACCGACCCGGGCGTGACCACCGGCAGCGTGCTCGAGGTGAACCTCGGCACCTCTGCCAGCCGCACTTGATTCGACGCCCGCCGGACTCCGCCTCAGCCGGCCACGACCTTCTTCGTGACCGAGTTCGTACCGCCGAAGCAGAACTGGCTGCGTCCGGCCGAGGCGCCGACCACGAAGAACTCGAAGCAGTCGGGCGACGGGTTGACGGTCACCAGCGTCTCCGGCGCGTCCAGCAGCCAGAGCAGCTCGGGGTGCGAAGCCACGAAGGCGTCGGGCGCCTGGTTGAGCATCAGCTTTCGGAACGGGATCTTCGTCTCCCGGTGGATCGCGTGCTTGATGTCCTGTGGTGTCCAACCGGCCGCCGCGAAGACGGCCGCGTGATCGGGCGCCATCAGCAGCAGGTTGGAGAACTTGCCGTGGAAGGGGTAGCCCTCCTCCAGCGGCGCGTCCTTCTTGATCAGCCATGCACCGGCGGACGGGGTGCCGCATGCCTGTGAGGTGAGCGTGGCCCAGGTCTCGATGAGCCCCTCGGGGGTCGAGTTCTGGAAGTCGAAGAACTCGGTCATGCCGTAGGGGACGTTGACGGTGACCGTTGAGTCGTCGATGGCGAAGCCCTGCTGAACGCGCCACGGGTCCCAAGGTGTTCTCTCCTCGTTCTCCGCCACGCATGCGGAGAACTTCATGGGGGTGCCGATGGTGTCCATGTCGGAGATGCCGGGGTAGGAGAGACCGACGTTCATCATGATCAATCGCAGCGCCCGTCCGATGGCGACGTTCACCTCGGAGACGGAGCCCGGTCCCAGGGCGCAGACGCCGTGGTTCATCCCGATCTCGTCGGCGATGGGCCCGGAGACCATCACGATCGGAGCCTGCGGACCGGTGGACATCGCCCAGGTGCGCAGCCCGATCGAGGGCTCCAGGATGCACTCCATCATCGCCATGATCACCGGCATCGCCTCGGGTCGGCAGCCGGCCATCACGGCGTTGGCCGCGATCTTGCGGACGGTGCCGATGCCGAAGCCGGGTGCGAACAGTCCCACCACGTCATCGCCCTCGCGACCGCTGGCGGCGATCATCCGCTCGACCTTCGCCGTGGTGGGCGGGATGAGCGGCATGCCGTCGCTCCACCTGTTGCGGACGAAGGCGGCCTGCATCGAGTCGAAGGCGTCGAGCAGGTCGCTGCCCTCGAAGACGAGCTGCGGCGCCGACTCGAGCACCATGTTCTCGAAGGCGGGCAGGTCGCTGAGGCGGGTGCGGTCGACCGTGAGGTACTCGATGACGGTGGGCAGGGCCTCGTCCACCATCTTCTCGATCTGGTCGACGCTCTTGTTCGAGAAGCATTCGGGGACGATCACGGGGCAGGCATCGGGAACGCCGAAGGTCTCGATGCTGAAACGGGCGTCCTCGTCGAAGATCTGCGCGGTGTAGCCGACCGCAGGAATGCCACGGCGCTCGAGTTCGCAGAGATCGCGCATCAGCCACGAGGTGCAGCTGCCGCAGTCGGCGCTGGTGGCGACGACGACGTCTACCGACTCGACGAGCATGTCCAGCTGTCCCTCGGAGAGGTAACGATTGGTGCCGCCGAGTTCGCCGATGACGTCGACGAAGCTGACGTCGTCGTAGCGGTCGGCGAGCAGCTGCCGGGTGCGTACCAGGGCGGCCGGTCCGTTCTGCTTGCCGTTCCAGTAGAGGCCGACGCGCGCCCCCGCCAGGCTTGCCGGTCGCTTCGCGGCAGGTGTGACCTCGCTGCCTTCCTCCGCCGCCTTCGGTGCCGCGACGGGATTGACGATCTCAAGCTGCGCAGTCGGGCTCATTCCACAACCTCCACCTCAAGGCGCACGCCGGGAAGCTGTCGCGCGACCGTCTCGGACATCAATTTCTGTAGTTCGGCCTGCGGCAGGAAGCAGACGCCGTCCGTGCACTCCGGGTCGACCTCACCCAGCCGGTAACCCACTCGGATCGTCTCGGCGTCGGCGGCGAGCAGGCTCAGCGAGCCGCCGTCGCGAGCCACCATGCGGTTGAAGCGCTCGACGAGCGCACGCGGGTCGTTCTCCATCTGCACCCCTTCGTAGAACTAGGATCCTAGTTCGTGGGCGCCTAAATTATCAATGATTGATCTGGGCGTGTGAGGACGACAGATGCGCTAGCGCGGCAGCCCGAGCAGGCGTTGCGCGACGATCGTGCGCTGGATCTGCTGCGTGCCCCCGTAGATCGACTGCGCCCGGGAGTAGAGGTATGTACTGAAGGCGGCGCCGTCCTCGGCGAGGACGTCGGCGCCCGCGAGGTCGAGCAGCGTCGCGTAGACCTCCTGCTCTACCCGCGTGGCGAGCAGCTTGTCGAGGGATCCCTCCGGCCCAGGGGTCTCGTACGCCCGCCGCGCGAGCGTGCGCTGGACGTGCCAGTTCAGCACCTGCAAGCCGACCCAGCCGGAGGCGAGCCGCCTGCGGAGCGACTCGTCCGCGGGTGTGCGTCCGGTGCGGACATCCTGCTGGGCCGCGGCCAGCACCGCACCGATGCGTCCTACCCAGCCCATGTCGGCGGGGCCGCGCTCGTAGGCGAGCATTCCCATTGCGATCTGCCAGCCCTGGCCGAGCCCGCCCACCACGTTCTCGACCGGAACCACCACGTCGTCGAAGTAGACCTCGGCGAACTCTCGGCTGCCCGTCGACATCGTGATCTCACGTCGGTCGATGCCGGGGGTGGTCATGTCAACGACGATCATCGACAGAGCCTTGTGCCGCACCGCGTCGGGATCGGTGCGCGCCATCAGCAGGCACCAGTCCGACCACATTGCCCCGCTCGTCCAGATCTTCTGGCCGTTGACGCGCAGCGTCGTGCCGTCCTCGGTGGGCAGGGCCGTCGTGGAGACGCCGGCGAGATCCGACCCCGCGCCGGGCTCGCTGAAGCCCTGGCACCACACCTCGGTGCAGCTCAGCAGGCCCGGCAGCATCCGCGCCTTCAGTTCCTCGCTTGCGAAGTCGGCGATGGCGTGGGCGATGTGCCCGATCGGCGGTGGCGGCGGCGCCCCCGCGACGGCCAGCTCCTCGTTGACGACCGCCTCGTAGCTGTCGGGAAGTCCGCGGCCTCCGTACTCCGCCGGCAGCGAGACAGTGACATAGCCCGCCCCGGCGAGGGCGCGATACCAGGCGAGGGTGTGCGCGATCGCCCCTTCGTCGGAATGGCCGACGGGTTTGATCAGATCGGGGTGCTCGCCCAGCCAGGCGCGCAGCTGTGCACGGAACTCGGCGACATCGGGTGCGTCGGTGTAGTCCATCAGGCGCCTGCTCCCGCCCCGGCGCCGAGTTGGGCGCCCGCGATCGCCGCGTACTGCGCGTTCTCATCGCCGAAGAGTCGCCTGCCGGTACGAATGCGCCGCAGCCAGACATGCGGACGCGCCTCCCAGGTCATGCCCATGCCGCCATGGATCTGGATCGCGGCCTCGGCGACCTGCACCGCGTTCGCCGACGCGAACGCCTTCGCTGCGCGCGCCGCGAGCAATGCCTCGGTCGGGGCCAGCTCGTCAGCCGCCCATGCCGCGTACCAGAGCGCGCTGCGGGACGCCTCGACCGAGACGAGGCACTCCGCGGCGAGGTGCTGGATCGCCTGGAAGCTGCCGATCGGAGCGCCGAACTGACGTCGACCCTTCGCATGCTCGACAGAGACGTTCAGCGCGGTCTGCATCACGCCGAGCAGGTCCGCTGTGATGAGCGCCAACGCGAAGCAGGTGAGGCGGGTCGCCGCATCGCAGGAGAAGGTGTCGACGGCGAAGGTCTCCGAGGCGCCGGCGTCGAGATCGAGTGCTCCGGTGCTCCGCGTCAGGTCTGCCGAGCGCAGCAGTCGCACCGGATAGGCCGCCGCCTTACCCGCGCTGGACTCGACGCAGACAGCGGTCTCAGCTCCCGCGCAGTCCCAGGCGTAGGCATCGGCCGGACTGGTGGCGAAGCGGGCAAGGTCGTGAGTCAGGGTTACTGCCGCGCGCCGGCGCCCGGAGGCGATTGCCCCGACGAGCGCGGGTTCTGCGGCACTGAGCCGTAGCTGCTCGATCAGCAGCAGCGTCCCGATCACCGGAGCAGGGGCACTGTGCCGTCCCAGCTGCTCGACCGCCACGCAGACGTCCAGGCAGGTCGCGGCGCTGCCGCCCGCTGACTCGTCCAGCCGCAACGCCAGCAGGCCGGTCTCTGCTACTGCGTCCCAGTGCTGTGCGTCCGGGACCGGCGGCGCGACGGAGTCCGGACCGCGCCCCAGCTCCCACGTCTCGGCGAGGTCGCCGGCGAGAGCGTCGACTGCCTCCGCGAAGAGCTTCTGCTCAGGGTTCAGCCGAATCTCCACAGTGCCGTCTCCCTCTCGCCCTATCAATGCAATGACTACCCTAATGGCCGACCAAGCACTTGCTACGATCCGGCCCGGTCGGCGAGGACGCGCCACAACGTTGCTCCGCCTGCGGCGATCCGTCACCGACCATGCGAGAGGACGCGACCCCGACGATGACAGCACCACGTGAACTCCCGCGCACAATGCCACATGTGGTGCTGGACAGCGCCGAGCGCTTCGCCGACCTCGTAGCCGTGAGCGACGGCGACGTCCACCTCACCTTCGCCGAGCTGAAGGATTGGGTGCTGCTCGCCGCCCGTGCCTTCATCGCCGGTGGCGTGCGGCACGGTGATCGGGTCGCCATCTGGGCGCCCAACTCCTACCGCTGGATCGTGACCTCGCTCGGGGTGCTCTGCGCGGGTGGAACGGTCGTGCCCATCAACACGCGTTACCGCGGTGCGGAGGCACGCGAATACCTTGCTCGCACCGGTGCGAAGGTGCTGGTCGTAGAACAGAACTTCCTTGGCTACGACTACGTCGGCGCCGTCCTCAACCCGCTGGAGGACGAAACGGAGTACGGCGTCCCCGAGCTGGATCTCGTCGTGGACATCGCTGAGACGGCAGCACAGCGGCCCGGAGTCTCGACATGGTCAGAGCTGTCCGCAGCCGCATCCGTCGTCGCCGAGGCGGAGGCATTCGCCGCGATCGGGGCGGTGTCGCCTGACGATCTCTCCGAGATCATTTTCACCTCCGGCACTACCGGCCGGGCCAAAGGCGTCACGCTTCGGCACGGGGCCGCCATCGACCTCTACCGGCCGTACGCGGAGATCTGGGGCGTGCGTCCCGGTGACCGCTACCTGGTGCAGCTGCCGTTCTTCCACACCGGCGGCAACAAGGGCGGCATGCTCGTCTGCCTGCTGAACGGTGTGACGCTGGTGCCGATGGGCGTCTTCGACACGGTTGAGGCGATGCGCCTCATCGAGCGGGAGGGAATCTCCGTGATGAATGGTTCGCCGACGGTCTACTCTTCGATCCTCGACCACCCGGATCGTGCCCGGTATGACCTCTCGACGCTTCGGGTGGCTGCCACCGGCGCCGCTATGGTGCCGCAACGGCTGGTGGAACGGGCCCGCACCGAGCTGCCGTTCCAGAACTTCATCACCGCCTACGGCCTCACCGAGTGTTGCGGCACCGCGACGATGTGCCGCAACACCGACACGACCGAGACGGTGGCCGCCACCAACGGCGCGCCGCTGCCGGGCGTCGCCGTGCGCATCGTCGACATCCAAGGACGCGACGTCGCCCCCGGCGAGCCGGGCGAAGTGCTGATCCGCGGCGGCAACGTCACCACGGGCTACTGGCAGGACGAGCGCGCCACGGCCGAGGCGATCGACGCCGATGGCTGGCTGCACTCCGGCGACATCGGGACTCTCGACGACCGCGGCAACCTGAAGATCACCGACCGGCTCAAGGACCTCTTCATCGTCGGCGGGTTCAATGTCTCGCCGGCGGAGGTCGAGCAGGTGCTGGCGCGCCACCCGGACGTCTCCGAGGTCGCCGTGGTCGGTGTTGCGGATCAGCGCCTGGGCGAGGTTGCCAAGGCTTACGTGATCGTCAAGCACGACAGGCAGCCCGCCGCCGAGGAACTCATCGCCTGGTGCCGTGAGCGGCTGGCGAACTTCAAGGTCCCGCGCAGCGTGGAGATCGTCGGTGAGCTGCCGCGCAATGCCAGCGGCAAGGTGCTCAAGCGAGAGCTGCGGGAGCCTTCGCCGCCGCCGCTATGAGGGTGGCTGCACCATTCCGTCCTTCAACGGACCGGGTGCGATGAAGTCGTAGTTCGTGGAGGACGCCGCCGCGAAGTGGCTCGTCGCTGTATAGCCCGGCGCCTTGCCGCCGTTCTGGGCCCACTGCCCGTCGGAGTCGGTGAGCTGGGTGAGGGCGGTCGCGATGGCGGAGGCGTCGATCGAGCCCGCCTTCGCGGCGGCTGCGCGCACGCTCTCGAGCATGTCCCAGTTGAGGGCGTAGAGGCTGATCGATCCGGTGATCGCCTGCTGCTTCTGTACCCAGGCGAGGAGGTTCTGCACCGCGGGCGACTGCGAGGAGGCCGGTGCGTACTTCTGCACCGAGTAGATCTGTTCCACCACGTTCTGGAACGCGTTCGGGTTCTTGACGATGCTCCATGGATCCCCGGAGCTGATCGTGATGTCCGCGACGAGGGGAGTGCTGAACCACCCGATCTTCGTGCGGGCGTTGAAGAGGGCGCCGACGGGTGCGCCGAAGGCCTCTGCGATCACCACATCGGGGTGCTGGGACTGCAGCCGGCTCATTTCCGCGGTGAGGTCGATCTTCGTCGGGTCGTAGGAGACGTCCTCGACGTTCAGCGACTTCGCCTTCAGCGAGGCGGAGACGTTCTTGTACCACGAGGTTCCGTAGGCGTCGCCGGCGTAGAACACGCCGATGTTGTGGTAGCCCTGCGTCTGCAGATAGGAGGCGAGCGCGTCCGATCCGTCCTGGGGACGGAACGAGCCGCCGAACGACAGCGGGTATTTCGCGGTGTCCGTGATCGAGGCATCGCCGGTCGAGGCCAACGAGAGCAACTTGTTCGACGCGAGCGCTGGCAGCAAGGCGACGGTCTCGTCGCTCGTCACGCCCGGCAGCACGAGGTTGGGCTTCACCCCCGAGTTCAGCTCCTGCTGCAGGACGGTCACGGCTGTGGTGGCGGTGGAGAGATCGTCCTTCACCACGAGCTGGATGGGGTGGCCCGCGATCCCTCCCTTGGAGTTGAGGTAGGCAACTGCGGCTTTGGTCGCGACGGTCTCAGGCACGCCGATTGCGGCGAGGGCGCCGGTCTGAGCGGTGATATCGAGAACGACGAACGGGGTCGAGCCGGCCGAGTTCGAGCTGCCGCCGCCTGCGCTGCTGCTACCCGGAGCGGTGCCACCGCTTGAGCTGCACGCAGTCAACGCGAGCGCCAGACAGGCGATCGCGGTTCCTCGAATCCAGACCCGCATCGGTTCTACCTTTCAGTCCGTTTAAGACTATTAAGATAGATGTGAGCATTATTATGTCAAGGATTGACTTACACCGGATTGCGCCCGTCCTACCCACGCATCGAGGATCTCGCGAAGCGCGTCTGCGAGGGCGACGGGTCGATCAAGCATCGCGTGGTGACCGGTCTTCGGCAGCGTCCGTACCTCGACGCCGGCGGCGAGTTCGGCGAGGTAGCGAAGCGTCGGTGGCCTGATGACGCCGCGCTCGCAGATCAGCACGCTCAAGCGGGTACGTCCGAGATCGGGTGTCGCGGTGGTGGCGTAGGCGTGGTGCAGCACAGCGGGGTCGTGCCGCCAGGTCCAGCCCTCGTCGACCGGTTTGATCGACGTGCGCGCCACATGCTGCATCACGTAGGGCAGCGTCACCGGCTGCTCAGGCAGCGTGCGGAATCTGGCCAAGATCTCTTCTCTGCCCGGATAGACGCGGGACGGCCGCACCGGCCGGATCGGGGAGATCGCGGCGAGCTCGTCGTCACCGATCGCCGCGTCGACGGCGATCAGACCGAACAGCCGGGAGTCGGCGCGCGCCGCAGTCGTCCAGCCGACCAGCCCGCCCATGCTGTGCCCGATGAGGACGGGTGGCGGCGCGGCGGTTGCGGGAGCGAGTGCCGCCAGCAGCTCGGTGAGGTCGTCGGCCCACGACTCGAGGTCGTAGGCCGTGCCGTCCTGCCCGCGAACCTCGTCTGCGTCTGCGCGGTCGACGGCGCGCCAGTCGCTATCGCCATGCCCGGCGAGGTCCACAGCCACAATCGTCTCCTCCGCCGTGAGCATCAGCGGCGCGACGTGGTCCCACCAGCGTGCGTGCGCACCGCCGCCGTGAACGAGCAGCACGACGCGTCGACCCGACCCCCAGCTGCGCAGCGCGAGGCGGCGTCCGTCCGAGAGGCGGTGGGTGGAGACACGAACGGGCGCGGCGAGCGCTTCTGTGAACCACTGCGGTGCATCGGTGACATCGAGCCGCGCCGGATCGAGTGTCGTCATGCACGCGCCAGTTCGGCGAGCGCGCGGTTGCGCAGTTCGACCTTCGCGACCTTGTCCGCAGCGGCGCGGGGCAACTCGTCCACCCACCAGAACCGCCGCGGCACCTTGAAGTTTGCCAATGTCCGGCGGCACCACGTGGTGAGCTCCTCGTCGGTCACAGAGCCGCCGCCCGCCGCCACCAGGAACACGACGACAACTTCGCCGAGGCGCTCGTCCGGTACGCCCACCGCCGCCGCTTCAGCCACCGCCGGATGCGTCGTGAGCATCTGCTCGACCTCCGCCGGATACACGTTGAAGCCGCCGACGATCACCATGTCCTTCGCGCGGCCGACGATTCGGACGTAGCCGTCCTCGCCGATCCACCCGAGGTCCCCGGTGCGCAGCCACCCGTCGTGCATCGCTTCGGCGGTGGCGTCCGGATCATCCAAGTAGCCGACCATCAGGTTGGGGCCACGCACCTCGAGTTCGACTTCGTCGTGTCCGCCACCCTCGGATGCTCCGACCAGCCGCACCTCGACGCCCTCGATCGGCCGGCCGATCGTCTCGCAGACCAGCTCCACCGGATCGCCGCGTCGCGTCATCGTGCAGACGCCGGTGGCCTCGGTGAGGCCGTAGGCGTTGATCACGTCCGCGACGTGCAGGTGCTCGCGCAGGTCGCGAATCAGCGCCGGTGGCACGATCGCCGAGCCGGTGACCACGGTGCGGACGGCGGTGCTCTCCGGCAGCGCGCCGTCGCGGACGGCGTCGAGAATGGTGCGCAGCACGGGGGGAGGGGCACTGATCACGGCGGGGGAGAAGTCGCTGAGCGCAGCGATGAGCGAGTCGGTGTCCACGACCGGGAAGAGCACAGCGGTGGCACGCGAGACGAGCGTGGTCAGCAGCCCCGTCTTGAAGCCGCCGATGTGTGCCATGGGGTAGCCGATCGGAAAGATGTCGCCGGCACCCAGCCCGGCATTGCGGGTCCAGGTGCGGGCCGTGGCCAGCATCGGACCCTGCCGCAGCATCGCGCCTTTCGGGCGTCCGGTGGTGCCCGAGGTGAATTGGATCAGCGCCACGTCCTGCCCGTCCTGGGTAGCGATGCGCCGTTGCAGCTCTGCGTATGCGTTCTCGGCCTTCTCACCGTCGAAGAGCGGCAGCGCGACGCCGTCCTCGACCAACGCCACCACGGTCTCGATGCCGGAGATGTCGCGTGCCTCCAGGGCGAGGGCGCGTCCGAGGAACTCGGTCGGCGCCAGGACCACGCTGCATCCCGCGCTCGTGACGATCTGCTCCGCCTCGCGGAACTGATAGCGCGTGTTCAGCGGGACGATCTGGGCGCCGGCCACCGGCAGCGCGAGCAGCGCCACCGCCGCACCGAGCGTGTTGGCAGCCCAGACCGCGACACGCTCACCCGGGCGGATGCCGAGCGCAATCAGCCCGGCGGCGCAGGCCGTCACCTCGGCGTGGAGTTGCGCGTAGCTGAGCGTGCGTCCCTCGTAGTGCAGGTAGGTCCGTTCGGGGCATTCCTTTGCGGCAGCGTCCAACGTGCGCGCGATCGTCTCGGGTTCCGGCGAGGTCACTGAGATTCCTTCCATGGTCGATCCGTCTTCGCCCGGCTAAAATACAATCTTTATGCTAGTTGGGTGGAGAACAGCTATCGCGGCGACGCGAACTCGCAGCTGCTGCTTCCCGCCTGGGATCTGCCCGGCGAGGTTCTCGCAGATCAACCGTTGACCGTCGCGGTACCACCGCTGCTCTGTGCAGAGGGTGGATTGCTCTTCGGGGGCTGGGCGATGGCACTGGCAGCGGAGGTGGGCCGCCGCTGGTCCGGACGTCACGTGCGTTCGCTGACGTGTGAGTTCCTCGCCCCGATCCGCGCCGGAGACGAGCTGAGCGTGACCGTGAGAGTGCTGCGCGCAGGCTCGCGCGTGTCGCACTGCGCTGTGACGCTCGGTTGTGGCGACCGAGCGGACCAGGCCGCCTTCACCGCCCGCATCGTCGCAGGGGACGGCTTCGTCCCCCAGGCACGCGCCTGGTCGCCCGCACCGGAGGTACCCGATCCGGATGCCTGCCCCGGGCGGACGTTTCGCTACCGCGGCGCCGGCACCGCGAACGACACCCTCGACGTGCGGCTTGCCTCGCCGGAGCCATCGCCCGAGGACGATCGTGGCGGGCAGGTCCTCCTCTGGGCGCGGGTGCGCTGCGACGTCGACCCGTCCGCGGCGCTCGCCGTCCTCTCCGACCACGTCCCGTACCTCATCGTGCGAAGCATCGGGGGGGTGCGGTACGCCACCTCCGTCTCCTCGACCGTGCGTCTCACCGGGTCGCCGGTGGACGAATGGGTGCTGCTGGAGGTGGAACTCGCCGCCCAGGACGGCCAGTTCTGCATCGGCCGCGTGCGGCAATGGGGAAGCGACGGCACGCTGCTCGCCGTCGCCGACCAGACGGCCTATCTGCGCTTCGACTGAGGGCCTGCGGAGGCCGCCCGGCGACGCAGGCTGAGCTTATCTATCTTCATCATCGAGGTGAGCGGCAGCTCCGCCACGATCTCCAACCGGTCAGGGGCCTTGTAGTCCGCGATGTGCTCGGCACACCAGGCTCGCAGTACCTCCAGCGTCGGCTCCCGGCCCGCAGCAGGTACGACGAAGGCCACGCCGATCTCACCGATCACCGCCGCGGGCGTGCCCACCACGGCGGCACCGGCGACGTCGGGGTGGGCGGTGAGGACGTTCTCCACCTCCAGTGGATAAACGTTGTACCCGCCACGGATGTAGACCTCCGAGGTACGCCCCACCAACGTGAGGTTGCCGTCCGCGTCGAGCGTGCCGAGGTCGCTGCTGACGAGCCATCCGTCCGGGGTGAAGGCGGCCGCGGTGAGCTCCGGTGCGCGCCAATAGCCACGCATCTGGAACGGCGACGCGATCGCCACTCGTCCGACCTCGCCCAGCGGCAGCGGCTCAAGGCTCTCGTTGAGGATGCGGACCCGGATGCCGTTTTGGGCTCGCCCCACGGTCTGCTCGAGCACCTCGGGCGGGTCGTCAACGCGGGTCCCGGTGATGGAAGGCGCCTCCGTACATGCGTACCGGGCGAGCACCGGAACGCCGAGATACTTGCTCAGGTCATGCACGAGCTCGGCCGATACCTTCGCGGCCCCGGTGCCGACGATGCGCAGATCCGGCAGCATGGTGCCGGTCTCGTGCAGCAGGACGAGGAGCTTCTCCCACTGCGTCGGCACCCCCTGGCCCACCGTGACGTGCTCCTGCACCAGTGCGGCGAGCATCGCCGGGGCGCTCCACGGAGTTGGGGTGAGGATCGTTGTCATCACGAACGCGAGCTGGTCCCAGACCCGGGTCATGAAGCCCGCGTGCGCGAACGGTGTCGGCATCAGCCGGCGGTCGAAGGGTGCTGAGAGAAGCCCCGAGACGCGGGCACCGGCGGCGAGCGCCGCGTGGTCGAACCAGGCCCCCTTCGGGGCCCCGGTGGTGCCGCTCGTCCAGACGATCACGGCGGGGTCCCCGGCGGTCACCGAGGGTCGCGACGTGAGCGGCGTATGCGCGTAGCCGGCGCGAACCTCCTCGTCGGTGATCCGCAGTCCCGCGAAGCCGTCGGGAATGCGGCGATCCGCCGGGGCGGGCTCGATCACCGCCGCGGCCGCGGACTGCTCGAGGATTCCGGCGATCTCGCCGGGGCCGAGCCGCGGGTTGACGCCGGTGACGATGCCGCCCAGCAGTAGCACTGCGCAGTACGCAATGGCGTAGTCCAGCCCAGTCGGCAACGTCAGCACCACCACGTCGCCCTTGCTGATGCCACGTTCGGTCAGGGCCGCGGCGAGCGAGGATGCTTTCGTATGCCAGTCGCCGAAGCTCAGCCGCTGCTGGCCGTCGACGAAGGCTTCGTTCTCCGGATACCGCTCCGCGACGGCGACGAGCAGATCGCCGAGATTGGCGTAGTCCGCGGTCATGACCAGCTCTGCCATGCCGCGCATCATGCGCCTTCACGTGTCATGAATACAATGATTAGATAGCAGCGCTATCCAGTGAACGGAGGCGCGGTGCCGATCACCTACGAGGCGACCGATTGCGTCGCGGTGATCACGATCGATCGGCCGGAGCGGGGAAACTCGCTCGACCACTCGGCGCTCACCCGCGAACTGCCCGACGCGTGGCGGCGCGCCGAGGCGGACGACGCAGTGATCGCCGTCGTTCTCACCGCGTCCGGTGAGCGCAACTTCTGTTCCGGGGTCGATATCCGCGACCCGGCGATCATCGCCATCACCACCGGTGACGCCGAGCCGCTGCCGGTGCGCATCACCTCGCGTGACCAGGCAGTCGGCAAGCCGGTGATCGTCGCGGTGAACGGCCACTGCACCGGTGGCGGTCTGATGCTCGTCGCGGACGGTGACATCGTCCTCGCCTCGCAGAATGCGAGCTTCGACAATCCCGGGGTGAGCATCGGTATCGCCGCCACCATGGGGGCGGTCGTCCTCGGCCGCACGGCCGACTTCAAGCGCGTGCTGCGCATGACGCTCGCCGGACGGGCCGAAGTGCTGGACGCGCCCTCGGCGCTCGCCGCGGGACTGGTGAGCGAAGTCGTTGCACCGGAGTCCTTACTCCACCGTGCGCTGGAGGTGGCCCGGTCACTCGCCGCGAACTCGCCGGCCGCGATGCGTGAAGCCAAGCGCGCCATCTGGGCGGCGCTGGAGCTACCGCTCGGCGATGCCCTCGTCGAGGCAGAGGCCGGCGCGACGCACTTTCGGACCCACCCCGACGCGGCGGAGGGGATCGCCGCCCTGCATGAGCGCCGTCGACCGGTCTGGGCTCCGTACTCGAAGCCGGACGGGTGACGCCGCACCAAGCAAGCGCTTGCCTAAATCCATAGCGCGTGCCATCCTTTCTCCACTTGCCATCGAGCGGAGGACACGAATGTCAGCACCGGCACGCGCACGCCTGAAGCGCACCTATCTCGACAGCCCGTTCGGGGTCGTGGTCGAGGGATTGCACTGGGGACGTCCGGATCCGGAGACGGTCCGCGAGCTCACCGCCCTGCTACGCAGCAAGCTGCTGATCATCTTCCGGGGCCAAGCCTCGCCCACCCACGAGCAGTTGGACGAGTTCTTCGCGGAGTTCGGGCGGCTCGTCCTGCAGACCTATGACGGCACGTACCACTACGGCACCTTCGACGACGATCAGCGCAACGTGGTGACGCGCCAGCACGAGCAGAACTACATCAACAACCCGGACGCGGGTGCCAATGAGCTGGTCTGGCACAGCGACCAGTCCCACCGCCCGCAGCTGAAGATCATGAGCTTGCTGGAGGCCGTCGAGATCGTCGGCGATGTCGTGCCCACCGAATTCCGCGACATGTACGTGGCGTACGAGACGCTGCCCGCCGAGCTGAAGTTCCGGCTCCGCGACAAGATGTGCGTCTTCTTCGACCCGCGCCAGCCGAGCCCGGAGCAGCGGCCGCGACTGGCCGACTCGATGCACCTCGTCTTCACGCCGCACCCGCAGAGCGGCCGAGTCGCCCTCTACCCGAACGACTTCACGCGCCGCATCGTCGGCTTCGACCTGGCCGAGAGCGATGAGCTGCTGGCCCGGCTGCGTGAGCACACGGACGTCAACGCACCACGGCTGGCGTACCACTGGCGGCAGGGCGACATCGTGGCGTGGGACAACGTCGGCCTGCAGCATCGGCGCGATGCCATGCCGGCCGGGCAGGTGCGCAAGCTGAGGCAGTATGAGGGGCTTTCGGAGTGACCCGGGCGTCCGGAAACGTCACCAGTCTGGCGCGAGCGAACTACGCGAAGGGCCTCGCGACGCGGTCGGCGATCATCGCCGTCGCATCAGAGGCCATTGCGGAGCTCGGGCTCAGCCGCACCACCTCGCGCGAAGTCGTCCGCCGTTCCGGCTTCACCTGGGGCGTCATTCAGCACCACTTCGGCTCCTACACCGCGCTGCTGCTTGCCGTGGTCGACAACGCCTCTGCCGGGTTGCGCTCGGTGCTCGCCGAACTTGACGTGGAGATCGATGCCACCGCGGTGCAGCGCGTCGACGCCGTCGCCGCCGTGGTCTGGGACTACTTCCGGCGCCCCGAGTACCTCGGCTACCTGGAGATCTACCTGCATCTGCTGCGAGATCCGGAAGCCTCCGAGGTGGCCCGGGAGGCACTGCGTGCGTTCGACGTGGACGCCGAGGCGATCTGGCGGGCCACGATGCAACGCCTCTTCGGCGACGTCATCGCCGGCGCGGCGTTCCAGCGCATCCTCTTCGCGACGATGCGTGGGCTGGCGGTGAGCCGCTGGCTCAACGAGGGCCTGCTTGACTTCGCGAACGAGCGGATGATCTTCATCCATATGCTCGCCGACTTCGTCGAGGACGCGGCGTGATCAGCTTCGACGGCCGGGCCGTCCTGGTCACGGGCGCCGGACGTGGCATAGGTCGGGCGCACGCGCTGCTGCTCGCTGCCCGGGGAGCACAGGTGATGGTTGCCGACGTCGGCACCGACCTTTTCGGCGCGGGCGCCGACGCGACCCCGGCTGCAGAGACGGTGCAGGCGATCCGCGCGGCCGGTGGCGTGGCGCAGGCGTACCTCGCCGACCTCACCGACCCGGACGGAGCGCGCGGCGCGGTGGACGCCACTCTTGCCGCGTTCGATCGGGTCGACGGGGTCGTGCACAACGCCGGCTTCACCCTCGGCGGACGGGACTTCGCCGAGGACGAACTCGGCCGTCTTGACACGCTGCTCGCGGTCAACGCCCGCGCCGGATTCGAACTCGCGCGCCGTGCCTGGCCCGCGATGTGCGCGCAGGGCTTCGGACGGATCGTCCTCACCAGCTCCACCGCGTACTACGGCATGGCGCACAGCGTCGCGTACTCGACCGCCAAGGCGGCACTCATCGGTCTCACCCGGGCCCTCGCCGACGAGGGCCGGCCGCATGGCATCGGTGTCAACGCGATCGCGCCGGCAGGGGCGACCCGCATGGCCGAGAACCTCGCCGCGTCGCCATACAGAAGCTGGTTCCTCGACACCATGCGTCCCGAGCTGGTCTCGCCGTTGGTGGCCGTGCTGCTGCACGAGGACTGTTCGGTCACCGGGGAGTTGTTCGTCGCCGGGGGAGGACGATTCGCTGCCACCCTACTGGGCGAGACGCGCGGGGTCACCGATCGCGAACTCACCCCTGAGGCACTGCGGACGCGCCTGGCCGACGTCCTCGATCCGTCCGGGGTCGAGTACCCCCGCACCACCGGCGAGTCTGGCGAATTCGCCGCCCGTCTACTCGGCCACGAGCTGAGTGAGCCCGTCTCTGTGGTCGCCGGGACCTCCCCGGCTGCCCAGCAACTCGAAGGGAGCGCGACATGACCAGCACCGCCGCCGTTCTGCCGCCCGCGTTGGATCGCCTCTCCGGCCAGATCCTGGACGTGGACAGCCATGAATACACGCCCGTCGCCATGTGGGAGGAGCAGTTCGGCTCGGTCGCCCATGACTTCGTCGAGGCATTCGCCGGCTCGAGGATGCCGATCGCCGCGCCTATGCAGTCCGACGACACCGAGATCACCGACGAGACCGTCTGGACGACGAAGTTCGCCAAAGCTCCTGGGGCTTTCGATCTCCGGCGCCGACTGGATGTCCTCGACTTCACCGGCATCCGGCGGCAGATGGTCTTTCCGGGCAGCATCGGTCTTTACGCGGTGAGCTTCTACTTCCGCTGCGACACCTATCCCGACATGTTCAAGAGCATCCAGGGCGACCGGAAGGCTTACGCGAAGGCGTTGATCGACGCCTACAACGACTACTGCATCCGGACCGCGCGGGAGTCCGACCGGCTGCGGCTGGTCGGCATCGCCCTGGCGCCCACCGTCGAGGAGCTGTACCAGCAGGTGCGCCGGCTGGTGGACAACGGCGTGCGCGCCGTCTGGATCCCGAGCGCGGAACTGCCCGGCGGTCTCTCCCCGGCGCACCCCGACCTGGACCGGGTGTGGGACGTCCTCGCCGCCGGCGACGTACCGCTGATGGCACACGTGGGTGCCGATGCCGAATTCCTCACCACGACCGCGTGGCGTAACGCTCCGGCGTTTCAGGGCTGGAAGGCGGGCGAGGAGTTCCAGATGGACCCGTGGACGCTCTCCACGCTGCACCTGCCGGTGCAGAACTTCCTCGCGACGATGGTGCTGGGCGGAGTCTTCGAGCGACACCCCCGGCTGCGCTTCGGTTCGTGCGAGGTGCTCGGGCAGTGGGTCGGGCCGCTCGCCCAGAACCTGGACTTCTGGAACTCCCACTCCCGCAAGTTCTCGCTCGGCAACACCGAGGGCGCGCTTCCGATCACGATGCGCCCGTCGGATTACATCCGTCGTAACGTGCGTGTCTCGCTCTTCGACATCGAGCCGGTGGACGTCTATATCGAG
>DASXYU010000109.1:0-1716 GCA_036502295.1 Jatrophihabitans sp. | reverse complement strand
GACGCGTGCGCGTTGGTTGACGTTCGCCTGGGCGCTGTTGCCGCTCGCATTCGCGCTACCGGCGCCGCCGTGCTTTGCCTGGGCAGCGTGGCGGTTGCACAGCCGCGCACTGGCGGTCGAGGCAGCCGGCTATCTGGTCGTGTGCGTCGTCTGGATCGCGCTCTCGGACGCGGGCGGCGCGGTGGGGAGTGTCGGCGACGTCATCGCGGTCGCGGCCGGAGTCGTCGCCACGGCGCGGGCTTTCATGGTGCGCCGCCGTCTCCTACACGAGCCACCGGAGAGGGGAGTCGCGGCGGCGCCGGTAGATACGGCGTCCGATGCCGGATGGACGCCTGTCTTCCCGGCGGACAAGCTGAGCGCCGAGAGAGACAGCCTCGCGAGGGCGGTCGCCTGCAACGGCAGAGACCGGCACCGGCTGACGATGCCACTCCCGCAGGCAGCGGGTATCGGCCTCACCGGGCTGGCGATCATCCTCCTCGACGTCTATTTCCACGTGTACACGCGCTCCATCGGCGTGGGGATCGGCCTGATGCTCGCGTCGGTGCTCGTTGCCCTGAAGGCACGCTGGGTCGACGGGCCCGTCCTCTACTACCTCGGGTGGGGGCAGGTACACCGGTTGCCGCTGACGAGCGTGACCGCGGTCAGCGCAGCCAGGCCGAAAGGTGGAACCGCCTGGGTGCTGTTGTCGGCCCCTGGGCTCGAGAAGCCCCTACGGGTCTATCTGCGCAACCGCGGCTACGTGATGCCGAGCGCAGCCCGTGACCATCTGCGCGCGTGGCTAAGCGCGCCGCACGTGCAGTGGATGCCGGAGGCCACGGCCCTCTTCGAGGAGCACGACAAGCCGTCCACGCTGCCAGCACGCCGCCGTCACCGCCTGCTCTGGGTGACGCTGACCGTCGTGCTTCCGCTGGCCCTGCTCGGCTCGAGCTTCTGGCTGGCCTATCGGCGCAGCTCGTTGACGAGGATCGCGGGTGCGCCCGGATACCGCACCTTCACCGGTCCTCGCGGCAAGCCGCTCCCGGTCGGCCGGCCCTGGGGTCGCGCCTGCCAGCGGATCCGCTTCGCACCCGAGAGCGACGTCCCGACCTCCACCGTCACGCAGATCGCATCCGTTGTCGGAGAGGCGCGCCGGGACGGGCTCGACGTCACCCTGGAGAGCCGCTCGCTCGGCTCCCAGAGCGCGGCCGACGCCGAGCAGGTCTCGATCACCGAGAACACCGGTGAGCCGCCGCGGCTGTCGAATGGACAACTCGAGCACATCGGCTTCGGCTGGGACGCCAAGCTCGACCCTGACGGAAAGCACGAAGACCTCACCTTCGCGTACGGGCAGTTATGGGCGAAAACGGTGGAAGACGACCCTCTCGTTCTGCGTCGCTCCGTCCGGCAGCTCATCGCATTGACCCAAGGGATCCTCAGCACCAGCCGGAGCGACTCCGGTATCGCCAGGAACTCGAGCATCGATCGCTTCACTGAGGCCGACATCGCTGCCATGGATCGCATGAGTGGCTGTCCGCGATGATCTCCTGATGCTGGATCACGTCACGATCCGCGCCTCGGACCGCGAGGCGAGCCGACGCTTCTACAACACGCTGCTGGGCGAGCCGACCCACTCCGCTGCGCGGTTCGACGAGTGGAAGGACTTCTCACTCGCCGAGATGGACGCCGAGCATCCGGTCACGCGGCACCTTCATGTCGGGTTCGCCGTACCGTCGCGGG